>CATLHJ010000042.1 GCA_949949035.1 uncultured Clostridia bacterium | reverse complement strand
ATGTTTTACATCTGCATAAATGGACATTTATTCCCCCTGTTGTTCTGATAATTGGTCGATAATTTCCGCCTTGCGTTTGCCCGCCATGGCTAACATTTCATTCAGGTGCGGATTGCCCCGCTGGCCATTGACCAGTGTTTGAATGGCGGCGACGCTTTCGGCGCGGGCCAGTTCGCCGGCAAACGCATTAATCGTCATCCAATCATCGGGATGAATATCACGCGCCGGGTTGTGGTGTGTTGGTGCATACGGCGATTGTGTAATAGTTTGGGGTTCTTCATTGTCCGACGGCAAGTCTTCCCCCGCATAGATGTATAACCCCAGCCCAAACATTGCCATGTTTTTTACCAAACACCGCATAATTGTTTTATTGATATCGAACATCGTGGCAGGCGCGACCACCTTGTTATATGTTGTGCCATCTTTGCGTTTCGTTGCAAATGTTTGTTGTGTGGCTTTCATGGCACTGTTAGTACCATCCATTACCGGCAACCACATGGCGTGTGTTTCACCATTGGCCGTAATTGATGTTTCCACCATATAACCCAGGTTTTCATCATACAAATACGGACGGGTGTCCCAGTGTCTGATTTCATACTTGGCGTCCGGGCAGGCTTTTTTAAAATAATCCCATGCCCACGCCCAAGACAAATAAGACAAGGTGATTGCGCGCCCAAATCTATCTTTGCCCGTTTCTTTCTTATCAATATGGTCATTCACATCAATTGACGTTAACTGACTGAATATACTTTTATCTGTCATTTTGTCACCCCCTGACTAATATATTGGGTCGCACGCCCACCGCGATACGTGATAACCACGCGGTCCGAAAGTATTTCCTTGTGCGCCATGGGAAATCCCCACCAATCACGAATGGTGTATGTATTGGCGGTAAAATCTTGCTCATAACAATCCGCGACAAAGTCATTAATTGCCGCGCGCAGGTCTGCGGTCGTCCAGTCCAATCCGTAGAAAAATTCCACATAATCCATGCAGACCG
>CATLHJ010000041.1 GCA_949949035.1 uncultured Clostridia bacterium | reverse complement strand
AAAATGTTAAAATTGATGATTATGGAAATTATAATGCGCCATTTATTAATGCAAACTTTCATTATAATTACAGCGATAAGCCTGCAAACATTCCGGTTACCGGTATCAGTATGCAACCGTCTAACACCACAACCTTGGGTAAAGAGGGGGATTTAACTTATTTTGTTAATTTTGAGCCTAAAAATGCAACAAATAAAAACATTATTTGGGAGTGCGATAAACCGGATATTATAACCATTGATAAAAACGGACATTATGTTACCAAAAATGCCGGTGTGGTTACTATTACAGCAAAAACAGAGGACGGCGGTTTTACGGCACAACATACACTTAAGGTAAAACCTTATATTAAAGACATTACTTTAGATAAAACAGATTTGACGTTGACTGTTAACGCGGCAACACAATTAAAAGCCACTTTATCTCCAACAGGTGTGATTTATGAAGATATTATCTGGAAAACCAGTGATGGAAGAGTTGCAACCGTGGATCAAACTGGCAATGTTAAGGCGTTTTCTACCGGCACAGCCATAATTACTGTTGACGCCGACGGACGAACAGCAACTTGCACGGTAAAAGTTATTGCTAACGATGTTAAACCGGGTGCTGTTCCGGTTACTGATTTAATATTGGATATAAGGAATCTTGATTTGTTTGTTGGTGGGTCTGCACAGATTAATGCAAAAGTCTATCCGGCTAGTGCCACCAATCAAAAAGTAACATACGCCAGCAACAACGAAAATGTGGCTACTGTGGACGCTGACGGCAATGTTAAGGCTGTTGGCGTAGGCTATGCCACAATCATTGCCAACTCCGAAGAGGGGTCTTATAAGGGTTTCTGTACCGTAAAAGTTACCGCCAATGACGATGACAACCCGGGATCCGACCCGGAAAAGCCCACAACTCCCGGCGGTGATGACAAACCGGGAAATAACCCGGAAAAACCCACCACTCCCGGCGGTGATGATGTTAAACCGGGCGCTGTTCCGGTTACCGATTTGTACTTTAACGTAAAAAATATTAACTTGATTGTTGGCGAGGATAAACAGGTTAAAGCTAATGTATACCCGGCTAACGCCACCAATCAAAAGGTTACCTACGTCAGCAGTGATAAAAAAGTAGCAACAGTGGACGCTAACGGCACCGTTAAGGCAACCGGCGCAGGCAAAGCCACAATCACCGCCACCAGCGAAGAGGGCGCATATAAA
>CATLHJ010000040.1 GCA_949949035.1 uncultured Clostridia bacterium | reverse complement strand
CAGGAAAGAAAGTTATTAACCGTTTTTTAGGTACTAAAAACAAATCGATAAAAAGTTATTAACCGACCACCACTACACCGCATCGGGATTGCCCATTACGCTGTCGGCTATCTCTATTCTCTCTGTCAGGTTACGCCACACCGTCACCGTGTTACCCTCGTCGTTCAAATAACAGTAGCCGAAAGTGTTGGCCGTACTACTGGGCACCACCGCCGTTACCGGGTACTCGCGCCAGCCCTGACCGGGTTCGTTGTACCGCACTTTACTGCCGTTGACCACCACGAACACACCGCTGTTTGGGTCGTTAAGTAACTGGATAAAGGTCGGCAGATCGGGGATTACCTCCGTCCGCGTGCTGTAAAAGTTTATGCTTAACTGTTCCCGGTTACCGGACACATCACCTATAATAGTTATGTGGTGCAAGGTCGGGTAAACCGTCAACTCCGGCGCCGACAAATCAAGGTGCAACGCCGGACGCACACCTTCGTCCCAAATTACTTCGTTATCAGTATAAGTCCCAAAACGATTAGTCTTATTCAACATCACATATTGCCTGCGATCAAACCAATGGTCACCATCGCGTGCCCAAACGCGATCCGTACTACTGGCGATTTGTTCGGCACTCCATAAAGCGCGTTCAGTAGCCATGCAGACTAACCACAACGGGTCATTTTGCCATCCGTCATACAAAGTATTCCCCGAATCCCAACCTATATTATGCCGATCTTTATTCTCGGATTGATATCTTTGCCAATCGACACAACGGGGTGGCACCAACAAATTACCATAACGTCCGTCTGGTAAAAATTCTTTCAATGCATAATTGGGATTAGGTGTGTAATCCGCTAGGCTGGTACCACTGGTAGCGTAAGTACCGCCGTTATTGAGTAACGCCCGAATGTAACTGGTAGCGTACAAATCACTGGGATACTGCGGGTTACCATATACCGAATACTGGTTAAATTTACTGGTCGTAAATGGTTGCTCTAACCACAAGGTCAAAATTGGACGCGGGTTGGTTTCATTAGTTTGCGATAAATAACACGCGTGCCACGTGTAACCGCCGAAGACGACCTTAACGTCCCGACCATCGTTTAGTGTACGGAAGTCCGCCGCGTTTTTGGTTTGTTCCGCCAAGGTTTTAATTTGGTTGTAGGTCGCACCGTCGCCCGCCAACGCGTTATACAATTTTTGCACGTTAGTCGGGTTATCATAAATTTCGCCAATGCTGATAATATTATCGTCGTCGGCCGCCGTACTGGGGATAATCAGGCCGCACACACAACCAATAATTACCGTCACCCCCAGTACGGCGGCCACCACGCTACTACCAATTA
>CATLHJ010000039.1 GCA_949949035.1 uncultured Clostridia bacterium | reverse complement strand
GAAATCAAATGGTACCAATTTGTTTTGCCCAATGGCGTTGAATTTAACTTTGGCGGCGCGACCGATCCGTTTTCCGGCGACGCCCAGGGTCGCATTGGCGTTCCCGGCCGGGGCAGTACGGATTACCTGGAACAATTCGTGATGCCGATGCTGACCGCGATTGTGCCGGCGGCCGTCAATATGATTGCGCCCATTGCGGACAAATTCGTGAACCAAATCGATTTGGATAACAACACAGTTGTGCAATCGGGTACGGTCCGTTCGTCTGAATTGGCGAAAAATGAAATCATCACGGCCTGGAACCAGGTGGCCCAGAAATTAATGGTCGATATGATGGACAACACCACGCCCCCGTTCACGATTGCGGCCGGCACGCGCATTACGGTTTATTCGCCCCAGGATTTGGCGGTGGTCTGCATGGATAATTCCAAGAAATGTTCATTGCAACATTTGAAAGAACAATCACCGACGGGCAACCCAATGCGTGCGACCCCATCGCCCAGCATTCGTGCGGCGGAAGACGATTCTTGGATTGGCCAGGTACGTTCGTTCAATTGGGCCGCCGAATACTGTTCGGATTACAAGGATGGTAAATTAAACCTGACCAACGCCCAGGTCCGAGAAATGAATTCCAAGGGGATTGATTACAACACGGTTCTGTTCTATTGCCAGTCCAACCAGTACAAGGCGATTAACAACGCGAAACAGGACGCCGTCTTTAACAATCAACAGCAGACGTTCCAGAACAATTACAACGTCAGCAACAACGGCACGGGTATGACGGGGATATCGGGCGACCTAAGTTATATCGAAGATGTCTTGGGCTTGAAATACAATGACGACGGCACTATACAAAATCCGTTCAACCAGACATTGCCCGTGGAAACACCGCCGGCAACCATCACCTGCGAAGATGGGACCAACCCGGATGCGAACGGTTGCTGTACGGGTGAAATATACACCGACATGGGGGACCAGGGATTTAACTGTTGTCCCGAAACCGGTGGCGACTGTTTTCCGCCGATATTATAAACCCGCATCATGCGGGTTTATTTTTGGATAACGTTTTTTTGACCATTAAAATTCGGGCACATTTATGTGCCCAAAATTTTATGGGCCGCTGGGCGGAATCTGGCACCGTGACGGCGCGATTCGACTGACCCGGATTAAATCAGCCCAGCGATATAGATTTCCGATTCGAACTTCAACCTTTGGTTGTAACGTTTTACAGGAAACTATTCTTAATCTATATATTAAAAAGTCCGCAACATTTTTACCAACAAGGAGAGCAAGAATGACACAACAAACCATGCAAACAACTATCCCGGCCGAAAAGTTTCAAAATGCGGAACAGCTGTGGTTTTGGTTTTTGTACGCACGCAGCGTACGAAA
>CATLHJ010000038.1 GCA_949949035.1 uncultured Clostridia bacterium | reverse complement strand
TAAGATTAGTAATAATTAAACCGGTTCCGCAACATAAACAAATAGCGGCCAAGATAAAACTTAAAACAAGAGATAATTTATGCCTGCCTGCCTGCCTGCCTGCCTGCCTGCCTGCCTGCCTGCCTGCCTGCCTGCCTGCCTGCCTGCCTGCCTGCCTGCCTTTTCTTGCGTATTCATATCTTTATTATACCGCAACTGGCGCCAAATATCAAGCATAATTATTAAATTTACACCGCCGCCAAGCCCATGCCACTCATCGAGAACATTTACTAACGGCAAAGTTAAAAATCAATATTCCTTAACCCGCGTCTAGCGGAAAAGGAAAAAACAAGCGAAAAACGATGGTTTTTGCGAATAGCAAAAACCAAGTCAAAGCGCAGTTTTTTCCTTTGGTCGGGGATGTGGGATTTGAACTCACGGCCTCTTGCTCCCAAAACAAGCGCGCTACCCCTGCGCCAATCCCCGATGTTTTATTATATTATTAACGCCGCGAATTGGCAAGCAGTGAGTTTTACTTAACGCGTTCGTCGCCGACAAGTTTGCGGTAACGTTCGTCATTTTGCCGTACTAATTCGGCAATAACTTTATCCGCCAATACGGGGTTCTTGGGGAACAAAGCGGATGGCCAAATATGGTTGGCACGACACAGTCTAGCGATTTCACCTACACCCAAACGGAAATCTTTGATGTCTTGGCGCAGCAAGGCGATCGCTTGCCTTTCGTCCTTACGCGAAGCAAATTCACTGCCACCGACCAAAGCCACTTGCGCCTCGTAGATAAAAGTTTTAAGTTTTTTCATCATCTACTCCTTTGTTTTTTACAGCATACAGCAAAGATCATCAATAAGCAATACCCTGTGGGCAAATTTTTGACCAAATTTATCACGTTTGGTACCACGATTAATCTTTGTATTAGTTATTTGGCTTGCGGTTTAGCGTTTTGGTCTGCCGTTGACGTGTCAGCTTTGGTCGTTTTATCCTTTTTGGGCTTTGGTTCTTTGGTCGGTTTGGGGTCGTGGTTTTTGTCGTGGCTGCGGATAACCAAACCAACGCCTACCAGTGCCCCAACAAACGCCGCAATCGCAATCACGATCACAATAATTAACCACGCGTTGTTGCCGTCCTTCTCCTCCGTGGTTTGCAACGCCTCCCACGCTTCCGGTGTTAATACCGTATATTTACCCTTAACAAAATCTATGTCGTAATTGTCGTTAATTCCTTGACCCGTAATCTCGTACTCGCCTACCGGCAAATTATTAACGTCAACGTCGGTCTTAATACTCAATTCATAAACTTCGTCCGCGGGGTCGACCAAACTGCCACTGGTGACACGCGCCGTTAACGCTTTCAACGGGTCGCCCACTTTCACCGTTTGGTGGTTCACCGTGACGACAATGAAGCGCGGACTTATATTACCAGTAACGTCTTTTTGGTTGT
>CATLHJ010000037.1 GCA_949949035.1 uncultured Clostridia bacterium | reverse complement strand
TATCGCGATTGAAAAATGCCGTTATTATAACCAAAGTTAGACATTATGAACCCCAAACAATTACGTGAACTGATTATCAGACCAACCCTGCATACGTTAAACGCATGGTCGCCTGCGGCCGAAGATTTAATGATGGGCACCGCAGCCCAAGAATCACATTGCGGCCGATATATTCGCCAGGTTGGATGTAGCGGCATGGTGGGCGCCTTTGGTGTCTGGCAAATGGAACTGGCCACGGCACGGGATATATACGACAATTATTTGCGTTATAAACCTGAATTAAAAGTCGCCGTGGAAAAGTTGCGTGGTGCCGGCCAAAGCATCACTGATGCTTTAACATCCAACCTGGCTTATGCGTGTGCCTTGGCTCGAATTCATTATTTACGCGTTCCTGGGGCCATCCCCACAGATTTAGCGGGCCAAGCCGCATATTGGAAACAATATTACAACACCAAACACGGCAAGGGGACTGTTGCTGAATACCTGGACAACTGGACACGATACGCAAAATAATCAAAAATCAAATTGACTTTGCACAAAATTTGCACAATAATCCAGCAAGCCCGCTGAATTTCGGCTCGATGGATGGGACTTAAAATCCTTTGGTTATTGCAACCGTGTGGGTTCGAGTCCCACTATCCCCACCAGTCTACATGACCCGAATTTCCGGGATTTTTTTATTTTATTGGCGAAAAACATCATGCGGCAATGCGTCCCGGTTTGAATTCTCGTTTTTAATCGTTTTTATGCACAAATTGGCACAATTTGCCATTTGTTTTGCACAAAATTTGCACAAAACGTCCCCCGCCGTTTGGCGGGGGTGTTTTTTTATTATGATTGCTGGCGCAATTTTTTTACAAATTCTTTTACCTGTTCTGCCATATCTGGGCGCAGATAAAACTGAACAAACACACCACGTTCCGATGGTGGTTTTGGTGGACGCCCAGCCCCAGGACGTGCCCCACCATGTTTAAGCTTCTTGTCCGTCATTCTGCGATTTCCCCAAAAGATTCATGATACCCGCCCAGCAAAATGGTCAATGCCGCCAATCCACGGTCACCATCAAACCCGGTTATTCTTAACGCGCCGCGGATATAGGCCAACACTTCTTTTTCTGTGTCCTTTGTCAAGCCAATCCGTTTGCAAGCCCATTTTACCGTCTTGTCAGACGCCATGCCATCAGCCAAAACACGGACAGCGTTGTCAAAGGGGGTAACACCAGCCAAGGGTTCGAATTTCCCATATTCCAGCAAAACCAGCATGGCGGACAATAATACCCGTGATTGTTTTTCCGAATATCCGTCAAATTTAGTAAATAATGCCTGTTTCATTTTTTATTTCCTTTGTCTTTGTTCATAAGAGATAATATCGCATTCGCCTTGAATTGTCAATTAAAAAAATCAAAGTTTGTTTAATTTTTTTATCCCGCCATTTGGCGGGACTTTTTTATTTTACAGCCCGCGCGCCGCCCTGGCGATTCCGTATGCCGCGGTAACGCAATCCAAGGCCATGGTGAAACGCTGGGCCCGTTCGACGGCCGTGTTGGCACGGTCCAAAAATTCGGTCACCATAACCATCAATTTGATTTTGTCATAATCGGCGATGGTGGCAACTGTCTATTTACGTGGGACACTACGAATGTGGGAT
>CATLHJ010000036.1 GCA_949949035.1 uncultured Clostridia bacterium | reverse complement strand
GGGGGGGTACAATATATTCGTTATGATGTCAAATAATTTTTCTCCCCGTAAAAATCTTAAAACGGTATGGCGCAATATCGCCGTGGCGGTGTTCGCGCTGTGTTTCGCGTTGCTGGGGTTATGTGTAACCATAATCCCCACCCACGCCGCGGACGACGGCAATTACACCGTCAGTGAAATTTATGGGCAACACGCGAACGTGCAACAATTATACAATTTAATTACCGGCAAAACCAACGCGACCTATGATGATGTGGTTGATGCGGCGAAGAACATAACCAACGCGGCGGACATGCGGGGATACAATGGTGATAATGACATTAAAGTTACTTTTGGCGGTAAAAAATGGTACGCGGTTTATTTGTCGCGAACCATGGACGGCCGACCGATTTTGACGCTGTGGCTGGCGGAAGCGTTCACGACGGATGTATGGAGCATAGTAAACGATACAAACATTAGTAATAAAGTAATACAAAATTATCCGCTGAATATGTATGGTGCCAGTTACATACGTAGCCAAATTTTGAATAATGCGGGTCAGTATTCTACTGATGATGGTCAAACATTAAACAATACAGTAACACCCGATGCTAATCACGAACTGGCTAAATTTAGCGTACCGTCGGTAAGTGGTGCCTTGACCGATGTCATTGTTAAGCCGGCATTTGTAGAATGGCAACGGGCAGGCCAAATTTCGGGTATCAGGTTGAATCGAAAAAATCAAAACTGGGGTGAGGAACCAAGCACAGGGTGGTATGATAACAGCCATAATTACAGTAAAATCGCAGAGTACGGGGCTTGGAAAGATGATTATTTATGGTTACCATCAAGGTATGAATTAAGTATGCTTTGGTCGACAAGTTCCCGAAGTAATAATTTTTGGACAAGAACGGGTGACGAAAATTCCACTCTTGTTACCCTAGATGAAGATTATGATGCCGCCTACAAAAAGTATCCGGTTTACCCCGCGCTGCACGTGGACTTGTCGGCGACGGCGTTGTTGGCGGATTGGCCGCAAGGCGAACCCAGCGACGTGACGTTCGCGTATACCGCCAACGCACAAACGATCGCCGGTATGACCACCAAACCCGCTTGGTACGACCCCGCGATGACGATTACCTATACCAACGCCGACGGGGTAACGGTATCCGCCGTGAAGGACGCCGGCACGTATACCGCCACCGTGCAATTAAACGACATGGTTAAAGACATTACAGTGACGGTGACGCCGCAGGCCGTTACCGTCGAAGGTCTTAAAGTCAAAAACAATGGTAAAACTTACGACGGCACGCAAAAGGTTGATTTCGATACCAGTGGCGTGAAATTAACGGGCAGTTACACCATAGACGACGTGTCAATTATCCCCGATGGTAAATACCCCGACAAAAACGTGGGCGAAAAGTCCGTACCGGTCACGATTAGTTTGACTGGCAAGGACGCTGATAATTACGAATTAGCCAATCCCGAGTTAGAATTGAAAGCCAATATCACCCCACGGACAGTAACGATTAAAAATATTACCACGAAAGATAAGACCTATGACGGTACGCCGACAGCGTTTTTGGACACCAGTAAAATTGATTACACTAATATCGTCGCCGGCGACGATTTAACGGTGGCAGTGACCGGGCAATATGTTCGCGACGACCAACCGTTCAGCAGTGTCGGCAACGGGATTAAGGTGGTCTTAACTTACCAAGGTTTGGACGGCAAGGACGCCGGCAATTACGAGATTGCGGCCAACAGCCAAAACGAAGCCACGGGCAACATTACCAAACGCTTGCTTGCCGTAACCATTAACCACCAAACGGTGAAAGTGGGCGACCCGTTGAAAGCGTTAACGGCGCGTGTCACCAGTGGCAGTTTGGTTGACCCCGCGGACGAAGTTTATGAATTGGGTATTAAGACCGACCCCGACGTTG
>CATLHJ010000035.1 GCA_949949035.1 uncultured Clostridia bacterium | reverse complement strand
CCAACTTGCTGGGGGCCGCTTCGGTATACAGCCGCGCCGTGTTGTCGTAATAAGTCCCCGTTAACGGGTTAACCGGCAAACCGGTAAAGGTCAAATCGCTGAAATCCGTCTTGGTGGTAATTTGGAAGCCCAACGTTTTGCTGTACAGTCGAATACCATTAACGTCGGTCGCGGCCACGTTCTCGTGGTAGTACGGTTGCCCGTTTTCGTCGGTAGTGTATCCCCAGCGTACAACCAAGTAGTAGTTCCCAAACGTGGCGACGCGCAAGTCAGCCTTATTTTTCGTCCAACCGTCGTGTTCCTCACCGTTACTGTCCGTATAACCACCTACCAAATTACCGTTACCGTCGGCAATGTTGTATTCAACGTCGCGTTCATCAATTTGGATAAAGGTTTCGGCATACAGGAAATCGCCCGTCGCAATTTCGTGCAACTGGCCGTCGAACGGCAGGTCATCGTTGTGGCGTAAACCGCCGTTAACGTTTTCCAAAGTGACGTCGGTAGCCGGCAAGTCGTTAACCGTGACCGAATAGCCGTAACGCACAATCGTGTCACTGGCAATATTGCGGTGGTGGTCAAACCGAAGCCACAGCCACCACGTGCCGGATAAACGTGCACGATAATCGTACAGCAACTGCATTTCGTGCGTACCTAACGGCGCACCAAGCGGTTGGTTAATGGCGAATTGCGGGTCGTCGAGCGCCGGCGGATTGACACCGTCGCGCGTCCAACAGAAACTTACCCAATTCTCACTGCCGTCAATCACGTCATTGGGGGCCGTTACGGCGTTGCCGTCCAATATACATTCAAACCACCCTGCCGTTACTAACGGTGCACCATCGACACTAATGGTCGGATTGTACACCATCTGCAAGGAACTGCCCAAGTTAATGCCGTGCGTGGCTTTCTTAATTGTATAGTATTGGAAATGCGTTTCACCCGGGTAAATGTTAAAGGCTTTGTCGGGGTTGCTGCCGCTCCACGCCACCACCAATTCGTATAGCCCCGCATCCTTCGCCAAGTTAACTTCCGCTAAATTGTTCGCAGTCAACACTTCAACTTTGGGTTCGTAATCCGCATTTTGTGCCTGCTTGGCCAATTCGTCGGCGGATGTAAAATAACGGTGATAGGTCACTTCGCCCACATCTTCCTTGGTTAACGGTAACGCCGCCCCGCGGTCGGTTTGGGGCGTGCCTTCAACGAACGGCGTGGATTGTCCATTATATTCACGCGTGGCCGGATTCAAAATCGACAACCCCGTTACGGCAATGGTCGCGGTCTGCATTTGTGATTTGGTGGTTTCACCCAAGCACACCCATTCGGTCGCGGACAGGTTGTTGTTTTCTATCCCCTTGACCCACAGGTAATACGGTTTACCGTCCACGTCGGTCCGTTTTAACGCCGCCAGATTGCCATTAACGGTATCGTTATTCTTGTTTTCGTCGGTACTGGGACGCGTTACTAACGAATTGGACAACGCGTACAGCAAGGTGGCGTTGTCATAAACATCGTTGTTACCCGTTTTCCGGTTATTCGGCACCAACACGGACGGCCTACCGGTAAACATGCTTTGGGGACTGCCGTTATACACGGGATTGGTACCGCGCAGACTGTTCACCCCCAACGTCGGCTTGGTTTTGGTAATCGACACTTTGGCCCACGCGACCTTGGATTCGGTGTTACCGGCCTGCCCGCCCGATGGGCCACGGGCCGACGCGTACCAATACAAATAATAGGTCCCTACGTCGGTGGGTTTGAATAATTGGTTATAATCGTTAACCCACGTTAAACTGTCGCTGGTTTTGGCCACGCTTTCGCTTTCGCGGTTACCGGAACCGTCGCCCGAATAGGTCGAATACGACGTGGACGCGATGGCGTAATTCATCGTGGCGCCAGAACTGGCGCCGTTGGGCGCCGAAGTAATCAATTGTTGCGCTTCGCCGGTGTAG
>CATLHJ010000034.1 GCA_949949035.1 uncultured Clostridia bacterium | reverse complement strand
GGGGGGGGGTACAATATATTCGTTATGGTGTCAAATAATTTTTCTCCCCGTAAAAATCTTAAAACCGTCTGGCGCAATATCGCCGTGGCGGTGTTCGCGGTTTGCTTTGCGGTATTGGGCTTGTGCGTGACGCTGATCCCCAGCCACGCCACGGACGACGAAACGTTTATTACCATTGGTGAAATCTATAATAACCCGACCAACATGCAAAAGTTGTACGACGCTTTGCGTGGTGCCACGTCGGGTACAACCTATGCCCAAATTGCCACCATGGCGGAACAAAAGACCAACGCGGCGACTATCCACGAATTAAATGCTGGTCGCGACATCAAGGTCACGTTTGGTGGGCAAGAATGGCACGTGTGTTATTTGTCTACCGACACGGACGGCAACCCGATTTTGACGCTGTTATTAACCACGCCATCGAATGTCGCCCGTGATTTTCTGTATGTTAACGATCAAGTAATAGATGTTGAATACCCTTCTGATCTTTATGGTACCAGTTATGTGCGGGTGGTGGGCTTGAATAATGGGGGAGAGTATTTGTCTGCTGCGGAGACTTTAACCAAGGTTGACCCAGTGGTTGATCACCCGTTGGCGCGCTATACAGTTACTGACTTGCAAAACAGTGTTACTAAGGTCATTGTTAAACCAGAAAAAGTGGCTTGGCAAGAGAGTGGTACACCTACTATGGATCGTTATCGGGAATTGAATAGCCAGTGGGGAGCAGAATCACCGACAGAAAATTGGTATGACAGGTATTATGAATTAACGCAAAAGTACGGCTATGATGCGTGGAAAAATGATTTTTTATGGTTACCAAGTTTTTACGAAATGAAAAAGACTGAAAAGGATACACAAACGTTGTGGCGCTTGAGTTATCAGCAAAAAACATTTACCACTGACATCGCGGATTGGGCGTGGTTTCGCGTTGGTAACGGTGCCAATATGGCTAGTTTGTTCTCGTATAGTAGTGTTGGTATCGAAGAGTGGAGTAATTGTGGAAAAGAACTTGGCGTCCGTCCTGCGGTTCACATTGATTTATCGGCGCCGGAGTTAGCCGCCAATTTGGACGAAGTTCCCGACGCTTTCGGTACGGTCGTGTACGACGGCAAAGACCACCACGTGGCGGTGACCCGACCCGCGTGGTATCGTGAAGAAATGCAAATTGTTTACCGCCGTAACGGGGTAGTGACCGACACCGTAACCACGGTCGGCGAATATACCGCGGAAATTACCTTGGGACAATTAACGAAAACTGTGCCGTTAACGATTGCCCCACGGGAAGTAACGTGGTCGGGGACGGTAACCCCACAAAACCGGGTTTACAAGCGCGAATGCACCGTCGGGTTAAGCACCGCGGTCACGTTAGATAACGCGGTGACCGGTGATAACGTTAAAGTAACGTTAAGTGCGGTAATGGCGGACAAAAACGCGGGGGACGATAAACCATTAACTGTCACCGCGGTGTTGTCGGGTGATGATAAAGATAATTATTTACTGACCAATGCAATTAACACGACGGATTACACGGTTAATATTACCCCAAAAACTATTGTCGTTAAAGATATTACGGCGGACAGTAAGGTTTACGATAATACATCCCGAGCAACCCTAACGATTAGTGGTGCCAAATTAGATAATTATATACTTCCGGGCGACGATTTGACGGTCGCGGTGACTGGTACTTTTACCCAAGTAAACGTCGGCACGGATATTCCCGTTAATTTGGACATCAAGTTGGTAGGCGACGACGCGGGCAATTACAAAATCGACTTAGAAAACAGTCAAAAGACCGCCTACGGCAACATTACCAAACGCTTGCTTGCCGTGACGATTAACCACCAAACGGTGAAAGTGGGCGACCCGTTGAAAGCGTTAACGGCGCGTGTCACCAGTGGCAGTTTGGTTGACCCCGCGGACGAAGTTTATGAATTGGGTATTAAGACCGACCCCGACGTTGACGTTGATCATTTGCCGGTGGGCGAGTACGAGATTACGGGTAAAGGAATTAACGACAATTACGACATAGATTTTGTTGACGGTAAATACACGGTGTTAACCGTGGAAGCGTGGGAGGCGTTGCAAACCACGGAGGAGAAGGATGGCAACAACGCGTGGTTAATCATAGTGATCGTGATTGCGATTGCGGCGTTTGTCGGGGCACTGGTAGGCGTTGGTTTAGTTATCCGCAGCCACGACAAAAACC
>CATLHJ010000033.1 GCA_949949035.1 uncultured Clostridia bacterium | reverse complement strand
CGTATAACCGCCGGTGGTACAGGTCGGGTTAACCACGGTTTCTTGGTACGCGTGTTTGGCTTCGTCGGGGTTGGTTTCTACCGTTTCAGCGGTACCGCACACCGTACAAGTGTGTTTTTGCAAGCCCGCATTTACACAAGTACTTTCCGTTACCGTTGCCCATTCACCCCACGCGTGACCCAAAGCCTCGGTTGCGTCATACTTTTGGTAGTCAAACTGTTGGCCGTTGATTTCCCACCAACTTTCGGTGTAACCGCCGGCCGTACAAGTGGCCGCGGTAACTTCGGTCTTATACTGTGCCGTCGTGTCGTTCAACACAAAGGCGGGGAAATAAGCGAAGGAGGTACTACTTACCGTAACACATTTGTCGCCTAGTTGTAACTTTCTACAATCATGACCAGCGACAGTGTCACCGTCACGCCCCACAGCACTACGCAGGAAAACTACCGCACCAGCATCTTCCAGTTGTGAACCGAACTGGCCACGGTCATCAGTATAAGTCGCGCGTGCAAAATCATTGGCCGGTCGTACCATTTTTTGGGCAGTAACGTAGAATACTTGCATTTCACAGGCACTTGGTAACCAAACCGAATCAGTAACTGGTAGACCGGCTCGATCATCTAATTCCTTGGTACAATAATGGTTAATGCGCTCCGCATAACCAGTTAAATTGGCTTCAGAAGCAAAAGTATTATGGAAAAAAGTCCGAATGGAACTTTGTGACCAATCGTTAGTGGTACCAAAAGCCATGGAACCTAACGCCATTTGCGCCACAACTACTACTTTGCCATTTGTAGTAAATATATCAAACTTAATGGGTTCGACGTCAAAAAAATAAGTTTCGCCGTTTTGAATCGCCGTGTTATCACTATACCTTATTGTTTTGTTCACTCCCGCGGAGCCAAAAGTCCACTTTGTCGACGACAATTTGGCGACTTTGGTTTTCCCGTCCGTCAATAAATATTCAATCAACTCAACTTTATCGGTGTTAATATAGGTTGTATACTTTTTCCCTGTCGCTGTCAAAGTCGTGTCTTTTAATAATTGCTCATTACGGATTGCCCCAACAAAAGTTTGCGGATATTCGCCCAGTTTAATTTCACCAATCTTTTCGGCATTCGCAATAATGAACACGTCTTCGCCGGCCGCCTTACTCGGCACCACTAGTCCACATATGCAGCCAATAATTACGCCCAGTCCCAGTAATGATGCCGTCAGGCACCCTAACAAAATAGTTAATAAAGATTTATTGTTTGTTTGTTCATCATTAAATTATAGCACATCTGCCCTGTAATTACAAGTACAATTCCGCAGTTAGTAATTTTGTTCCACCGTGTCGGCGAAAGTCAGCCCAGTAAAATTGGTAACGATGGTGATGTACGACTGGTCACGCCAATAACTATATTGGAACGAATGGTTACTGTCGTTATCGTATTTATTGACCGCTACTACCGCGTATTCCCCCCACGTCAACGCGTCGGCGTAATAAAAGCGCACTGTACCGCGGTCCAGTACCACCGTACCGACCATGGCGCCATTAAGACAGTTTAAGAAGTCCTGCTCCGTCAACGGCGTAGCAAGCGAAGTCAACACCGTTAAGTTTAGGGTTAGGTCACCATTGGTACCAGTAATGGTTAGTCGGTGAGTATACGGGAAAATCGTACGTTCTTGCGTCGCGTGATGACATCGCGTACAGGTACCCAGTTGCCGCACCATACCGTCGGCGTCAAGGCCGATGGTTACCCAGTCCCCATAAGTGTGTCCTAACGCGGGGACTGGATCAGTAGTGTGGTGTTGACCGCAATGGTCGCAAGTCCACAACGTACCGCCGTTAGTTTCGCAATTTGGTGCCACATACTGGCTGCTGTACGTATGTCCAGTGGCGGGCGTGGGGTTAGTTTGGTATTGGTGGTCACATCGTTGACAGGTGTGCAAAGTGTAACCGCCGTGTTCGCAACCGGGGGCGATTATTTTATCGACATAGTGGTGACCCAAGGCTGCGATGCTTCTTGACCAAGTACCATTACAACGCCTACATAATAAGACTTCTCTGCCATCGGTCGTACAAGTAGCCGGCATTTTTAAAGTGACATCACTCCATGCCACATCATGATGTGGACAAGCAGAAGCCGTACCGGTGGTCACCGCCGCATCGGTTGACAGGTAACCTTTAACGCTGGCCACCGTCAGTATGCTGGTAAAGCCCACTAACAAAATTACCATGACCAAACACAAAGTAATTCTGCCCCACCGTTGTTTACCGACTTTTACCATGTCCCCCCGTTGGCGGGAGCGGTGATTGACAACAACCGACCGTAGCCCGTCGCCGGGGGGGGGTGGGGGGGGGGGGGGGGGGGGGG
>CATLHJ010000032.1 GCA_949949035.1 uncultured Clostridia bacterium | reverse complement strand
TAACAATAATTGCTATTGCCGGTTCTTTGTTTATTTTGTCGACGGCTTTGAAGCAGATGGAGAGTTTAGACGGAAAAAAGGTTTGGGGCAACATGGGTATCTTGGCGACGTTGGCGGCAGGATTAGTTACCGTTGCGGCCGTGTTAAGCAAAGTTGCTCCGCAATTATCTAAAAATTCTTTATTTTTATTATCGTTTTCGACATCATTAAGAGTTCTTGTCAGTGCCTTAAAAAGTTTGGAAGACGTGGATGCTGAAAAAATCAAAAGTTCTGTACCGTTATTGCTTGGCGCTATTGGCGGCTTGGCTTTGGTTGCCGCTGCTTGCAAAAATGTTAAAATCGGCGCGGCTGCTACGGTCTTAGCAATCGCAATATCATTAAAAAGTTTAATCGATTCTTTTGAAAAGATTGCCGAATTGGACAGCGATAAGATGAAACAGAACATTGGCGCTTTTGTTGCAATATTCGGTATGTTTGGCGTTTTAATGGCCGCCAGCAAGTTGTCTGGAGCTAATGCTGCTAAAGCCGGATTGGGTATTATTGGTATGTCTACTGCACTGTTAATTATTGTGCAGGCGTTTAAGGCGATTGGTGATATTGACCCGCTGACTCTTGATAGAGCAACCGCAACAATATCAAAGCTTTTATTGGTGTTTGCCGCAGTAACGGTCGCTTCAAATTTTGCTGGAAAAAACGCAACTAAAGCCGGAGCAATGTTACTGCTAATGTCTGGAGCTATACTCATTTTATCCGGCGTTATGGTTGTGCTTAGCCATTTGGAACCAGACGGTTTGGATAGGGCGTTGGACGCAATTATCAAAATGGAGTTGGCTTTTGCCGCCATCATTGCTATGACAAGCATTGCCAAACAGTGTAAAGAAACCTTGGTTCTTATTTCGGTGGCGTTAGGTTTGTTAGCAGTATCTCTGGGTACGCTTTCTATGATTGACCCAACGCGATTGGATACTGCGTCAGACGCGTTAAGTAAAGTAATGGCAATGTTTGCTTTAATGATTGCTTCTACTTCTATCGCTAAAAAGGCAAACAGTACAATAGGTGTAATGGTTTTGGTTGTTGGTGCTTTAGCCGGTATGTTGGCTTTGATGAGCGAACTGCCAGCCGCTGAAACAAAAATTATAGCCGATGCTTTATCCGAATTATTACTATCGTTATCCGCTTCGCTATTGTTGTTAAACGGCGTTAAAACCGACGCTAAAAAAGCGTTGAGTACAACCAGCGTAATGGTATTAATTATCGGAGCTTTAGGTGGGATACTTGCTTTAATGACGGAATTACCTGTGGACGAAACTTTGGTTATAGCCACTGCATTGTCTGAATTACTTCTGTCCCTTTCTGCGTCGTTGGTGTTGCTGAGTTTTGCCAAAACTGATTTTAAGACGGCTCTTACTGGTGTTGAAAGTATGGGTGTTTTGATTGGCGGCGTTGGCGGTATGTTGGCTGCACTTGGCGCATTGGTAACATATTTTCCGGATATTGAGGTATTTCTCGATAGAGGATTACCAATTTTAGAAAAAATTGGTTACGGTTTAGGGTCTTTCTGCGGCAACATTGTGGGTGGTTTTACTGCCGGAGCTACAAGTGGGTTACCTGAAATAGGAACAAATCTTTCTACGTTTATGGGTAATGCGCAGTCGTTCTTTACAGGTATAAAAGGCGTGGATGCCGATACGCTTACCGGCGTTAAGGCTTTAGCGGAAACAATTCTTAGTTTGACGGCTGCTGACGTATTAAACGGCCTGACTTCGTGGTTGACTGGTGGTTCGTCTATCACAAGATTTGGCGAGGAATTGGTGGCGTTTGGTGGATACTTTAGAGAATACGCAAATAAAGTTGCAGGTATAGAGTCCGAAGTAGTAACGGCATCAGCCAATGCGGCCAAAACTTTAGCCGAATTTGCCTCGGCTATTCCAAATCAGGGTGGATTGGTTAGCTTGTTTACTGGCGAAAATAGTCTTGCTAAATTTGCTAAAGAGTTAATTCCCTTTGGTGAGAACTTTTCCAAATATGCTAGTAAGATTAAAAATATTGACCCGGAGGTGGTTGCGGCATCGGCAAACGCGGCTTTGGCTTTGGCAAAATTCGCACAGGAAATCCCTAACAGTGGCGGTAAACTTGCCGATTGGGTAGGCGATAACACTCTTTCGGCGTTTGCTGAAGAGTTAATAGTGTTTGGTCCAAAGATAAAAAAGTATGCCGATACGGTAAAAGGGTTAGATGCTGGAGTTGTAACAAATTCCGTTGCTGCCGCAAGTTCTCTTGCTGAATTAGCAAACAAACTGCCCAATAGTGGCGGTAAGCTTGCTGATTGGGTTGGCGATAATACATTATCAAGTTTTGCTGAGGAGTTGGGAGTTTTCGGGCCTAAAATAAAGAAGTACGCGGAAAGCGTTACTGGTCTTGATGCGGGCGTTGTTGTAAATTCGGCTAACGCCGCATTATCATTAGCAAATTTGGCCAAGAATTTACCTAATACCGGCG
>CATLHJ010000031.1 GCA_949949035.1 uncultured Clostridia bacterium | reverse complement strand
GTAATCAACTGGTAAATTTGGAAATAGCCCACCGCACTGACGTCGTTAAAGTTCGGGTGGTCGGTCAAAGTCGCGGTCACGCGGTAATGACCAATCGCAGTGGGTAATTCAGGCGAACTTTCCGCATCCAGCACGTCGGCCGCCGCGTAAATCACCACCCACGGTAAATCGTCAACGTTGGTTCCGTTCAAAGTAGCGGTGACCATCGGCGTGGTGGCGGTATCATTGACACGGAAGTCAGCCATCGCGACCGTTACCGCCAAAGTAGCACGGTCAATCACAAACGGGAAAGTTAATACGTCGTCACTGCCGTCGTCCCAACGGTAGTTAACCGCGTCGTTAAGGGCGACCATAACGGTATAATCTCCCGCGTTGGTTTGGGCGGCATCAGTCACCGTGTAGTAATCGTTTTGCGGGACGTAATAGACTTGGGCACGTGCATTATAAACGAAATGGCGTTCGTCGGGAGTGGGACGCATGACCGTACGCCACAAAATACCGTTTGCATCCGTGCCGTGATAATCGGTTACGGACAAAAGGTAGTTCGCATTATCCACCGTCAAAGCGGTAACGGAAAAATCCTTGGTACCCGCGTCCGCACTATCCCAAGTGAACGTGCCGTCAACCCGCACCAAATCACCCGCTACGACCCCGTCCACCGCAATTTGTCCACTGCCGGCCATGGTACCGTCAAAAGTCTTAACCGCCATTACCACTTCTTTAATGGTTAACGGTTTAGGCGCCACCGTCACCATAATTGTGGTACTGTGCACCGCCACGTTTTGGGCATCGGTCGCGGGCACGTAAGCCAGCACGTAATAGGTACCCGCATTCTGCGGAACTTGGGCGAACCATGGCCGCCAGTCCTTAATATTAAACTCATCACGGCCGGCTATTTCCGCGTCGGTCGTATAATAATACCCAACCATACCGTAGGTTGCTGTTACCCCCGTCGGTTGATTGGCCTGGTCACCGTACGTCCACCCGTCAATTTGCACCGCCCCCGTCAACTGATTAGGTTGGTAGGTTACGTTAATCGCAAATGCCACCGTAACCACATCGTCGGTACCGTCTTGCCAACAGTAATTTTGTCGGTCGGTTAAAGTCAACATGACTCGATAACTACCATTTTTAACCGGTTGCCCTAAATAGTTATTGGGATCACTGCTATCGTTGCTGCGAATTTTTTGCACATCGTACCAGTTACTGCGGTAATAAGTTTCAATCAGTAATTCGTCATTGGCGTCCAAATCAACGCTTTGTACTGCGGGAATCGCCACTGCTTGGCGCGCAATCTTGAACAGGTAGGTCAAATTGCCCGTGGTTTGGTTATCCCAAACGTAGTTACTGGTGTTTTTTAACGACACAATAATGCTGTATTGCCCCGCATTAGTTTGCGTTTGATTCGACGATACCGTATAGGCCGGATGTTCGGCCAGTTGGTAAGTTTGCGGTTCGCCGGTATAAGCGTAAGCAGTATTGTCCACTGCGGGACGATCAATCACTTGGGGCACGATGGTGAAATTACCGGTAATGGTACCGGCATAATTACCAATACCCGTTACCGTATAATTGGCGGTACCGGCGTTGACGTTGTTGCTGGCGGTCACAAGATAATCAACGCCCGCGGTTAAGACTTGTTCCCCCTTGCTTACCGTCACCGCGGGGACAATGCCGTCCCCCGTATAGGTGTAGGTGGGTTCGACACCGGTGACCGTGGCCTGCCTGATATCACTGTCACGCCATAACATCACATTGCCGTCGCTGTCGTAGTGCCAATATTCATTGCCGCTGCTGTCGCCTAAATTAGGGGTAGCACTGTAATAATACCAATGCGCGGCTGCGGCGGGATTAGTGACACCGTCACTACCGTTCGGCATACTGATGGCGGTTTTTTGCGCGGGCGTGCCACCATAATAAATATTGGCAATTTTGGCCACCGATAATGCATTTTCCACCTCGGTAAAAGCATCATACGGCAGACTGGTGATTTTATCGCCCAGTACTAACGTTTCAATCTTGGAGTCACCACCAAACATATGCACATAGAAACTGGTCAATGTATTCGGCAAATAAACTTCCCGCAATATACTATCGTGATTGAAAAGATTAACTGCATTGTTAAACTCGGTAGCCCCTAAAAAGCGCACCGTTTCTAAATATTCCATCGCATGACATACGTAACTATTGTTAATCATTTTTAAGCCCGCAGGAAAAACCAAATTTTGTATTTTCGCGCCCGCAAACGCCAGAGCGTTGATCCGCGTTAAACTCTGTGGCAAATTGATTTTGGTCACACTACATTGATAAAAGGCATTATCATCAATCGTGGTCAAACCTTCGGGCAAGGTCATTTCCGAAAAAGTATTCACCCGCCGAAACGACGCACTGCCAATCGTGGTCACCCGATAAGTTTTGCCGTTCGCGGTAACGGTTGGTGGCACCATAATGTGCGCATCATTACAAGCCCCCGGTCCGGTAACCGTGGCGGTCAAATCCGTGTCATTATAGGAGTACGCCAAACCGGTACTGTAATTAGTGTCCGTTTCGGCGCCACTCGGTTTGGTTTTAAGATTAGTAATAATTAAACCGGTTCCGCAACATAAACAAATAGCGGCCAAGATAAAACTTAAAACAAGAGATAATTTATGCCTGCCTGCCTGCCTGCCTGCCTGCCTGCCTGCCTGCCTGCCTGC
>CATLHJ010000030.1 GCA_949949035.1 uncultured Clostridia bacterium | reverse complement strand
TACGCGGGATTTGAACGGCCACCGGCTGGAGGGCGGCGAGGATATAGCCTGCCTTATTTACATTTCGTCTGGCGCGCAGTTGGTGGTTACGGACAACGAGCAGGGGCTTGGCGTGATTTCCGGCGTGGTCTATACGGACGACAGCGCGGACGACGAGGCCGAATGGGGGCGGCTGGTTGTTTTGGCCGGCCAAATTGTTAACCCCAGTGTGATGACGTTGGCGGACGAAACTTCACATAAGCACCTTATGGATACTTATAATAATATTTTAGCAGGTGCAGGTAATTGGCAAGAGGTTACTTTTGAAAAAAAATTGACGTCTTTAGATGGCCAGCTTTGTGTTGACGGAGAACCTGTTGAAGGTAACGAGTTGGAATCAGGTAATTATTATGTTGCGGGCGATATAGAATTAAATAGCGCTATACATATTGTTAATGATGGCCTGGTGCGAATTTGTTTGAATGGTCATGTAATTAAACAAACAGGAGATAATGCAAGGGTAATTCACATTAACAGAATTAGTAGCACCTCCGCCCCGCGTGGCAACAGATTATATATTTGTGATTGTCACCCTGAAACTACACATCCAGGTTTAGATCCTGTGCTTGCCGGTATTACCGGCGGTTTGATTACCGGCGGTAATACTCAAGGTACCAGTGGTGGCAGTAGTACCTTAGGTGGCGCTGGTATCATAATCTTAAGCCAAGGAGAACTCCATATGTATGGCGGAACCATTGCTGGCAATAAGACTGACCATGATGGTGGCGGTATAGGTTGTGGCGGAACTTTTAATATGTTTGGCGGCGTTATAACTAAAAACGAGGCGGCGGCAGATGGCGGAGGGGTTTCTAACGGCGGTACGTTCTATATGTCTGGCGGTGTGATAACCGATAATAAGGCAGAAAATGGTGGTGGTGTAAATCATATAGCTAATGGGTGGAGATTCACCCAGGGTGTTATATCTAACAATACTGCTAAATCTAATGGCGGCGGAGTTTATATTACAGGTAACACACCCTATATTACTATGTCAGGGGGCGAAATTTCAGGAAACACGGCAGCGTCTGGCGGCGGCATATACCGCGATGGAGGTACCAGCAATAACAATTCGCTGGCTGGCGGTGTAATAAAAGGGAATAAGGCTATCAATGGTAATGGGGGCGGCGTTTATAACGGATACACAACCGATATATCTGATATTAAAATTATAGGTAATTATGCATCCGGTGTTGGCGGCGGAGTTTATTTAGGCACAGGATCTTTATCTTTTGCAAAAACGCCTAAAATCTATGGCAATACGGCAGGCAGTGAGCCGAAGCCTAATAATGTTTATATTGGACAGGGTACTTACGGACCTCGACAATTTACTATTGATGCAACTCCTAAGAACGCTTTAACAATAGACGCCAGAGTAGGCTTTTCCGCCGAACCGTCTGCCGGTAGCGGCAGTGAGGAGCGTCTTCAAATTCAAAGTGATCGTGCTAGTGATGATTATAAAAAATATGTAGGGCCTTTTTTTGCTGACGACTCGGAAAATTGCTACATCAGCTTTGGTGATGAAAGCAAAGTCTTGTATTTTCATATTGGAGGAGACGGAATAGGCAAACATACTCACCCCGGCAGTACAAATGTGTTTGAGGGTAAAGATATTAATGATTTTGTTTCTGGTACTATTGGAACAGCGGGAGGTACTGCTTTTTATTACCTGCAAGAAAATGTTCAACTGACTAATACGGTTAAAATTTTAGGGCAAGTTAACCTTTGCTTGAACGGTAAAAAAATCACTTGCCAGAATAAAGAATTGCCGATATTTCAAGTGCCGGTCGGTTCTGTGCTGAAAATTTCCAATCATGAGGGTGGTTTTGACGACGAGGGGAATTACAGCTTTGCGGATTTGGCTGAAACAGGCGGCATTAAAGTTGACAAGGGCGGTAGAGTTTTAGTGTTGTGTGATTTGGAACACACGAATGATTTGCTAGCTGACAAAAACTGTACTGTAATAGTTAAGGCTAACGGTGATATTGTAGAAAAGCATGGCCATGATGAACTGACTTTTACAGACAAAAAAACGCTTGGAAGTTCTTTGTCTACCGGCGACTATTACTTGACCGAAGAGGTTACACTGGATGACACGGTGGAAATTAATGGTACCGTTAACCTTTGCTTGAATGGTCAGAAAATTACCGGCAACAAAGAAACGCAGATATTCAGTGTGCCTGCTGACGGCGTTTTACACATTTTCGATTGCCAAAACAATGCTTTTACCAATTTGGCTGCAACAGGCGGTATAAAAGTGGCAAAGGACGGCCAAGTGATAATTACACAAAACGGCGTAACCAAAACATTTAAAGCCGAAGAAGAATGCGTTGTGGCAATTAATGCTGGCGGTACAATAAGCGAAATAGAGGCGGCTTATTATAAATCTACTACCGATACAACAGGTGAACCAGACGCTATCGGTACATTTGCGGAAATGTGGAACAAGGCTAATGATTCTTCACACTCTTCTCAACCCTCATCTGGTACTGTTAAACTGCTGCGCAATGTTACGGCTGATGAGGACGGCAGGTTTCCGGGTGTTAGCGGGTGTGCTGTTAATTCTGTAAGCGGCGCATTAGTAGTTAATGCTAAGAGAACGGTTACGCTTGATTTAAATGGTTTTACGCTTGACCGAAATTTGCGGAATGGCGAGCCAAAGGGAAACGGCTGTGTTGTTATGGTTACTGGTGGTGAAGACCAATATAAATTGGCCAAATTTACATTAAAAGACAGCAGTGCAGAGCAAACCGGCAAAATAACAGGCGGTAATTCAAATAGCACGGGCGGCGCTATAACGATTTTAGGTGATGGCAAATTCATTATGGAGGGCGGCACCATTACCGATAATAC
>CATLHJ010000029.1 GCA_949949035.1 uncultured Clostridia bacterium | reverse complement strand
CCGCGGCCCTCAGACGCACCACCATAAACGAAACTATAACTATCAACTGCGCACAAATTTACTTTGGTTCTAATCCCAGTATTTTCATTTGGAAAATACAGCGTGTCAATAAATTGGGTGCCGGTACATTCAATAAAATCCAACGCCGTGTACCCCACCGGCACAATTTTGCCCGCGTCAATTGTGGTTGGGTCGATTTGTTCGGTAGTAATATAGTAACGCATGCCCGCAGGCAAGTCGGTGACAATTTTTTGTGCGGTACCCGTATATTCGGGTGTCGCCCCGTCCAAAATGGTCGGTGCGGCGGTCGGTTCGTCGGCGGCTTTACTAGGTTTGATATTGACGGCGCACGCGGTAATCACCGCGACGCCAATTAAAATAATCGTTACTAACAAACAGCCAAAAATGGTTACCTTACTGTTTGTTTGTTTGTTTGTTTGTTTGTTTGTTTGTTTGTTCCATCAAATTATTTTACCACAAGTAACGGCCAAATAGCAAGGTAAAAATTACTTTTCGATCCCCGGTTCCGGTTTCGGCTTTTCGACGGTACTATTGTTTTTGGGTGCAGTTTGATTACCCGCGGTTTTATTTTGGCAGTTTTGGCCTTGGCATTGCGACTTTTTCTTTTTGGTAAATTGGTTGCCAGTATCGTCAATCCAACCCGCCAGACTTTCGCTCATTTCCATAAAAGTTTCTTTTAAGCCCTGCCCAATCTTTTTCATTGCGTTATTTTTCTTATTTTGACTTTGTTTGTTTTGTGTTGTTGCCATACCTGTATTATGTAGCAAAAATCGTTATTTATACAAATTTTACTCAGCAAATTATTTAACGGTAGTTTTTGAGTCGACCGCAGGTTCGGATTGCTCGGCTTTGGTCTTTTTATCCTTTTTGGGCTTTGGTTCTTTGGCCGGTTTGGGTTCGCGGTTTTTGTCATGGCTGCGGATAACTAAACCAACGCCTACCAGTGCCCCAACAAACGCCGCAATCGCAATCACGATCACTATGATTAACCACGCGTTGTTGCCGTCTTTCTCCTCCGTGGTTTGCAACGCGTCCCACGCTTCCGGCGTTAATACCGTATATTTACCGTCAACAAAATCTATATCGTAATTGTCGTTAATTCCTTTACCCGTAATTACGTACTCGCCCACCGGCAAATTATTAACGTCAACGTCGGTGCTTTCCGGTATAACAATGCTTAATGCATAAACCGCGTCCGCGGGGTCAACCAAACTGCCACTGGTGACACGCGCCGTTAACGCTTTCAACGGGTCGCCCACTTTCACCGTTTGGTGGTTCACCGTGACGACAATGAAGCGCGGACTTATATTACCAGTAACGTCTTTTTGGTTGTTGGTGGCAATTATGTAATTACCCGCGTCTTTGCCGTCCAACCCTTGGTAAGTTAGTGCTACTTTAATACCATTGCCCACGTTACGGTATGGTTGGTTATCTTGGACGTATTCACCCGTCACCAGTACGGTTAAATCGTCGCCGTCGACGATGTTAGTGTAATCAATTTTGCTGGTGTCCAAAAAGGCTGTCGGCGTTCCGTCGTAGGTTTTATCGCGCACGGTAATACCGCTAATTGACACGGTGCGCGGCGTAATGTTCGCTTTCAATTCTATCTCCGGATTGGTTAATACGTAATTGTGGGCGGCGGGTCCCTTCAAACTCACCGTCGTTAATACAGGTTTGTCCTGACCTACGTTTTTATCGGCGAACTTGCCGGTACATTCTACCGACACGTCGTCTATCTTGTATTTTCCACCCGTAAACTGTACATTACTGGTATCAAACGTTACGCTTTGCGTGCGATCGTAAGTTTTGCTGTCGGCGGTTATACCGCTGACGGTAATTGCTTGCGGGGTCACCGTTAACGTAATGTCTTTGGTCATATCGTTTAATTGCACGGTGGCGGTATAAACACCGGCGTCCTTAACTTCGGTTACTGTTTCGCCCTTGACGTTGGTATAACTAATGGTCATGGCGTCGTTGTACCAACTGGGCTTGATTTTCTCAATCGTTTGTTCTTTGGCGGGGTCGTACGTTACTGTTACGTCGGCGGGTTCTCCTTGCGACCAATCCGCCAACAACGCGGTTGCCGACAAATCAATGTGCAATGCGGGACGGACACCATGAGTAGCCTGCGTAACTACATCATGATCATTGGGCGAATAATATGCATTAACGTATTGCCCCGATAGGTTAAACTGCCCACACCCTGAACGCGTCCAACCGCCTTTGCTCTTTTGTTGTTCAGAAAGTTCCCAGAAGTGGTCACCATATACTTCCGACCAACTGGGCAACCAAACATAGTCATTTTGCCAAACGCCGTAATTGATACTATCAGTTAAGTTACCAACTCCCTCCCAACCTTCATCATTTTCATCAATAGCGTACTGTTCGTTATGTATTTTAGAATTATATTCATTAGGATCGCCAAAAGCCATAGCATCTTGTCGTTCTTGCCAACTAACTTTACTGGGAGTAACAATACATTTAGTGTAAGTTTCTTCAATTGTAAACGGTGCTAAGGTATGATTATTTTGCTGGGGTACTGTTTCCGCTTTGTCTATGTCGGTGGCATATAACCCCCCATTATTCAAAACTACGGCACGCATATAACTGGTACCATAGACCACACAATGATAAGTCTCGTTAACTGCCGCTCCGTGATAAGCGCCCCATTGGTCATTACCAAGTGAATCCGCCAACCACAACGTCAAAATCGGGCGCGGATTGGTTTCGTTGGTTTGCGACAAATAAACCGCGTACCATTCCCGACCGCCGAAAGTAACTTTAATGTCGTTATCGTCGTTGTAATTGCGGAATGCTTCCGCGTTGGTTACCGTCGTGGCCGCGGCCACCACGTCGGCGTAAGTCGCGTTTTCTTTACCCGTGATTAAATTGTACATTTGTTGCACATTGGCGTGTTGGCCGTAAATTTCCCCAACGGTGTAACTGACTTCGTCCGTGGCGCGCGTTGGTAACACCGTCACGCACAAACCCAGCAACGCGAAACACAGCGCGAACAACGCCACGGCAATGTTCCGCCATACCGTTTTAAGATTTTTACGGGGAGAAAAATTATTTGACATCATAACGAATATATTGTACCCCCCC
>CATLHJ010000028.1 GCA_949949035.1 uncultured Clostridia bacterium | reverse complement strand
CATTATTGGGATGATAATAGCGATCATAGCGCTGGTGGTGTATATGATGGTGCGGAACAAGAAAGTGAAGATGAAGGTAAAAAGGCTAAAGGAGGATAAAAGCGTGTAAAACTATTTGATAAATAAATTGGTTTACATTTTTTTGTCTAGGTGATAAATAATATCTGTATATGGGGGGCAAAAACCAAAGACGAAAAGCGGCCTTAATTGTGACGGGCATTTGTGCCGTCATTTTTGCGGTGGTGGCTTTGGCGTTTTGCTTCAACGATTTTTCCGTTTTACGCCGTGGGGAAAACGACACCGGCACTTACGCCATTGACGTCGGTAATGAAACTACTAATGACTCTGCCGGTACCTATAATTATCATTTTAACAACGGTGTGGCGGGGGAACAACCCGTTTATTACGTTGAATTTGCCGGCGCCAACGGGGGGTGTAAGGGGCAGGTTGCTTCTTATGGTGCCACCGTGTTCGGTTTTTTCAAAGGTAACGATCTTAATGACTGCAAAATTGGTGGTTATGGCGGCAATGCCCTATGGTATGGTGGCAAAAGAACCCAAGTTTACCTTAACTTTTTAACCAATGCTGCGGGTGAAGGTTGGAGTTACGCCGCGGGTGGCGGTGGTGATGCAAAAATTACGACCTCAACTGTGACGGTGGAAGGTGAAGAGGTGTACTTTGGTTCGAGTAGTACCAAGTACCGTCGTGCGCTGACGATAAATACGAAGTGCACCGCTACGGTCGGTTCGTTCAATGACGGCGGTTGGGCGCGTGGTGGCTCCGGCGATGGTGGTATTGCCAGTATCTATGGTAGTGGTGCGTCACAATCAGGAAATGGCGCTGCTGGATCTCGAAGTGATATAGCGAATGATGTAAATGACCAGTATGGTATGGGTGGACAGGGTTATTACAGCGGTGGCGACGGCGGCATAGTACATTACTTGCATGACAATTACCGGTTGGGCAGTTACGTGGGCTACAACGGTGGAGAGTACTACCAAAACACGCCGAGTGGCAGTGGCCATGATAAAAGATATTGCTTCTACCGTTACGGCAGTGGCGGTGGTGGTAGCAGTTCGCCCAATTCGTTCCCTAAATACGGTATTGATACCAATAACCAACGCAGTACCGACGCCGGTTTTATTAAATTGGTGCGTCTGAACCCAACCCGTTATCCGTCGGATGCGTTTGGTAAATTAGGTGCCCAAAACGGCATCAGCAGCGGCACTACCGTTTCCCACACTTTATTAAGCGAGAGCGGGGTACAGACCCGTTATCAATATTACGTCAACGACACATGGAGCAATGATGAACCCAAATTTAGCACCACTGGGTCACACACCGTCCAATGGCGTTACGTAGTGACGGTAGCAGGCAAAACGGGGGTTATTCACAGTGGTACTTCACGTGTTGTTGTTGAATCAGCCGGTCAGGCCGGCTCGTACGCCGAGGGGTACTTTAATAACCGACCCTACACCGGCGAAGCGCAACAATTGATTACTTCGGCGCCCAACGGCGCCAGTTCTGGCGCCACGATGAATTACGCCATCGCGTCCACGTCGTATTCGACCTATTCGGGCGACGGTTCCGGTAACCGCAAAAGCGAAAGCGTGGCCAAAACCAGCGACAGTTTAACGTGGGTTAACGATTATAACCAATTATTCAAACCCACCGACGTAGGGACCTATTATTTGTATTGGTATGCGTCGGCCCATGGCCCATCGGGCGGGCAGGCCGGTAACACCGAATCCAAGGTCGCGTGGGCCAAAGTTTCGATTACCAAAACCAAGCCGACGTTGGGGGTGAACAGTCTGCGCGGTACCAATCCCGTGTATAACGGCAGTCCCCAAAGCATGTTTACCGGTATGCCGTCCGTGTTGGTGCCGAATAACCGGAAAACGGGGAACAACGATGTTTATGCCAACGCCACCTTGCTGTACGCGTTGTCCAATTCGTTAGCAACGCGCCCCAGTACCAATGAAAACCAAAACAACGATACCGTTAACGGCAATTTGGCGGCGTTAAAACGGACCGACGTGGACGGTAAACCGTATTACCTGTGGGTCAAGGGGATAGAAAACAACAACTTGTCCGCGACCGAATGGGTGTGCTTGGGTGAAACCACCAAATCACAAATAAGGACCGCGACCATTGCCGTGACGGGCTTGTCGATTTTGAATCCGGCCACGCGTGAATATAATGGACAATCCGCGCCGTTCGTTGAAGGTACTCCCCAAACCGACAAAGGAGCGTCCTTAACCTTAACCAACACCCACGTTGGTACGGTCACTTATCGCCGTTATTTTACGTCCGCCGACGAATTGGCCAAGCAGGCACAAAATGCGGAATACAAACCCAAAGTTGAAGTGTTGACCGCGAACAATTTAGCGGAAGTTAACTTGGCGAAGGATGCGGGGCTGTACGAATTGGTGGTGGCGTGGAGTGGCAGTGACAAGACTTGCTTTAACATTTATCCTGGTGAAACGCATTTCCAATACTATACGATTAAGAAAGCCACGCACGGCATTAACTTGGGCAGTTCTTTGCAGATGGTGTACAATCCGACCATTAACGTTGACGGTGTGCAATTAGTCTCGGCGGGTTGGTTTGAATGTATATTGGACGGCAACGCCGTAACGGCCCCCAATGACGTGATTGACGGCAGTGAGAACTGGGTAAGTTTCTGTTGGACGCGCGACGGCGTCAACCCGCCGGCACTCGACGACCCGCAATTCGCCATTAACCAACCGCTTGGTGCGCCGTTAGGCACGCACGAAATGCAGTTGCTGTACGATTATCGTGCACGTTTATCCGGCACGTGGTGGCTGTGGCTTCGGTTCGACCACCACCGCAATATTGCCAGTGACACGATTGTGCGTTACGGCTATTCGGTCACGGTTAACGAATTGCCGGCCACCGACGTCACTTTGGAAAACGTTAACGGCGGTTTACGCCACAACGATGACCTGCCGTTCGACGGCCAATTGCACGAAATTGCGACGGGCGATTTCCTGTACGCCGAAACCTTTATTCAAATTGACGAACGCGACGTTGAATACAACATTGCCGACGGTAACGGTAATTTAGTAGGTGGTTATACGGACAGTAACGGTGAGGAACACGACGGCTGGACGAAAAATAAGGCTGACTTGCGCGTCGCCACGTTTGGGAACTACTACTTGGTTGTACGCTGGGGATACACTACCGACGAAAACGGGCAACCGTACTACCACGAGAACGTGGCTGCGACGGACGTTAATGGTATTCGACTGTACAGCAAAACGTTGGGTTTCCAAATTACCACCAAGACGGATTTCAGCGATTTGACCTTTACCGGTTTGCCGGTTAACCCGTTAACGGGGACTTATTACGACAACACGGCGCGGCTGTATACCGAAGCGGCCCCCAGCAAGTTGG
>CATLHJ010000027.1 GCA_949949035.1 uncultured Clostridia bacterium | reverse complement strand
CCCCCCCCATAAGTCAAGCAATTTTTCGTGATTTTTGGGGTTACACGGAAAAAAGTTATTTACAATAATGATTGCCCGTATTGATCACCAATTTTTATTTTAATACCGCCTTAACGCAGATCGCGGACGTTTTGGCAGGTAAAATAAATGATTTGTTTGGTTTTACCCAATTCGTGCATTAACTTTTTTACCTTATCTAGGTGAACGTCATCAAGATGCACAAAGGGATCATCCATAATTAAAAATGGAGTTTCTTTGGCGAACATATTATCAATCAACGCCAAACGAAAACACAAAGTACAGATGCTTTTTTGTCCGGCGCTCAAATGTTGACTACTACGATTAAACCCATGACGTTCATACATAATGGTAAAGTCAGGATTCATTACCAATTTCTCACCAATTGTTTTTTCTAGCAATTCGGCGTAGTACACAAAGCGATCCTTAATCGGGCGTAAATAGCGATCTTGCAAATTAATTTCGGCTGTTTTTAGGCATTCTACCGTTTTTAACAACAACGCATGGGTTACTTTGTCTGCTTCTTGACCAGCACGCACCGCTTCTCGTTCTTGGATTAAATCATCCAATTTTTCTACTGCGTTTTCCGCTTCAGTAATTTCCCGCAACTGGCGGTCACGTTCCGCCATAGTGCCGACCCAAGCATCGTTTAACGCCGTAGTATCGTCCATACCGCTGTCGGGACGTTCAACCAAGTGATTAGTATTGCGGTATTGCTCCGCTTTAGTTTGCAAACGTGTTGCCTCCTCACGGGCATGTTGGTATAAATTAAAGTCACGTTCAAAGTCCGTGATAGCCACCGCGTAATCCGCTTGGTCCAACGCGTACCGCTCGCAAAATTGTTGCAATGCCGCGCGGCGGACTTCAACATTGGCCAGTAATTGGTCTTCACCCAAAGCCCGTTCATGGTCATTTTTCAAAGTCATGACGGCAACGGCGACCCCTTGTTCGACAGAATAACCATACCGCGCCAAAACCGAACGGATTTGGTCACCCAGTCGCTCATGTTTAATTCGCAACGCCCGTTTTTCCGGATTGAGTGTTTGCGCGGTTAAACTAACTTTATAGTTCAGATAGATAAACGCTACGACCAGCAATCCGACACCACCCGCCACCGTTAAAATAATACCGACCATCATTTGCACAAAAATTACGCCTACCCCCGCCAACAACAAAATTGCCATAGCACCTGCCAGCCACGGGTAAATTTTACAAGGCGTCTTGGTCGCCTTTCCCTTAACCAAGTAATCGGGCAACCGTTCTGCTTCCCTTTCTAAACTTTGGTATTCACTTAACTTTGCGTCCAACTGTTGCAACTCGGTAGTGGATACATCAATGTGGTTATTTCGCGTTGCTTGGCTTTGCGTACACAAAAGAGCGTACTCGGTTAACGTTTGCTTAACATCCGCCAATTCGTCGGCGTCACACAAGCCCTTGGGGTATTTGGTCATAAGATTAACACCAATTTGTTCGGTACGGACGGCGTCGGAGCAATATTCATCGTAAGTACGCCACTGTTCAACCAGTGCGGCTTGACTTTGGACGGCTTGCAGTTGTTCCCGCAATTTATCCAGTTGGTCTTCCACCGTCCGCAATTGGGTATATTGTTGTGGCAAGTTGGCTTGCATGGTTTTTAGATTATCAATCTGTTCATGTAAAGTATGCAGGCGATTAGCAGCCTTGGTCAGGCGGTCATTACCGTTGCTTTTTTTATAGTTCTTGGCGTGCGTTAGTAAATTGTCCACCGCAACGGTTAGGTTAGTATCACTATCACCACCCGCCACCACGTGATTCAGTTTTCCATTGATACTGTCGGTGGCTTTAAGTTCTATGTCGTCGGCTGTAATAAAAATTGTTCGCTCAAACGACGCTTTATCTAAACCAAAAAGTTGCTCGCCCAGTGGGTCACGCCAGTCATTCGCCAAGCGACCGTTACAATAAACTTTGCACATATCTTTGGTTTCACTTTTTTCGTCAAAAACACGTTCAATACGATACGTTTTACCGGCACTTTCAAAAACCAAATTGCCGCCAAAAATACCACCGCCAAAGGGGAAAAAATGTTGGCGGTCATTAAAGTCTTTACTATTGCGGCGACAACCATCAAGGCCATAAAACATTGCCTTCAAAAAGGACGCCAAAGTTGTTTTACCTTTACCATTGCCCTTTAAGATAGCGGTGATGCCCGCCGTAAAATCAAAGGTTTGGGCGGAGATTTGACCAAAATTTTCAATGTAACACGATTTTAATTGCATCTTCACCACCGCCCACCACTTAACGCTTTCAGTCCGTACGCCAAAACGCGTTGTCGTTCATTTTCGCTTAAACTTTCGTCCGCCATTACCGTGCGTACAAACTCGCCACGCAAGGACACATCGTTAGCGTAAACCGTCAGGTCAATATGGCGTTCAGTTTGGTCCTTTACATCAACAAAGTAACATTTGCCCGTTAAATACTCTTGTACTTCCGACGCCAAATCATCAACTGCAAAGTCAATTTCACCGACCAAGTTAATGCGGTAAAGATTATCTTTGACGAAAGTAACTTGTTCATTAACCCGTTGGTACGCGGCGTACGTGTTATCACAGCCGGTAATGTCTACCGACTGCTCGTAAATAGTTCGCATAGCAAACGGGATAAATTGGTGGTTAATCTTACCGTGCTCAATGGTTAACAACTGGAACCCGTGCTCGCCCACCTCGTCGAAACCCCGCCCTTCCAAACAACCTGCATAAGCGTAAACCCCACGGTCGTCGACGCACCCCGTACTGGGTTTGTGGATATGTCCCAAAGCCAAATAATCAATACGTTTGCCCGCCAACTTTTTAACACAGATTTTGCCGTTCCCCACCGTATTGCTGACTTCGCCGTGCAACATTACGATATTAACCGCGTCGCTTGGCAAATTTAATGACGTGTACATGGCGGTGGCGTTATGACCGTTTATTTCCAAACCAGTAATGGTAACGTCGTCCAATTGGTAACTTTGCCATTTAGTACCGAAATAATGTAAATTGTCGTAAACGCCTTTAACCACCGTGTCCACATCGTGATTACCCCGTAAATAGTAAAATTGGATTTGCGGGTGCGCGGCAATCAACGCATGAAACAGTTCTTGGTCTTTTTTGAACGGACGATCCGAATCGAACACATCCCCCGCCAACAGAATAGCGGCAACCTCATTCGCGACGGCATATTCGACCAAGCGCTTGAACGATGCCCGCACTTCGACACGGCGTCGCTCGGTAATTGCCAAAGGGAATCTGGACACTAATCGCGACCCCAAATGTAAATCCGCCGTGTGAATAATCTTCATTAGCATTTTATACCATTGCTTTACCGGTTTTGGCAACTAATCACCAATAAGTTTTGCTTGACACGTGATCCCAATTAAGCGTATAAGAAATTATAAAAACAAAGGAGTTTTACTATGTTAAAAGAAGTACGTGTGATTCCGGTTTATCCCGAAGACAAAGCGACGATTGCCAATACCATTAAGACCTACGAACTGTTTGGCTGGCATTTAGTCAGCAATAATGCTTGCGAAGAATTGGACGAAACTAACACGGTATTTGCCACATTTAATAAACTAACCTTCCAACGTGATAAAGAGAATCCACAGTATTATGAATTTGCCAATTTGGAAACCCGTTATAACGAAGCCCAAGCCCACCGCATGGCCTTTGAGATGATGGGCGGTCGTTACACCAAAGAATACGTCAAAACCGTGACTGCGGAATACGGATTACAACCCCGCTTTAACTGGTGCGCTTTCGTTTTAGGGATGGTTTTTGCCATTGTCCCCGGCATTATCTACTGCGTTAAGCACAGCCAACATAAGCGCGCTTTTTTTGAACGTTTAGAGACTATGACGCCACAAGACGATATTTTGCGGGAAATTGAACACGAAATCAACGATATTGTCGCCGCCGCCCAACAGTTATCTGGCAAAGTGCCTAATCCCTTGACTCAAACCATGCAACTTGATACCAATAATCACTAAGTAATCACGACAATTGAAAACACCCCGCTATGGGGTGTTTACTTTGGTCAAAATTATTTTTGTTCCGTAGTTACATTATCGTCAACGGGTGCGGTGGCTTTATCTTTCTTGGGCTTTGGTTCTTTGGTCGGTTTGGGGTCGTGGTTTTTGTCGTGGCTGCGGATAACTAAACCAACGCCTACCAGTGCCCCGACAAACGCCGCAATCGCAATCACGATCACTATGATTAACCACGCGTTGTTGCCATCCTTCTCCTCCGTGGTTTGCAA
>CATLHJ010000026.1 GCA_949949035.1 uncultured Clostridia bacterium | reverse complement strand
CGTATAACCGCCGGTGGTACAGGTCGGGTTAACCACGGTTTCTTGGTACGCGTGTTTGGCTTCGTCGGGGTTGGTTTCTACCGTTTCAGCGGTACCGCACACCGTACAAGTGTGTTTTTGCAAGCCCTTACTATTGCAAGTGTTTTCGGTTACCGTTTCCCATTCACCCCAAGTATGTTCGGTCATGGGTGTTTCGTCATACTTTTGGTAGTCGAACTTTTCGTCGCTACCTTTAATCTGCCAATAACTTTCGGTATAACCTGTACTTTGGCAAGTCGGCGCGATAACTTCGGTTTTATATTGTGCCGTCGCGTCGTTCAACACAAAGGCTGGGAAATGAGCATAACTACGAGTAGCAGACGAAATATTACCGCCCGAATAGATAATGCCATTACCATCGAGACCGGTATTATGTGTGCTATCAGTTGCTCCCCGTAAAAAGCAAACTGCTCCGTGCGCAACCTGTGTACCATAAGGGCCTCGGTCGTCCGTAGCGGTAGCGCGCACAAAATCAGTAGCGCTACGTTGTTGTTCTATGGGTGCATTATAAAACTTTCTCATTTCGTTCGCACTGGGTAGCCAAAAAGAATCGGTCACCGGCAACCCCGCTTTATCATCAAAACCGGACGTATTATAATGTTTGATCACTTGTGCGTAATTGGTTAATTTAGTTTCGGAAGCGAAAACATTATGGAAAAATGTGCGGATAGCACTTTGCGACCAATCACTGCTGCTACCGAACGCCATTGACCCTAACGCGTTTTGTGCCACTGCAACTATTTGATTATTAACAGCAAATAAATCAAACTTTATCGATTCCACAGTAAAAAAGTAGGTCGTATAATCAATAATAATCGTATTATCAGTGAACCTTACTTTTTTATCCGTGACGCCGGAAGTACCAAAAGTCCATTGTGCCGAAGGTAATTTAACAACTTTGGTTTTGCCGTCCGATAATAAGTATTCACTCAATTCCACTTTCTCGGCTTGTAAGTACGTTGTATACTTTTTCCCCGTCGCCGTTAAAGTTGTATTCTTTAATTGCTCGTTACGCGCTGCCCCAACAAAAGTTTGTGGGTACTCGCCCAATTCGATTTCGCCGATTTTTTCCGCACTGGTAATAATGAACACGTCTTCGTTGGCGGCTTTACTTGGCACCACCAGCCCACAGATACACCCGATAATTACGCCCAGTCCCAGTAATGATGCCGTCAGGCACCCCAACAAAATAGTTAATAAAGATTTACTGTTTGTTTGTTTGTTTGTTTGTTTGTTTGTTTGTTTGTTTGTTTGTTTGTTTGTTTGTTTGTTTGTTTGTTTGTTTGTTCATCATTAAATTATAGCACATTGACGGCAAAATTACAAGTATTTATTATCCATAAAGTCATTGTTCTCGACCTGATTCAAGAGACCGTTCTTGGCGCTTCGGTGCATACGACAACGCATGTTGTGCCAAAGCCAACTTGCTTTGATGAATGGCCAATTCACGTTGCAGATTACGTTGCTCGGCAGTTTCTTGGCCATTAGCGTGCAAGCCATAACATTCGGTATAAGTTTTTTGCAAACTGTGTATAGAATGAGCGATATTTTGTTCTTCGTTCGCAATCAAGTTATAAAAATCCCGTTTACCAGTCCTGTTATATTCGTATAAACGATTACGTAAATTTCCCCAAAAATGCATGCCTAAAATATGATAAGTTTCTGTCATTTCTGAATCCGGTTTGGTCAAATTTTTCGGGTCTCCATAACGGTAGTTAATTTCATTCTCGTTAACAAACTGGCAAGCGTCATAAATTTGGTCAAGCGTCGCATCATATAAAAAATCGGACATTTCACCAGCCAGTTGCGCATTAAACGGTTTATGTTGGAAGCGTTCATCGTGATAGTTTTGAGCATAGTTAGTAATCAGTTGACGTTGTTTAGCATAATCAGCAATCATGGTTGACACTCCTTCAATATTCCATCATTATGACGACTTAGGCTAATTTTGTCAAGACAATCGGCAATTTTTTGTTCGCAATTATGTGCGAGTAACCATTGCTCCAGGTCACGTTCCGAAAAGACCAAATTATTACGGTCAATTACAACAAAAGTTGTTGGACGTCGACGATCTATCATTTTATACGCCGTCAGCAGGCTCATTGACGACAAAACACCACATTGCACGAATTTCCCCACTTTGGGGGCGCAATGGCGATTAAAACGGTCATGATAGGTCGAAGCACGGTATTCCCAGTTAATTTGTACCAAAATCATCACGGCAAAGGCTATCCAAGCAAAATTAAACTGGATCAGCGACACTAACAAAACCAAAGCAAAAGTAATGTTTGACCACCACAGCACGTATTGCGGTTTAATTCCCCCCGCCACAGCTTTGCCACCATCCAGTGGATAAACGGGTAAAATATTGATAATCCCCACCAAGAAGTTAGCCGCCACCAAATATTCCAAGTAACCGAACGCCACGGGGAACAGCCACACTAATACACCGAAAAACAAAGTCAGTATCAAACTGCCCGCGGGACCCGCCAAATAAATCAAGTTACGTTGACGCATAGTCAAAAATTCAGTTTGCAAAGTTACCGCTCCGCCAAACGGGGTTAAGGCCAACCGTGATGGTGTAAGCCCGAAATGTTTAGCCACTATCAAGTGCGCCAATTCGTGCAACAAAACCGCAATAATCAACGCCAAGAAAAAATAACCGGCTGCATAGAAAATGGCCAAGGCCGCGACGATAATAAATAAAGGGTGCACAAAAAACCGCACACACAAACTTATGCGTCAGCCGACATTTTTAGAAATGTTTTACCTGCGTCCAATAAGTTCCCTGTACCAATTAAAGCAGCATTGTTTTCGTCTTCGGCGATTAAGGATTGCAACCCAATTACCGAATAAACGGCTTCGGATAAGCCACGAATACCGGCTCCCACACCCCCAAACACAACGCCAGTGCTGTTAATTTGACGAATTATTTCTACGCTGGCTTCCGATAGCAAATGGTTAATAGCACCAATAATTTGTTCGTATAACGGATAAATAATTTCCCGTACTTGTTCCGCCTTAATAATAAATTCGGGATGCTTCACGAAACGGCTGTCATTTGGCAAAAGCGAAGCCACATTATTAAAAATATCACGGGCTTTTTCGTAACCGATTTCTACCTTAAATTTCCCGTTAATGAAATCAGTAATGGCCGACAAACATGCATTCACACCAATGTCTAAAATACCACTGTACAAAATTTCATCACCCAAAATTATCGCTAAGTCAGTCGCTTCTTCACCAATCACTACCGACATAACGGGCATAGTTTCCGTAAACTGATACCCAAAATACGCCGCCAAAGCTACGGTTGGTTGCACATAAAGCAGTTCGGAAAAACCGGCGCTGTACAATAAGGCTTTTTCTGAAGCAGTACGTTCGGTGGTAGCCCCGGCCCCCGCCACCACCGCAATTTTCTTTTGTTGCGCTTCCGGAACAACACGATGAATATCTTTTTTAAGTTGTGGGTTAATCTCTTCATTAAAGAAGATACCCAAACCTCGTTTGAACAATTTTAAGTTATCGCCCGCAAATTCGGCAACAATGCTGATGTTCGCCATATAATATTATACCGCCAAATAACGCTAAATAGCAAATTATTATCGCTTAGAAAATTGAGGTGCGCGACGGGCTTTTTTCAAGCCGTACTTCTTACGTTCCTTCATGCGCGGATCACGGGTTAAGAAACCGGCTTTTTTTAATTCTGCTTTATAACTTTCATCTTCTTTAACCAAAGCACGCGCAATACCATGACGGATGGCACCGGCTTGTCCCGCCAAACCACCGCCATTAACGGTAACCAAAGCGTCAAAAGTGGCAACATTCAACAAAGAAAATGGTTGATTAACCGTTAAGCGCATGAACCCGTCACCAAAATATTCTTCCAAAGGTTTTTGGTTAACAATTACTTTACCCGTACCGGCCACTAAACGAACCCGCGCGATACTAGATTTACGACGTCCCGTACCCAAAGTTTGTGCTACTGTGTTTTTCTTAACTGCCATAATTAGTTTGCCTTCCCTTTAATATCAATCTTACGCGGCTTTTGCGCAGCGTGCGGGTGTTCCGCGTTTTCATAAACTTTTAATTTTTTGAACATGTCGCGTCCCAAGGAATTTTTAGGCAACATCCCTTTAATGGCGTGTTCAATTACCCAAGCAGGTTTTTTGTGCATTGCTTCTTTGGCTTGCACGTATTTATCACCACCGACGTAACCGCTGTAACTAAAATAGTATTTATCAGTCATTTTTTTACCAGTAAATACCGCCTTGTTGGCATTGATAATGATGACATAATCACCAGCATCGTAATGCGGCGTATAGGTTGGTTTGTGTTTACCGCGCAAAATTAACGCTACCCGACTGCAAAGACGTCCTACCGGTAAATCCGTTGCGTCAATCAACAGCCATTCACGCTTGGTATTTTGCTGGTCTGCGAAAAAAGATTTTTGTGCTATCATATTTGATAAGTATAATAACAAAAGCGTTATTTGTCAAATGGTATTTGCATCTTTCTACTTTATTTATCAAATAGTTTTACACGCTTTTATCCTCCTTTAGCCTTTTTACCTTCATCTTCACTTTCTTGTTCCGCACCATCATATACACCACCAGCGCTATGATCGCTATTATCATCCCAATAATG
>CATLHJ010000025.1 GCA_949949035.1 uncultured Clostridia bacterium | reverse complement strand
AACGAACGAACGAACGAACGAACGAACGAACGAACGAACGAACGAACGAACGAACGAACGAACGAACGAACGAACGAACGAACGAACGAACGAACGAACGAACGAACGAACGAACGCGTAAATTAACCGTTGTTACCTGTTGGTTAACGACTTTTATTTTAATCAGTGTGTCCATTATTGCCGTGTGTACGGTTAATTTATCGGCCACGCACGCTACGGATACCACCGACGATTTTATTACCATTAGCGAAATTTATGATAACCCAACTAACGTGCAGGCATTATATAACGCGTTGGCGGGGGACGGTGCGACCTACGAACAAATTAAAACTTTGGCGGGTACACCCAAAAACGCGGCGGACTTCCGTACGCTAAACGGTGGTCGGGACGTTAAGGTCGTTTTCGGCGGTTACGCGTGGCACGTGTGTTACCTGTCGCAAACCAAAGAAGATAACCCGCGCCCGATTTTGACGCTGTATATGACGGAAGCGATTGGCGAAAGCCAATGGAATACTTATTTGACGGGTGCAGATGGTTATACCGTCCCTTATCCGGCCAAAATGTACAGTACCAGTTATATTCGCACTGTCGCGTTAAATAACGGAGGCAGTTACGCCAGCAGTGGCACCCAACTGGTTGCTTACCCCGCCCGCGCAGATGTGGCGTTGGCGCGCTTTACGGTGGACGACGTCGACAATTCCGTCACCCAGTTATTGGTGAAACCGGAATTGGTGGCGTGGCAGGAACGGCAGTACAGCCACTATTTAGATACCGGTTACGTGGAGGAAACAACCGGTCAGGTAACTGCGACTACGCTTGGTGATACTACTAACGACGGCTATTGGGGAGACGGCGATTACACTTGGCATAAGTATAACTCCTTGGTGGCGGCGAAGCCACAATATGGTGCGTGGGCAGGCGATTACTTATGGTTACCCAGTATGACCGAAGTGGTGCAAAGCGGCATTTGGCAATTAAGTAGGCGGCAAGCCATTACGGCGAATGCGTCAACGAATTGGTTACGTTCGGGTGACGATAACGGGGATAATAGTGGTGGTAATTATTTTGCCATGTTTATCAGTAACCAACAGGAAAATCATGTAAATAACGGCACCAATGGCCAGTGCAGCAATAGTTTAGGTGTGCGTCCGGCGTTGCACCTTGATTTGTCGGCGCCGGAGTTGTGCGTGCACGAATACGGCGCGTGGGAATACGTCAGTACCGACGCCGACGGCATGATTCACCAACAACGGGTTTGCCAAAAGTGCGGTCGGGTGGGTGAACAGCGTACAGTTTACCCGACCTTGCACCACATAACTATTATAGGTGATGTGTCCGGTAACCGGGAACAGTTAACCATAAACTTTTACAGCACGCGGACGGAGGTAATCCCCGATCTGCTGGCCTTTATCCAGTTACTTAACGACGCGAGCAGTGGGGTATTCGTGGTGGTCGACGGCAGTAACGTGCGGTACAACGAACCCGGTCAGGGCAGGCGCGAGTACCCGGTAACGGCGGTGGTGCCCAGTAGTACGGCCAACACTTTCGGCTACTGTTATTTGAACGACAAGGGTAATACGGTGACGGTGTGGCGTAACCTGACAGAGATAATAGAGATAACCGACAGCGAGATGGCCAATCCCGATGCTTAATAATTGCCAACGGGGGCAGGTTATGGTATCTTGTTGTTGATGAACGAAGCGACACCTTTACGCCCGTTTCTTTATTTACGGCAAAATCTAGCACGGTTAAACTTTGTCGGTTCACCGGACAGCGTGGCGGAATACCAAAGTGTGTTCGGCCGCATGTTGACCCGTTTAGACGCGTATTTTGCCGCACATCATTTATACGACGCGGTGGATTACCAAGCCATCGTGGACGATTTACTGAATAATTCTCGTTTCCGTTTCGCGGTGTCCGCGCAACCCGACGGTTACAGTCGGTTTGACTTTCAGCAACAGACGTTACAACTGGCCAGCGGTGAGTTGGGCCGTGGCGCCGATACGGAAGCCGTGTTGTGTCACGAATTTATCCACTTGATTACGACGCCGGCTGTTTTGCGTTACCGCGAGCAAGGTGTGGAACACCAACAAACCATTACCGCGACCCCCGCGTGGCAGGCGCAGTCCACCACCCGCGCGCCCCGTGATTTACCGGTGTCGCAACCGTTGGCGTTCCCGCTGCGCAGTGGCTTTTGGAAAGAGGGTTTTACCGAAGCCTTAAAAATGTGCATCTACCCACCGACGGAATGTGCGGCTGCTTATTGGCCACAAACCGACATGGTACGCTACCTTAACGGGATAACTGACGCGGATACTAATTGGCGCGATTTTTTGCGGGGTAATTGGTCGCATTTAGGGGCATTGTTGGGCGCAAAGCAGTACCGCGCTTTGCAAGACGCCAGTGCCGCCTACCACCGGTATTACCTGACGGGTGACAATTTAAGCCAGATGCAACAGGATCCGGAAGGTTACCGGTCCGATCCGCAATACCGAAAATTGCAAGACCTATTGACCCGTAGTGTATTGCAACACGTGGTGGCTCATCCAGAACAATACGACGAAACTACTTATTGCCGGATCGCCAACCGCGTCATTTGGTGTGCACCGGCTTCGGCGGATGGCAATTTACAACCGGAACAATACCAACCGGAATTGTTGGCCGCAGCGCGGGCGTTGGTGCAAAACAAAACTACCGACCACGTGGCGCAAGTCCAATACTATGCGCATTTGCAAGACTTCTTGGTGCAAACCGGTAAAACCGCGCGGCAGTCCGACCGCACCCCGCACGCCATCATTACGCGCCCGACCACTGCGCCCGAACCGGAGCGCGAACGGTAAGATTGACAAAGCGTTTATCAAAGCACTGGCTTGCTTGGCACACGGCGAAAATTTAGACGGTGGAATAATACGACGATGACAGTTGGCACGCGTTCATTTACAAATTGTTATTACGCCGAGCCTGATTTTCGGCGGCGATTTCCGCCAGAATTTGGGCGAAGGCTTCTACACCGATTTCTTCAATGTGTCCGCTTTGGTTGGCGCCTAGCACTTCGCCCGACCCGCGAATTTCTAAATCGCGCAGGGCAATGTTGAAGCCTGCGCCTTTAGAACAAAAATTTTTAATCGCGTTAATGCGGGACATGGCTTCTTCGGTAACCTGTTCCGTTCGGGCGTAGGTCAAGTAGGCGTAGGCTTGTACCGCACCCCGTCCCACACGGCCGCGTAATTGGTGCAGTTGCGCAAGGCCCAGTCGGTCGGCGTTAATCACGAACAACGTGTTGGCGGTGGTTAAGTCAATGCCGTTTTCGATAATCGTTGACGCGACGATGACGTCCAGTTCGTGTTCGTAAACCGCGGCAATTGTCTGTTCAATTTGGGCGGTCGGCAGTTGCCCGTGGACGTAGGCGACCTTGTCGTAACGGGCGGCAATTTTGGCGGTGAACTGGGGCATGCTTTGCACGTTATTGTACAAAATAATGACTTGCCCACCGCGAGCCCGTTCTTGGTCGATTGCCGACCACAGCCAGTCCCACGTAAATTCGCCGACGTTAGTAATAACGGGTAAACGATCTTTGGGTGGGGTGGTAATGACCGAAATGTCGCGCAGTCCCATCAGTGATAAATTTAAGGTGCGGGGAATCGGGGTGGCCGACAGCGTTAACACATCAATGTTGGGCGTCAGTTTCTTAATTTTCTCTTTGGCTTCTACCCCGAAACGTTGCTCTTCGTCGAGAATCAGCAGTCCCAATTTTTGAAAGTTGTCCGTGGTCAATGACAGCAGTTTGTGCGTGCCAATCAGTAAATCAATTTGCCCGTTCCGCAAGTCGTCCAAAAGGCGGGCTTGTTCTTTGGTGGTAACGAAACGGTTATAGACCGCGACGCGGATGCCGAACTGGGTAAAGCGGTTATGTGCGTTTTGAAAATGTTGCACCGACAAAATGGTGGTCGGGCACAGCAGTACTACTTGGTAGCCGTTCATGATCGCGGTGAAAGCGGTGCGAAAGGCAATTTCGGTCTTGCCGTAGCCCACATCGCCACAAACCAAGCGATCCATAATCTTGGGGCTTTGCAGGTCGCGGTAAATGTCGTCCATGACTTTGGTTTGGTCTTTGGTTAGTTCGTGCGGAAAACTGGCGGCGAAGGCGGCGTTTTGGTCGGCAAAAATTTCGTACGGGTGGCGCTTAATTTTGGCCCGTTCGGTATACAGTTCGCTTAACTTAAAGGAGAGTTCTTGCAGGCGTCGCCGAACCCGTTGCTTCGCGTTCGCGAAGTCTTGCCCCCCTATGCGGTGTAAGCGCGTGGGTTCACCCACGTAATTGGACAGCACGTCAGTTTTGTCGGTTGGCACGTAAACCATAGTGCCACCATCATATTGCAGTACTAAATACTCGGCGGGCGTACCGGTTAAGTCCATCTTTTTTACGCCCAAGAAACGCCCTATACCATGCAGGCTGTGGACTACGCATTCGCCGACCAACGGCATAATAAATTCCTTCTTGGTTTTGGTCAGCAGGGCTCCGTGCTCGGCGACTGGGGCGGTATCCGCGTGGACGGTTAGGCTGTACACCAGTAAATCGTTAATTTGGCAGGACAGTGGAAAGTCTTCCGGAATCAAGTTAATACAGTTGGGGAACGCCGCACCCCGGGTAATGATAAAATCAATTTTTTGGTGGCGCAGATAATTTTCTGCGGTCTTGGTATTGCCAACAAACACCAGTACGGTTTGCCCCTTAACGTTCGCCAATTCGTCCGCCAACAACGCTACTGCGCTGTGGTAATTGGGCAGAATCGCGGTCGGTCCGGTGACTTGGGAAAAATCGCGGTCGGGGCATTTGGTTTTTAAGATGTCCAGCGCCAAGGCAAAGGACAGGTCGGTATTCAGGTTAACCATTGTTAACTTTTTGACCAGTACGCGGGTGTTACCGTCGATTTGGCGCAGGTCTTCAACTGTGTCGCCGTCAAACATGATGCGAATAATTTGGTTGCCGTCAGGCAGGTGTACGTCAATGATGTCGCCGTGCACCGCGTATTCGCGGTTACCGAGGGCCGTTTTTACCGCCGCCAAAGTAATTTGGTCACCCACGTGTAAAATCATTTGACCCCCTTAATTACGTCGTGCGCAATGGCAACCGCGTCCGCCAAACTTTGCGCCACCGTGGCCTGTAAGTCGTCCGGAATACGGGATAACACGTAATCTGCGGTGTTGCCTTTAATTGGTGTTAGCGGTTGGGCGCCAATTTTAATTTTGACAAAGTCGGTAGCGTGCAGTAATTCAATAATTGATTTCAAGCCGTTATGACCGCCAGCACTGCCACTTTTTTTCAGGCGCACCGTACCCACCGGTAAATAAATGTCGTCGACCAACACGATAATTTGCGGAGTGGCAAGACGGTACTTACGCGCGACCGCCAATACTGCTTGCCCCGACAAGTTCATGTAGGTTAAGGGCTTTAAGACCAAGACTTTGCTGTCACCGACCCGCGTTTCCGCCAGCAGTTGGTTGCCCTTCTTTTTGAAGGTCGCGTTGCCCGCGAATAATTCGGCGGCCTGAAAACCCAGGTTATGCCACGTGCGAAAGTATTTACCTTCGGGGTTGCCCAATCCCACCACCAAGTACGTTTTTGTCACAATGGGGCATTATAGCACAAATAACCGCTCGCGTAAAACAGGTTTACCGTCAGTAACTATTTTTATTGGCGAGCAAATGGTTGGAAAAACGGTTAATAACTTTCTTTCCCAAACCGCTAAAAATTGTTAAAAAACACTTGACAAATTTGGGGTGGGGGGGGGGGTTAAAAAATTTTAAAAGAGGTTTTAGGAAAAAAAGTACAAGGAGCGGCGGAGGGGGGTGGA
>CATLHJ010000024.1 GCA_949949035.1 uncultured Clostridia bacterium | reverse complement strand
TTCCAAATTACCACCAAGACGGATTTCAGCGATTTGACCTTTACCGGTTTGCCGGTTAACCCGTTAACGGGGACTTATTACGACAACACGGCGCGGCTGTATACCGAAGCGGCCCCCAGCAAGTTGGAATTCTACATTAACGGCCAACAGGTTAAGCAGGAATACAAAGAGTTCTTTGACGGCTTGGACAACAGTTTGGACGGTTTGAATTTCGCGTTAACCACTTCTGACGAAGTCCGTCCGGACGTTAACGCTTGGTACGCGGATATTCCGACGGCCACTAATGTGGGGCAATATTATTTGTGGATTAAATGGAACGGTGATGGCCGTAACATTGCGCCCAGTTACCGTGCCTACAATTTGACGGAGTATTTAAGCATTACCCAGGCGCCGCAACCCAACGTCAAGATTGATAACATTGCGCCGTTAAGCGAGGCCGACCGCACATACGCGGAACACGCGATTCCGTTATTTGGCTTTGCCGACGGTTCGGACACGCCGATTTTGTTGGTACAAAACATGACCGGTACCGCCGAGGACGGCAGCACAATTTATAACCAATTCAATTTATTAAAGGGCGCCATTCACTACGCTTTAACCGACCACAACGACGCGGCCCCCTTGCCGGGGGACAAGGCGTGGTGCAGTTCGCTGACGGAAGCGCGCCAAACCAAGGTACGTTGGTTGGAAAACGGAGACCGAGGTAACCCCGATAACGTTGCCGAATATTACCTGTGGGTCATGATTAGCGATGACCAAAATATTGTAGATTCGACCTACCTAATTGGTGGGACAAAGTTGGAATTGCAAGAAGCCTATGTCGAACAGGCGCCCACGGCGAAACCGGGACTGTCCTACATTCAAGGCACTTTCCAAGTTTTAATAAACGGCTCCCCGCAAGACGTTGCCGCCCGTGCGGGCATTAAGCCGCCGGTTGAATATCTACTGTACCGTTCGGGGGAAACCGATTTGGCGAACGACTGGGTGCGCGACCGTGACGAGGACGCGAAAGAAAACGGCGGTAAGGGTAATTTGAAAGATACAATTGGCGCCATTAGTTCGGGAACGTATTACGTGTTCTACCGTGGTGGACACGACGATAACCACGTGACCCAAAAGGAGAACCGCGACCTGTACGTCAACGACCAAGGTATTGGCTACCCATATGTCGTGGTACAAATCACACCGGCCAGTGCCAGCATTAGCCTTGTACCGGCAACCATGAACACCGTTTATAACGGTAAGCCACAAACGTTTTTCCAAAAAGGTTACGGAAAAATTGCTGGTAACGATCGTTTGGAATTACGGTATGCTATTTTCAACCAACCGCTGGAAGCCACGGCCTTGGATGCCTTGATTGCGCAGACTGAACAAACCGAAGATGACCGAACGAAGTTGGCCACCATGGATTACTATGACAAATTGAATTGGTATTTAGAAAAGAGTAATTCTTTCGCCGATTATGTAGAGACGGAACGCTTAATGCGCACTAACGCGGGTACCTATACTATCTATTACAAAGCAGAGAATCACCCCGATATAGGCGCCAACCCGGTACAATCGACCCAAATTGCCATTGCGCGCACAGCGATTACGCCCAAGCGTTTGGACTTTTTGGAAACCAGTGCCGACCCCAATATTGTTGATTTGTATAAGCAATACAAAGCGGATGATTATCGTTTGGTATTAAGCGAGTTAGTGTTTGGTTTGAACAACACAGATAACTTGGACAATTTGTCGGGCAAAATTGGTACTCCTGGGGTAGTGGAATACGGTGTTGCTAAATTTGACCCGTTGACGATGGCCATGATTCCCGAGCCGACGACGGCGGTAACGGATTATCTATCCTTAACGGCGCGTGATGCGGGTGTCTATTACCTATATTACCGTGTTTGGGCCGGAGACAATCATTTGGGGACCGGTAATGCGGAATTAGGTGTTGAACCTTCGTGGGTTTGCTTCAACGAAGCCTATCCGGTTTATATTTCTCAAGCCGACAGTTCGGTGGTTGAATTGTCTTGGTCGACCGATAACTTTGGACCGACCGTACGTTATAATGGTCAGCAACGAGCAGTAGTTACCGAAGGTGAATTGGTGCAAAAGATTGAAGGCCGTACCATAACTGATCCAGTTGGTCGAATTTGGTACGCGTTAACTGCTTCACCAAACAGTCCTGGTGCCAATTCGGTAGCGTGGAAAAATTCGTACTTATCTGCGACACAAGACACCGCTGGCGAATATTACCTGCACGTCAAGGTAGAAGCGAGTGCTAATTTGACCCAGTTGATTGGTTGCGTAAATCTCCATAATCCGGTAATTTTGGGCAAGGCCACGGCTGATGATTTAAGCATCTCGGGTATTACTGTTTACAATCAAATGTATAACGGTGGCCCCTTGAATTTGGCAGTGGGCGAATTGCAAGTCAATACCATTAATGTCGACAGCCGTGGACAAAAGAACATTATTACGGCCAACGTTTTGCCGGGCGTTGCGGGGTTCTACCAATATACGACTTACAAGAATCGTAAGCCGTTAACTAATTGGCCCAAAGAACAAGGTTTGGCGGCGGCAACCAATGCCGTAGAAGCGGGCGAATATTACTTGTGGGTAAAACTTCCGGCCAGTGACAATACAGAAGAGGCGATTGTTTTGGTCAATGACACGCCCGTAGAAATTACGCTGGCTAACGAAGAAAACATTTACATAGTAACGCCGACATTGTCCAGTGCGGTAGAATACAATGGTCGTGATCATAACTTAGTTATTGGCGAAGCAGGCTTGGCGTTACGTAGTGGCAATGCCTTAACCGGTATTCGTGGTAATGCATGGTACATGGTAAAGCAGGATAGTACTTTGCCTAGCGAGAACGCCAGCGGCTGGACACAACGTTATGACGCGGTGGTGGCGCGCGAACGTGGCGTGTACTACGTTTTCGTTAAATTCACCGCCAATGGTAGCAGTTGCAACCATACTGATCTAAAGCCGGTTTTGGCCGGACAAGTGGAAATCACGCGAACTGGGGTAAATACATTGTTGTTAAGTGGTATTTATTACGAAGACGATCGTACTTATAATGGAGCCAACCACCAAATTGCCAATGGGGAATTAGAATTAAAAATTGATTTAGGTGGTGAACTGGTTACGGCCACGGGTGCGGGTATCATTCGCTATGCATGGAGTAATAATCGTTCGCTGATGCCCAGTATCTCGGATGCCGAATGGGTAACCGATTTGTCGCAATTAACGGCCGTTAATGCGGGTGAGTATTACCTGTGGGTATGGGTTGGCGGCGGTGACAATATTGATTCGTTCCGAACTTGTTTGGCGAACGATGACCATGATCCGAGTCGTCAATACATGTTAATTAAGCAAGCTACGGCCGATGTCGTTAAACTGTCCGGAATTGGACCATACAGCGATCATCTGGTTTATACTGGTGCGCCACAACAATTGGCCAAGGGTACATTGGTACAAAAGATTGCGGGTAACGAAGTTACCAGTGGTTATATTGCCTATGGTTTAGGTTTTGGTCCGAACAAGGGGCAACAGCCGGAAGTTTGGTATAGTTCTTTAGAATTGGTAATGGCAACCGAAGCGACCACCAACGGAGAAAAGTATTATCTGTGGGTACGGATTGACGAAAGTGCGAATATTGCGGCGCAAACGGCGTACCTTTGTGGGATTAGTATTGACCGCGCACAAGCCGTTGTCACGGGAATTGAAGGCGCCAGCAATTTGTACTACTACCAAGGGGAACAACGCTTGTTAACGAGTCCCGGTACGGCAAACTTCGGTGAAGTTGTGTACCGCTTGAGTGATGGTGGTAATGTTCACGACGCCAATGATTGGCTCAGCGATTGGCGCGAAGTAGTAGGTCAAGATGCGGGATGGTACACGGTTTACTACGCGGTAATAGATAACCCGAACTGGGCTTATTACAGTGCCCACATGGCTGTTTATATTCAACCTTCAAGGGCGCCATTTGCGGATAAACCCAGTGCAAAAACCTATTTAGTTTACAACGAAAAGCCACAAGATTTGATTGAATTTGGTGCTTTGGTTCCGGAAGCGGGGGCACAAGGTTGTCGTATTCGTTTCCGTTACGCTGACGAAGATCCCAATATATGGTACGAATATTATGACGCAAATACGACGGATAATGAGGCAGAGATTAACTATACTTGGAGCTTGCCATTGGGTAAATTACCGGGTCGTACCGACACAGGCAGTTACGAAATATTGTATTACACCACGGGAGGGACCACTGGTAACTATCTCGACGAAAGTGCACAAACGGATTTCATACCGCACTCATTAACCGTAGAGATTAAGCGCCGAGAGATTATCTGGTTATCTCGTCCAACGCCACGTTACGGCTTGAAGAATATAGACGAAGCCCAAGTTTTGTTAGAATCTGGGTTGCTTTCGGCGCCGAATGTTTTGGGTGGGACAATAGAGTATACGATGGATAAAGATGACCCTAAAAGTTGGCGTACTGATTTACCGCAAGGCAAGGGCGAACAAATTTTCTATTGTTGGTACCGCGTGCATTTTGACGCAACAAATAATTATTTTCTAGACGGAGATATTGTATATGGCGAAGATCCCAGTGCGGGTATAGTATATACAGAGCCGCAAGTATTGCAAGTATTGATGGAGAAATTGACCTTGTCGTTCCGTAGTGAACCACAAGGAGTCGTTATTACCTATGATGCGACCAATCAGCCGTTGGTAACGGGTGGTGAATTATCTACATTTGATATGGAAGGTGTGAAGAATGTTTTTGTAAATTACAGTTTTGATGGTCAAAACTGGTTGGGACAAGATACGACGACGAACCAGTCAGTTATACCGACGGCGTCAAGAATGGGTAAATACACAATCTATTATCGTGTAGAGTTTAATCAAGAGGTGTTTGAATGGACTGGGGATATTCCGCAGACAGGGGTTTTGGAATCGACGGTGGTATCTGCGGTAATAGAAGGTAACGAAATCCGTGCGGTAATAGAAATCGACGAAGAGAATAATTACCAAATAGGTTTTGAAAAAGGAAAGTATTCTGACGATTTTGGTATGGAATTAGCCGAGGTAATAGAATATCGTTTCCGGCGACGAGATGCTTACTTTACCGATGACGCATGGCACCCGTGGTCGGAATTTGATAAAGAGAAGATTGGTAAATACGAGATACAGGCCATAATTGACGCCAAAGATGAAACCAACTTTACCGCTTACGAACAAACGGAGAATTTTGATACGTTTACGATTGCCAAAGACTTGACGGTAAACATTGATGTTCGTGCCAGAAGTGAGCATCCGCAATTACGCATCTGGGTAGACTTGACGGGAGCGATGAGTTATGGTGAATCGCCGTTCCGTACGGAATATAATCCGTTAGATAAAGACAGTGTAACCTTGCACGGAGTAAATTCGCCGGGGAAGGGAGGGCAAGGTACGATCCGCGTGCAATGTTATAATAATCGTTATTATTACCTGTCCGAGACGCTAGTTAGCGAATACCAAATGAGCGGTAAAGATTCGGACTTGGTATTAAGTGCGGCGAACGTGGATAAAGCGGTTTTGACGCTAAATCCGGGATTGGATGCAACTAAACCGACCGGATACTATACGGCGTATATATACGAAGTGTATAAGATAACGTACGATGCGAATACGGGCATGGGCAGTTTGCCGGAAGGTTGGAAGTGGCACGACGTAGCGTATGAACTGACGGAGAACAATTTTGAGAAAGCCGGTTTGGTAGCGGATGGTTGGAGTAGATATCCGAGTGGTTCTGGCGAACGATACCGGAAGGGAGCGATGTATTATAAAGACAACCTGTCGCAGATATTTTATGCGCAATATGCCGGGGAGAACGAACGCACGGTGATAATTCGTTGGCAAGTAGGTGATTACGAATACAGCAGTACTGGGGTTTGGTTTGATGCGGCGGCAGAGCCAGAACGACCGAAGGGTATGACCTACGTCAAGAACGCGCAAGTATATTTGCCGGACATTTCTGGGCTACCGGATACGGTAACGAATGGCGAGCGGATCATAGGTTGGCATATGGAACCGCCGGATGAGTCGGTGCATTACAGTTGGGGTTTTGTGGCGAACCGTGAAGAGATAGTATTCGTAGCGGAACTGAATAAACGAGGGGAAGATTATTTGAATATAGTATTTACGAGCGAAGGGGTGCCGGTGCATAACGTAACGATAGCGAACGGCTCGGACAGTTATATGGCGTTGTCAGGTTTGACGGCGGTAGATTTCAAAAGATATAACTACCAAAAATTTATTGAGGAATATCAATACGAAAAATTAAAGGTCAGCGACGGAGAGCGAACGTTGACGTACGAATTAGGAGCGGCCCTGAGTAGCCCGGAGGAACCGCCAGACATACAAAATCCGGCGGAGAAGCCGGTTAGCGGTGAAGACGGTGGGACGGGCACGATGGTGATATTGATCATTATTGGGATGATAATAGCGATCATAGCGCTGGTGGTGTATATGATGGTGCGGAACAAGAAAGTGAAGATGAAGGTAAAAAGGCTAAAGGAGGATAAAAGCGTGTAAAACTATTTGATAAATAAA
>CATLHJ010000023.1 GCA_949949035.1 uncultured Clostridia bacterium | reverse complement strand
GTTAATTTACGCGTTCGTTCGTTCGTTCGTTCGTTCGTTCGTTCGTTCGTTCGTTCGTTCGTTCGTTCGTTCGTTCGTTCGTTCGTTCGTTCGTTCGTTCGTTCGTTCGTTCGTTCGTTCGTTCGTTCGTTCGTTCCATCAATTTATTATAACATATTACCGCCATCATCACCAAACAGTTTATTACTGTGCACTTTGGTCGCGATTGCTGTCGTACAAATTAACTGGGTTCGCTTCGGCGTCGTGAATGGTTTTGATTTGGTCAAGTAACGCTTCGTAATTTGGTAAATTGTTCAGATCGGTCAAACCAAAGCGTTTCAGAAAGCCGTCGGTTGTACCGTACAGTAACGGACGCCCCAACACTTCCTTACGCCCAACAATTTCCACCAAGTTGCTTTGGGTCAAAATTTGCAACGCGTAGTCACTACCAACACCCCGAATTTGGTCAATTTCCAAACGGGTCACCGGTTGCTTATAGGCCACCACCGCCAAAGTTTCCAGTGCTGCCCGCGTCAAGTTCCGTTCCCGTAACGGGTTTAACACTAACGCGACTTCGTTAGCGTACGCCGGATTAGTGGAAAATTGGTATTGGTTACGATACTTGATTAAATGGATACCGCAGTCACCACTGTATTCGGCGGCCACAAATTCCATGGCGGTTTCGGCTTCTTTTTTGGAGACGCCCAGTTTTTGGCAGAACACTTCTAACGGCAAACCTTCGCCACAAGCAAAAAGAATCGCCGCCATTTGGGACGCCAATTCTTGCACGCGCCCACGTGGTGCATTTTTGGGTTTAGAGCCCGAATTCGCTGTCGGCAAGGTCAACAGTTCCGTCGCCATAGGCACCCCCTTTAATAATTTCGATATCGCCAAAAATTTGGTCTTGGCGACAGGCAATCAACTGCCGTTTCAGCAATTCCAGCACCGCCAAGAACGTGTTAATCAGTTCGCTGCGGGTTACGTCGTCGGCAAACAACTGGCTGAAATGCAGTTTGGTGGCGGTTCGCAAACGTCCCACCACATCTTTAATTTTATCGGCTACGGTAAATCTGTCAAGTTTTATTGTGGTCTTTTCGATTTTGGCCGCGTTTTGCCCCATTTTGGCCAGCAACGCCGTAAACGCATTGGTCAGGTCCTCGAAGGTCACACCGTCCATTTTCCACTCGGTGGTGACTTTGGCTACGGCCGGTTCGCGGTAAAAGCGATCCACGTTTTCCAAAGTTTTCAATTCTTCACTAGCGTGCTTGAATAATTCGTATTCGGCCAAGCGTTGGCGTAATTGTTCTTCTTCGTCAATTAAGGTCGGTTGTTCGCTGACTGGACGCGGAAGAATTTGTTTACTTTTAATTTCCACCAAAATGGCCCCTACCTCAATAAATTCACTGGCGATGTCTAAATCCAAGATCGGCAGTTCGGTCAGGTAGGACAGGTACTGCGCCGTCATATCCCCCAGTCGTACCGTTTTAATGTCTAATTTATGTTCGCGTACCAGTTGCAACAGTAAATCAATCGGCCCGTCGAAATCGGCAAGGTGCAACTTCACTTCTTTGCTGGCACGTTGGATTAACCCCATTACTTTTAATTTATAGAATCAGGCACCAAAAGTCAATAAATAAGTTGCACAACCAAACTTGGGCGTACCCCAACACATCGGTAAAGTAAATAATCACCAACAAAATAATCATCGCCAATAAGCGGTGCTCGTTTAGAAAGCGCACGTAACCACTGTTCGGCGCCAACGACGCAATCAGGTTAAACCCATCTAATGGGGCGATTGGCAACAAATTAAACACGGCAAACACCAAGTTAATCAGCATCAGGTACTCAAACAAATACGCCCAGATTGAACCGTGCAAAGCCAACAATACGTAAAAAAACGACGCCACGAAAGCCACCAATAAATTGGTCACGATACCCGCAATCGATACTAAAAAACTATCGCGTTTAGGGTGACGAAAATTGTTCGGGTTAATTGGTACGGGCACTGTCCAACCGAAGCCAAACAGCAAGAAACTTAACGTACCCAACGGATCAAGGTGCTTAAACGGGTTCAAACTTAACCGGCCTGCGTACTTCGCCGACGGGTCACCGCACCAATACGCTACCAAACCGTGGGCCAGTTCGTGCAAGATTAGCGCCGCCAATACTGCAATCACATAAAAAGCGAACAGCGTTAATGTTTCGTAAAAACTTCCCCCACGTACCAGACCAATCATTACGCCGCCTGTCCTTCTGGTTCTGCAGCTGGCGGCGTGTAGTTGCGCAAACTATCCCAAATGTCGCCAAAGATTTGTTGTAATTGTGCTTGTTGTTGGGCAATTTGTTCGGGAGTTTTATCGGGCGCGTTAAAGTCATTCAAGAATTGTTTCAAATCGTTGACCGTTTGTTGCACTGCCGTGTCTTGCGCATAGTCGCCCAAGTCTAGATTTTGCAGCACGTCGTCTAACTTCGCCCCAACACTTTCGATCTGTAACACTTCATACACCAAATCCGCGACTTCGGCCGAGTTCAAACCGGGGTTTTCGGCTGTACCATCACCGACCACGGCTTGCAAGATGTCTTCCACCGTGTTTTCGCCGTTATTAACCAAGTTAGTAATGTCTTGGATGACAGCGCTGGCTTTATCCAGCATGACCATGGTGTTTTTCAAGCCTTTCAAGGTCGATTGCCATACCGCCAAATCGTCGGTCGCCAGCAGCGTGCCAAACAAGTCTTTGAAGTCACCCAACGGCAGGTTCGGTACTTGGTCGTTCAAGAAGTCGGTAACTTCGGTAAAGGCGAAGACCGCACGGTGCAAACCAATCGCCAAGTTATCTATTTCTTCGTCGCTTAGTTCCGCCACGTAACGCACAATCGCCTGCAAGTTCAGTGCGTCCTCACTGGCGTCGGGTTGTGCGGCGCGCAATTCGTCGGTAATGCGGTTTAATTCGTCGCTGATGTGGTAATGGTCACGCACCACGGACAGTACACTCTTAACCACGTCTTTCAGTTTGTACCAATGCCCCGCTTGTTTAAGGTCGGCGTTGTTGGTTAACGCACCTTCGCCGAAGAAGCCACTGGTGAAAGTACGCACAAATTCGGGTAAGCCGACCAAATTATCGTTCGTAATATTATCGAAGAAATTACTGTAATAAATGAAATTTTCCGCACCTTTCGCCCCCAGCATTTGCACGGACGCCAGCGACAGATAACTGTCGAACAGCACGTCAATGGCCGTTGCGTCAGGGTCAATGTTTTGGCCGTTTTCCCCGACGGTCGCCAGTAAGCGGTCAATTTCGTCTGGCACTGGCGTGTTCGGGCGGGTAATCGCCACCATTAACGGTTGTTCGCCGTCAGGAGTAGTAATCGTCAAAGAATACAATTTTTCCAGCAAGTTTAAGGTATCAATAATATCTTGGTGTACCAATTCAAATTTTTGGTCGGCAATATAACCCACCATGGCTTTTAAGCCCGTCAAAAATTGGTCACGATGTTGCTCGTCGGCGCACATTTCGGTAATTACGCCGTAAGCACTGTCGCGGATGATTTGCGAGTTTTCCAAGTAAACACCTTCTTCACCGAAGTTTTCCGCCATAATTTTATCCAAATCGCCGATAATCACGTCACCAATTTTTAAGATGTTTAAGGTAAAAAATTTGTCGACAATTTTGCGAGCAGCAGCATAGTCGGCGGGCTTAATTTCTTGCAACGCCAACCACATATCGTCGGTGGCTGTTTCCACGTCGTTGACCCGTTTGACCACGCCATTAAACGCCATCAGGTCGCTGGTCAATTCTATCGCGGTCGCCAAATCGTCGCGAATTTGGATTTGCGTGCCGTCGCTTAAACGCACCATCGTTTCGTAGCGGAACGCTTGCTTGGTCAAAAATTCCATACCCGTGTAACGCAAGATGTTCGTGTAAACCGTGGTCGCGCTGTCCACCTGTTGGGCAATGGCAATCACGTCGTAATCGTCAGGGTTGGACGATTCCGCGTCGTTAACGCTTTGCGTTTGGACGGTTTGGTCAGAGTTCACGGGTTCGTAAGTCGCCACTTGGTTAACCACCCCCAAGATGCCGTTAAACGGTAACATAAAGAAGAAGAACAAAACCAAACCTTGCACCAAGCCGACCAAGCCCCCCGCCCAGGCGTGTTTTTTCACCTTGTTGCCGTCCGCGTCTTTTTTGGGTGCAGCATGGTGAGCAATAATCGTGTACACAATCCACGACAAGGGTTTAAGCACCAGATAAAGCACCAAAAACAACACCATGTTGACCAACGCCAATGCCAACGCCACGGCGAACTCGCCCACGTAAGGAATAACGGGTGCCAAGTATTCAACCGTGTTACTGTCTTGTAAATATTGTACCAATTCGTCAACCCACTCTTTGGGCGTGTTTCCCCCTAAACTGATGTTCCAACCAAAAACCCAGTCGGCGGTTAATGGCGTAAAAAAGAATGCCAGTAACATAAAACCCAGTACCGTCAATAAACGAATAGAACTGCGTTTTAAGCCCCGTCCCAAACCGAATAAAATACCAAACAAAACGAACAGCCCTAAAACAACCAAAAAGGCCAACGACACATATGGTGCAACTTGTGAAAAATCTCCCATCACTTTTATTATACACAATTACATAATTTTTGCAATAAGTGATTTACGACAAAATGCGCTTGACTTCGCGGGCAAGGTCACGTTGCTTGATGGCTTCTTTTTTGTCATAAGTGTGCTTACCTACCGCCACCGCAATTACCAATTTCAAACGACCATTGGCGTCCACGAACAGCCGTAACGGGACCACGGTACTGCCTTTTTGCTGACAGGCTTTCGCGATTTTGTTAAGTTCACTACGGTGCAATAACAACTTACGGTTACGTTTAGTGTTTTGCTCGCGCACATCGCCTTCCTTATATGGCGCAAAATACGCGTTTTTTAACCACAATTCGTAACGATCCAGCGTCAAATGCACAAAACTTTCCGCCAAACTAACCTTGCTTGCCTTCGCGGACTTTACTTCCCAACCCTGTAACGACAAGCCCGCGCAATATTCTTCTTGCAAAAAGTAGTCATACCGCGCCTTGCGGTTTTCCGCGACCATTTTTCCCGTCGGTGTGATTTTACTCATAATTGAAAAATCCCAATCGCTTTTCGTACCCGCGCCAAAGTTTCGTTAGTGACTTCAATCGCACGTTGGGTACCTGCCCGCAAATAATTTAAGACCGTGTCCAAATGTTGTTCGTAATAAGCGCGTCGTTCACGCATCGGTGCCAATAAATTATTCAAAGTTTCTGCTAACAGTTTTTTTAGCGCAACATCCCCCAAGCCCCCGCGACGGTAATGGTCTTTCAGTTCCGCCAAGTGCTTTTGGTCGGGGTAAAAGGCGTCCAAATAAGTAAATACCACATTACCTTCCACCTTACCAGGGTCGGTAATTTTTAAGTGGTTAGGGTCGGTATACATTTGCCGTACCTTTTGTTCGACCGTGACCGCGTCATCTTTCAAATAAATACAGTTGCCCAAACTTTTACTCATTTTGCCATTGCCATCAACACCAACCAAACGGCAACAACTTTTGTTGGGCAACATGGCGGTCGGCATTACCAGCGTTGCACCGTACAGACTGTTAAAGGTATGTACGATTTCCCGCGTTTGCTCCAACATCGGGGCTTGGTCGGCGCCCACGGGTACCACCGTTGCGTTAAACGCCGTAATGTCCGCCGCTTGGGAAATCGGGTAATTGACGAACCCCACCGGCACGTCCTTATTAAAGCCTTTGGTTTTGATTTCGTTTTTCACCGTCGGGTTGCGCTCCAAACGGGCTTGGCTAACCAAGTTCATGTAATACATCGGTAATTCCGCCAACGCGGGTACCGCACTTTGCAACACGAAATGTACGTGTTTAGGATCTAACCCCACCGCCAAGTAATCCAACATCAATTCCAACACCGCGTTTTTCACTTTGGCGGGTTGGTGCGCATTGTCGGTTAAGGCTTGTAAGTCAGCAATCAAAATGTAAATTTCGTACCCACCATCGGCTTGCAATTTTAATCGGGTAGCCAAACTGCCGACGTAATGCCCAATGTGCAAATTACCACTGGGTCGGTCACCGGTTAAAACCACGCTTGTGGTTTTGACAGTTGCCTGACACGAAGCGTCCTCGCCAGTTAAAACAATTTTTTTATCTTTCATTATTGCATAATACCACACCGCGCCATAGCCGACAACTCGAACAATCGCCCGGCAATAAAGCAACAATTATTGTCGACCAGCGGTTGCGGACGTGGCACCGTCAGCGCGCTGATCGTCAACGGGTGCGGTGGCTTTATTCTTTTTAGGCTTTGGTTCTTTGGTCGGTTTGGGTTCGCGGTTTTTGTCGTGGCTGCGGATAACTAAACCAACGCCTACCAGTGCCCCAACAAACGCCGCAATCGCAATCACGATCACTATGATTAACCACGCGTTGTTGCCATCCTTCTCCTCCGTGGTTTGCAACGCGTCCCACGCTTCCACGGTCAGCACTGTATATTTACCGTCAACAAAATCTATGTCGTAATTGTCGTTAATTCCTTCACCCGTAATTACGTACTCGCCCACCGGCAAATTATTAACATCAACGTCGGGGTCGGTACTTTCTGGTAACTTAATACTCAATTCATAAACTTCGTCCGCGGGGTCAACCAAACTGCCACTGGTGACACGCGCCGTTAACGCTTTCAACGGGTCGCCCACTTTCACCGTTTGGTGGTTCACCGTGACGACAATGAAGCGCGGACTTATATTACCAGTAAC
>CATLHJ010000022.1 GCA_949949035.1 uncultured Clostridia bacterium | reverse complement strand
TTGCAAACCACGGAGGAGAAGGATGGCAACAACGCGTGGTTAATCATAGTGATCGTGATTGCGATTGCGGCGTTTGTCGGGGCACTGGTAGGCGTTGGTTTAGTTATCCGCAGCCACGACAAAAACCGCGACCCCAAACCGGCCAAAGAACCAAAGCCCAAAAAGGACAAAAAAGAGCAAAAAGAGAAAACTCCCCCAGTCACCGCGTTGGACGCACCAAACAAACAGCCCACCGAACCGGAGTAAGCCCGCGCCAATTAAAAAGCACCGCCGACGGTTGGGACGGTGCTTTTTGGTGTCGTACGGGTTGAAACCAGTGACGGTGGGTTAGTTGTTGGCTTTGATTTGGCTGGTGTGCAATTCGACCTTGTTAGTGCGACCGAACATGTCAACCATGACGGTGACTTTGTGGTTCGGGGCGTCCACGTCGGTAATGCGCGCGGTCTGACCCATTAATGGCCCGTCAATAATTTGCACGACGTCGTCAACCGCAAACGCCACTTTGGTGTTCAGTTTGCGTTCTAATTTCATTTTCATCACGTCCGCGTTCGACAACGGCAGGGGACGACCTTTGGGACCGACAAAGCCGGTAATGCCACGAGTGCGGGTAATGGTGTGCCAAATGTCGTCACCATAAATCATTTTAACAAAAATGTAGGTCGGCATACTACGTTGGGTGTTAATCACCTTGGTGCCGTTTTTCTTTTCGGTCATCACGTCTTCGGTGGGAATAAAAATTTCCAAAACGCGGTTTTCCAAGTGGTACTTTTCGACCACCTTTTTCAAGTTGTCTTCCGCGACGGTTTCGTAACCGTTAAAAGTGTGCAACACGTACCAACGGGCTTCCGTGTCCCGGCGGTTATTGCCCGCCACATTCAGTTCCGGCGGTACGTCATCGTAAACCGCATCGGCTACTTTAGTGTTGTTTTCGTTTTTAATTTCGTCTGCCATAATTTTTTTATCCTCCTATCAATAGACCGTGTAACCAGCCCAACAAAGCCCAAATACCCAACAGTAACAAACCGAACACGACCACAATCGCCAACACAATCCCCGTGGCTTTCATGGTTTGTTTGAAAGTCGGCCAATGCACCTTCTTTAGTTCGCTGAACATAGCGGCAAAACCGCGTCCAAGCCAACGGAAGAAGCGCACCAAGAAGAACGGTTTCTTTTCCCCTTTGTCTTCTTTTTTCGGTTGAGCCTTAGCAATTTTGGCTTGTTCTTTCGCCTGTTGCTTGGCTTGTTTCGCGCGGGCCTTTTCCGCCTTTTTCATCTCTTTGGGCGTCATAATCACGGGGGCCGTGCTGACGTCCGCGTCCGGCGTCAACGGGGTATCGTCAACGGGGATTGCGGGTGGCACCGGCTTATTTTGCGCGCGATTATATTGCTTCTGGGCGTGACGGCGTTTCGATTTCGAACCCATTTACCCGACCGCCTTACTTACTTTCCTTGTGTTCTGTGTGTTTACGACAGAAACGACAGTATTTTACCAAAGTTTTGCGTTCGGGGTCGTTTTTCTTGTTCTTTTCGGTGTCATAGTTGCGTTGACCGCAAACGGTACAAACCAACACCATGGGAACGCGATTGCCTTTTTTGTTTGCCATGTTTGTTCTCCTTAAAAAAAAGACGCCGCGGAGGGCTGTCTTATTGATATTATATATTATCGCCTGGGGTCTTGCTTGTCAAGCACTAATGTGTTATAATTCGTTTAATGGAAAGCAGTGTAATTAAATTTATGACCGAATACAAGATGTTAATTGATGGCGACCACGTCGGGATTGGCGTCAGCGGTGGCCCCGACAGCATGGCGTTATTGTCTTTTTTTCACGAGTTGGCGCAAAAGACCAACCTTACCATTTTGGCGGTACACGTTAACCACAACATCCGCAAGACCGCGAACCAAGATTTGAAGTTCGTGAAAAAGTTTTGCGACGACCACAAAATTCCGTTCGTGAAGTACAGCGTCGACGTGCCGCAATACTCAACCACCAACAAAATCGGCTTGGAAGAAGCGGCGCGTGAACTGCGTTACCAATGCTTTGAACAAGCGATTAAGAAGTACAAACTGACCAAGTTTGCGTTGGGTCACCACCAAGGCGACCAAGCCGAAACCATTTTAATGCACCTGTTCCGTGGCTGTGGTTTGGACGGGGCGTCAGGCATGTTGCCCGTGCGCGGTATTTACATCCGTCCGTTATTAGACACCAAAAAATCCGACATTATCGCCTATAATTACCGTAACGGTATCCCCAGTATCCAAGACGACAGCAACGAAAATAACGACTTTCGCCGTAACTATATCCGTAATGTGTTAATGCCGGAAATTACCAAAGAGTGGCGCGGGGCCGCGGAAAACATTGTGGCGTTCGGTAAAATTTGTGCCCGCGACAGTAAGTTTATCGCCGACCAATGCGACATGAACGGTATTTTACGGGACGGTAACGTCGCGCGCATCCCGTTAAACCGCTTCTATTTACCCGACCCGATTATTACGCGCATGATTTACTACGCGTTAGATTTGTTGGGCTTGAAGTCGAATGTGGAAATTAAGCACGTCCGTGCGATTATTGATTTGAGTGTGGACGGTCTGAACGGCGAAAAGGTGTCGTTACCGCACAACGCTTACGCGGTCAAGGAATACGAATACATCAGTTTGGTGAAAAAGGAAACCCGTCCCGAATTGAAAGAATACAGTTTCAAGGTTGGTAAAACCGCGATTGAAGGCTTTGGTACGGTGACGGTCACCAAGACGTTAAGTTACAAGTTAGCGATTCAACGGGGGTTGTTAGTTATCGACGCCGACAAGTTGCCGAAAAAAGCCAAGTGGCGTTTCCGTCTGGACGGTGACCGGTTTGAAAAACTGGGTGGTGGTACCAAAAAATTGAACGCGTACTTTACCGATAAAAAAGTGCCCGCGCGTTTGCGACCGACCACGCCGGTGTTGGCCTTGGACGGTGAAGTCTACGTTGTGGGTGGGGTGGCGATTGGCGAGAAAGTTAAGACCGACCGCGACACGGTCGATGCCTACGTTTTGGAATTTACGCGGGAATAAAGTTTTGTCCCTTATAAGCGCCCCGCTGTGTGAGAGTGCGAAAGGGCTTGACAGCGGGCGGGGCGCGGGCTATAATAAAGGCAGAATTTAATAGCCCAAGATAGCAAGTAGCGAACGCGTAAAACTTGCCGAGGTGAAAAGATAAATCCCGACGCGCTATTATTTTCCTTAAAAGGAGGTTTAATGGCCGTTAAAGCAAAGAAAACGCATGCGAACTTTCAGGCGAAGCAAGCCACAGTTAAAGAGATTGAAGACCAAATTAAGAACGCCAAAAGTCTGATTTTCTTGAACTACAAAGGTTTGAACACGCAAGAAGACGCGGATTTACGCCGCAAGTTCCGCGAAGCCAATGTCGTTTACCACGTTTACAAAAATAACTTGGTACGCATTGCTTTGAACAACTTGGGTATTACCGCGTTGGACGACCAACTGAACGGCACGCTGTCGGTGGCTTTCTCCAACCAAGATGAAGTTGCCGCCGCCAAGATTGTCAAGGACGCCAAGTTCAAAGACAAAATGTCTTTTGAATTCGGCTTGATTGGTGACCAAGTGCTGTCGCAGGCGGAAGTCGTCCGTTTGGCGTCGTTGCCGAACAAAGAAACTTTGATTGCCCAGTTAATGGGTTTGATCAACAGTGGTGCTCGCGGAATTGCGACGGTGGTCAACGCCGTGCCGCGTAACTTGGCCGTGGTGATTAACGCCGCGAAAAAGTAAACGCAAAAACAATTAAAAAATAAAAATTAAAAGGAAATTAAAAAAATATGAAAACTCAAGAATTAGTAGAAGAAATTGCAAAATTAACGTTAACGGAAGCCGCCGATTTGGTTAAGGCTTTGGAAGAAAAGTTCGGGGTTAGTGCCGCCGCGATGAGCGTGGCCGCTGCTCCGGCTGCGGCTGCGGCTGCGGCTGCGGATGCTCCGGCGGCGAAAGCCGAATTTGAAATCTTCTTGAAAGACGCGGGTGCGAACAAGATTAACGTCATCAAGGTCGTTAAGGAAATCACTGGTTTAGGTTTGGGTGATGCCAAGGCGATCGTTGACGGTGCCCCGAAGACCATTAAGGACAAAGTTCCGGCCGAAGAAGCCAAGAAGTTCGAAGCCCAATTAAAAGAAGCCGGCGCGACCGTTGAATTGAAATAATTGGCAATAATCTGCTTAATGATGCAAAAAGCACGTCAGCCTGGCGTGCTTTTTGGTGTATTAAATAACGTTTGAACCGAACAACGACGCATTTATCCTTACGTCCACCGCTTGACCATCGCCGATAAGGTCGAACGGAATAATTAAAACAAATTGCAACCAAGCAATTTACTTTAGTTATAGCAATCTGTTAAACTTAAATCATGGTGCTTAAAAAGTTGGCAAAATATTTAAGTTTTTGTTGTGTAGCCATAATGCTCACCCTAGGGTGTTTATGTTTAGCCGCCTGCGGCGTCGGCGAGGAAAAAGGCGAATGCCTTTACACTTTGGCGGAAAGCGGCGACCATTATGTAGTCACTGGCACAACAACGAAAAAAGCTAAAACTTTTACCATTGCCGCAACCTATAACGGTTTACCGGTTACGGCAATCGGCGATGATGCCTTTTATCAATGCGCATTTCTGCGCAGTGTGGAAATTCCGGAAGGGGTGACCAGCCTTGGCGAGTTTTCCTTTGCCAGGTGTTTTGAACTAACCAACGTTACTCTTCCCAGCAGTTTAACCAGCATCGGCTACTATGCATTTGGCGAATGCCACGAAATAACTGATATTACCCTTCCCGAGAATTTAGAAACTCTTGGTGATTCGGTGTTTTTTGATTGTGAAAAACTTCGCAGTTTAACCATACCCAATAGTGTAAAGAGCCTTGGTAGGGGGGGTGTTTGAACAATGCTGGGAATTAACTACCGTTAAACTTCCCGAGAACTTAACCATTGTTAAGGAAGATATGTTTTTCAATTGCCAAAAGTTGTCTACCATAACAATTCCGGCTGGTGTAAAGAGTTTTGAGATGGATTGTTTCTTTGAGTGCAATAGTTTAACGCGAGTAGATTATTTAGGCTCATTAAATGATTGGACCAATGGTTTGATGAAACAAAATGGGAGAACGGTTTATTTTATTTGGGTCAAAACAACCAATATTTAGTTGGTTGCCAAAAAGACATAACCGGCACCATAGAGCTTAAAGCAACCACCAAAGTAATACCGGATAACTTATTTGCCGAGATTAACACTTTTACTGACCTAATAATCCCCAATGGCCTGGTTACGATTGGTGAAAAAGCATTTTATCAGTGTGCAGGGCTGACGAGTATTACAATTCCCGACAGCGTCGAAAGCATCGGCACACAGGCCTTCTTTGGTTGTAAAGGTTTAACCAATGCCGTAATCGGCAGTGGCGTTACGGCAATGGGCGATAAGGTGTTTGCCGAAAGTAGTTATTTAACAACTGTAACAATCGGCTCTGATATTGGCACAGAAGCCTTTTATTCCTGTAAAAAATTAACTGATGTAGAAATTAAAGAAGGCGTAACCAGCATTGGCGACTATGCATTTTGTGGTTGCTCAAATTTAGCAAGTTTTGATTTGCCAGAATGTGTGACCAGTTTTGGTGACTATGCGTTTATGGGTTGCTCTAAGTTGAAGAATTTTGATAGCAAAAGTACAGATAGCATCCTAACTATTGGCAATAAGGTCACAAGCATTGGTCAATACGCGTTTGCAAATTGCGACGATCTATTCAAGGTTATTATTCCAGACAATGTAACAAGTATTGGTGAAATGGCGTTTAGCAGTAGCGGAATTTATGATTGTATAATCAATGAAGGTGTAAAAAGCATTAGCGACAAAATGTTCTATAATTGCCAATATTTAAACAAAATTACCATAGCCGGCAGTGTGACCAGCATTGGTTATCAAGCATTTTACGGATGTTTGAAATTGAAGCAAACAACATTTAACGACTTGGCTGGCTGGAGATGCACTGCAAACAAGGAAGCGACTGACGGCGAAATAATAGAAATTTCTGCCAGTGCTTTAAGTGCAAACGAAGGCGGAACTGCTAGTGATTATTTGAAAAATACTTATTGCAACTATTATTGGGAAAAAGTGGTTAAGTAGGATACCATTTTATGGTCGTTATTTCGCGTCTTTAATGTCGGCGGTAATTAACGAAGTTTTGTAACCCGTCCACTTTTGGGCGATAGTTTCTAGGTCGGACGGGGTGGGGATTTCGGTGTCGTACTTGGTCGCCAGTTCAAAATAATACTGAATCAATTCTTCCGCGCAGGCGTACACGTTTTCCAAGGTTTCACCTTCGCAGTACAGCGTTAAATCAGGCAAATAACCATTATACAAATTGGTTTCGTCATTATGGATAAAAACCATGGGGTAGGTGAACTTCATACATCTTATAGTAGTTAAAAAATTGCTACTTGTCAAAGATTTTATTTATGGTATAATAGGGTTATGGAAAACAAAGCACAAGGCGGATTTGTATTGCGTGATCGTGACGGACGACCCGTGGTTGGACAGGTTAACTGTCGTCAGGACGGTACGGTCGAAAAGCAAGAAGTGGACCATTTGACCATTCAGCCCGATGAACAAATTTTGGACGACATGGTTGACAAAGGACTGTGGGGAAGTTATTTGTTTGCCAGTAACCAAATGGCAGATGATCGCGAAATCTCACGGTAAAAGTTACATTGACAAAGGTAACAAAAAATAATACAATACTTACTATATAACAGAAGGGAGAAATAATGCCTACCATTAACCAGTTAATTAAGAATGGACGTAAAAAGTCGGCCAGCAAAAGCAAGGCCCCCATTTTGGAACAAAACCCGCAAAAACGCGGTACTTGCTTGCAGGTAAAAACCGTTACCCCGAAGAAGCCGAACTCGGCTTTGCGCAAGGTCGCGCGGGTTCGCCTGTCGAACAAACAAGAAGGTACCTGCTACATCGGCGGGGAGGGACACAACCTGCAAGAGCACAGCGTGGTTTTAATCCGTGGCGGTAAAGTCAAGGATTTACCAGGGGTACGCTATCACATCGTGCGTGGCGCGTTAGACTGTGCCGGCGTGGCCAAACGTAATCAAGCCCGTTCTAAATACGGTGCCAAGAGGGGGAAGAAATAATGCCAAGACGTAGTGGAATTACACCGCGAGCAGTTTTGCCCGATCCGATTTACAAATCGACGGTGGTAACAAAATTGATTAACCAAGTGATGTTGGACGGTAAAAAAGGGATCGCCCAAGACATTGTTTACGGGGCGCTGGACGGTTTGCACAAAAAGACCAATGTGGACGCGATGACCGCGTTCGACACGGTGATGGAAAACTTGATGCCGGTTTTGGAAACCAAAGCCCGTCGTGTCGGTGGCAGCAACTACCAAGTACCGTGTGAAGTGCGCCCCGCGCGTCGTCAAACTTTGGCGATTCGTTGGTTGGTGGATGCTGCGCGTAAACGTAGCGAACGGGGCATGCAAGCCTGCTTGACCGCGGAAATGATTGACGCTTACAACCAAACCGGTGGGGCGTTCAAGAAAAAAGAAGAAATGCACCGCATGGCGGAAGCCAACAAGGCGTTTGCGCATTACAAATGGTAAAATAAAACTGACCATGCGCGTCGGTGACTGGTTGCCGACGCGTTTATTTATGGAATGATAAAAGGGGAAAATTAACAATGGCAAGAACAACGAAACTGGAAGACTACCGTAACATTGGGATTATGGCGCACATTGACGCGGGTAAAACCACGACGACGGAGCGTATCCTTTACTATACCGGTAACACCCACAAAATTGGGGAAGTGCACGACGGTGCGGCGACGACCGACTGGATGGTGCAGGAACAAGAACGCGGGATTACGATTACTTCGGCCGCGGTTACCGTGATGTGGAAAAATCACCGCATTAACATTATCGACACGCCCGGCCACGTGGACTTTACCGTGGAAGTTGAACGCAGTTTGAAAGTTTTGGACGGCAGCGTTGCGGTGTTCTGTGCGCGGGCTGGGGTTCAACCACAAAGTGAAAAGGTGTGGAGCCAAGCCAACAAGTACCACGTACCCCGTATTGCTTACATTAACAAAATGGACCGCGACGATGCCAATTTCTTGCGTGCGGTACAAACCATGCGCGACCGTTTGCACGCTAACCCCGTACCGGTCCAGTTACCGATTGGTGCGGAAAAAGATTTCCGCGGCATTATCGACTTGGTCACGATGAAAGCGATTATGTACGTTAACGATTTGGGTACCGACATGCAAGTGGTGGACATTCCTGCCGACCTGTTAGACGAAGCCAAGAAATACCGTGCCCAAATGATTGAAGCCGTTGCCGAAATGGACGACGCGTTAATGGAAAAGTTCTTTGCCGGCGAAGAATTTACCGAAGCCGAAATTAAGGCGGGTTTGCGTAAAGGTACCGTGACGTTGAAGTTCACTCCCGTTTTGTGTGGTTCGTCGTTCAAAAACAAAGGCGTACAATTACTGTTGGACGCGATTGTCGATTATTTACCCAGTCCCATTGACGTTCCGGCCATTAAAGGTACCACTTTGGACGGTGAACCGACGGAGCGCAAAAGCAGTGACGACGAACCGTTTGCGGGCTTGGCCTTTAAGGTGGCAACCGACCCGTTCGTGGGTACTCTGTGTTTCTTCCGCGTTTACAGTGGCAAATTAACGGCGGGCAGTTACGTTTACAACAGCACCAAAGACAAAAAAGAGCGCGTGGGGCGCATTGTGCAAATGCACGCTAACCAACGTAAAGAAATTGACGAATTGGTCGCGGGCGACATCGGTGCGATTGTGGGCTTGAAAGACACTACCACGGGCGATACGTTGTGCGACGAGAAGCACCCGATTCTATTGGAAAGTATGAACTTTGCGGAACCGGTTATCCAAAACGCGATTGAACCGGCAAACAAGCAAATGCAAGACAAGATGATTGCGGCGTTAATCAAATTGGCACAAGAAGACCCGACCTTCAAAACCTTTACCGACCCCGAAACGCAACAGACCATTATCGCGGGGATGGGCGAATTGCATTTGGAAATCATGGTTGACCGGCTGCGTCGCGAATTTAAGGTTGACGTTAACGTTGGTAAGCCGCAAGTTGCTTACCGCGAAACCATCCGCAAACGTGTCGAAGTTGAAGGTAAATACATCAAGCAATCGGGTGGTCACGGTCAATACGGTCACTGTAAAGTGGTTATGGAACCGTTAGCAACTGGTAAAGGTTATGTCTTTGAAGACAAGACCGTTGGCGGCAGCATCCCCAAAGAATTTATTCCCGCGATTAACAAGGGGATTGAAGAAGCCAAACGCTCGGGCGTGTTGGCGGGTTACGAAACGGTCGATTTCAAAATCACCGTGGTCGATGGTTCGTATCACGAAGTCGACAGTTCGGAAATGGCCTTTAAGGCGGCGGGCTCGTTGGCCTTTAAGGAAGGCGCGCGCACCGCGAATCCGGTACTGTTGGAACCAATTATGAAAATGGTGATCGAAACCCCCGAAGAATACTTGGGTGACGTCATGGGTAACATTTCGTCTCGCCGTGGTCAATTGCAGGGTATGGACGCGCGTCAAGGAACGCAAATCATTAACGCGACCGTACCGTTGTCCGAATTGTTTGGTTACGCGACGGACTTGCGTTCGTTAACTCAAGGCCGTGGTACGTTTGATATGGTCTTTGACCATTATGAAGAAGTGCCCAGAAACGTGGCGGAAAAAATCATCGGTGAACGTGCTAAAAAATAAGTAAAAATACGCACGTCCCCCGTTAAATCAGGCGAAAGGACGAAAAAGTAATCCTTTAAGTCCGTAGTTCGCCTTAAAACTGGCGAACGCGCGAAAAATAAAACTGACGAAAAAGCGCGAAAAAAGTAGTTTACGACCGGTGAAGGTTTTGGTACACTTATTCTGTCTTAAGGTAGTGGCGATAAAATGACGCCCGTAAGCAAAAGAATTACTTCGCACATAGGAAGTACCTTGTAAAAAACCCCGTGCTGATTAGCGGGGGTTTTTTAGTTATTCACCTTGTTGGTTGGCGATATTTAGCGAAACCTTATAAGCGAGAAGCGGTTACCGTTCTTGGGTGGCGTCAGGTGTCGGTAACTGGTGTTCGGTGACGTTTTGGCGGTTGCCCCGTGGTTCCCGAAAATTGCGTAACTTGCGACGTTCGGCTATGGCTGTCATTTTTTTTCGCACCGGTAACGGGATTGCGGGTGCTTGGGTATCGCATTCTTTAATGGCGGAAAGACCGATTAAGACATCGCGTAAAACGTCGATAGCGTGCTGGGGGATAGTACAGGGCGCCAATTTAGAACGGTTGTCGACAAATTGGCCTTGCCGGCGACGTTCGGTTAATTCTTTAATTAGTTGGTCAGCGCTAGGCAGTTTTTGGGGATCACCAATGGCACTGCAATGGTGGATATTTAGGTCTTTAGCCAGGTTGCGAATTTGTTCCGCCAAGGTGTCCCAAGCGGTGGCTGTACTATCCATAAGGCTATTATAACCTCACTGCTTTGCTTGGGCAAATTTAATTACGGAAAAACTGGGGACAAAGCAAGGCGTAAAAAAGTTTTGTTATTATCCGCTATCTGTGCTATAATAAATTGATGGAACGAACGAACGAACGAACGAACGAACGAACGAACGAACGAACGAACGAACGAA
>CATLHJ010000021.1 GCA_949949035.1 uncultured Clostridia bacterium | reverse complement strand
TAAGATTAGTAATAATTAAACCGGTTCCGCAACATAAACAAATAGCGGCCAAGATAAAACTTAAAACAAGAGATAATTTATGCCTGCCTGCCTGCCTGCCTGCCTGCCTGCCTGCCTGCCTGCCTGCGGGTTTCTTTCGTATTTTCCATATGAGTTATTATAACACAGTTACCCAACAATTACAACTACATTTAAGTTATTCTTTACGGAACAACATGATTAAATAATTTAGACATTTCAGATGCTTACGCACACTTTGGTAATCGGGAATAATGTTGCCCACAATCGCCCAAAAGGCTTTGGTATGGTTAAATTCCAACAGGTGACATAATTCATGAACCACCACATAGTCTAGTAAATTAGGCGGTAAAAAAATAGCGCGCCAGTTAATAGCGATATTACCATTACTGTCACAAACGCCCCACCGCGTTTTATTGTTGTTCGTGGTAACGCTGGTTGGGTGCAAATGCAAACGCGTGGCCATAAAGTTAACCCGTTCAACAATAATTTCCAAGGCCACTTTGCGGTACCAACGTTCGACCCGATTCAATATTTTATCTTCGGAAATTTTGGCGGGAATTAACAGGCGTCCATCGTCAATAAAGATGTCTTTTACTTCCTTGGTAATCACGGGCGTTAATTCTTGCCCCAAGAATAAAAACACCGTGTAGTTCACCACATTTTGGTTGATATAAGAATTGGCGCGTACCGCATTTTGTTTCTTAATAATCCAATCTTGTTTTTCTTTGATAAATTCAAAAATTTTATGTTCAGGAAAGTTATACGGCGCCCGTACAATCAACTCACCGCGTGCGTTAACCATTAACGACAAAGTTCGTTTATTCGTGCGAATAATATTACGTGGATCTAACATCAATTACAGGTTAGCCCAACCGAGTTTAACTTGACAAGAACATTGTTTCGACATTAAACTTGTTTTGTGGCACGCCGTAAATCAATGACCGAAATTCAGATCTTAAATTTACTCAATATCCGTCCAATGTACGGTGTCGAAATGATTGAGGAAATTAAGCGTTTGTCGGGTAACGCCGTCATTATGTCGTTACCAACCCTATATTCGGCCCTGCACAAAATGGCCACTCGTAAATTGGTTAACAGTTATTGGCAAGAGGCCGAAATTGGCGGCCGTCGTCACGTTTATAACATTACCAAAGCCGGACGCGAATACCGCGAAAAGAACCAAATTGAAATTGATTACGAACTTTTGAAAACCCAAGCCAAAGAGGAACACAAGACTTTTTCCACCTTGGAAGAAGCATTTTCGTTGCCTTTGAATAATGAGCAACCTGCTTTAACTACGGTAGCCGAAGATAAGCGCGTGTTAAAAATTAACCGCGAACCAGAGCCCGAACCAGTTAGCAAAATCAAAATTTCACCCTACATTTTACCCACCGACAAAGTTAATACTACCGAAGAAGTCAAGCACAAACAAATGTCAATCAATTTGACGGGGACTTTAGGCAGTGCCAATTTGCGTCCATTGTTAAAATTAAACCAGATTCCAGTTGGTAATGATTTTGTGGCCATTAACCGTTTGCGCATAGTTGCCTGTTTAATTACCATTGCTTTGTTTGCGGTCTTGAATGCCCTGCTGTCATTAACCAAAATCGCCAAGGTCGAATACCACAACTTGGTTTATATTTATTTACTTACTTATTTAGCCGTTGTGCTGGCGATTTATTTAGTATTCCCGAAAATTAAAGCGTTGTATTTACGGGGTAAATCTTTCCGTTGGCGCGCGGTAATTACCATTGCTTTAATGACTTTGGTCGGTATAATCTGTGCCGTCAACCATTCGATTAACTCCATTTGGTTGGGCATTTTTGCCTTTGTGCCAATCGTTGAATGCCTGTTAATGATTTTATTACGAAAAGGAAAAGTGTTCCGATGTTAGAAATAAATAATTTAGAAAAAACCACCGCACACAAGCAACTGATGGCCAGTGTTAATTTAACATTGCACGAAAGCGAAATTATGGCAGTGGTCGGTGAACACCAAAGTGGCAAAAGCCTGTTGTCCAAACTGATTTTAACTTTGTCGCGCAAAACCAAAGGCACCATTAAAATTTCTACCAACCAATACTTGGGAGCCTTTATTCCCCGTGAGCAATTCATGCCAAGTGATACCGTGGCAACCATAATCAAAGATTACTGTAAACTTAACAATCGTGTTTATTTGAAAAGCAAAGTTAAGAATATTTTGGCATTATTTAATCTACGCGAACAACTTCACACCAAATGCCGGGACTTATCCGACAGCGAAAGAGATCGCCTAAAAATTGCGTTACCTTTAATAGCCCGTACTGACATCTTAATCTTGGATGCTCCCTTCACCAATTTAACGGATGCCGAAGCCAAAGATTTGCGGGTCATCTTGAAAAAAATCAGCACAGAATTTAAGACAGCGATGATTATCACCGCACGTAAAATGGCCGAGATTGAGGAGTTTTGCGATACGATTGCCATTATTGATGAGGGCGTAATTGTGGCCATCCAATCTTACAATAATATGATTGCACGCGAATTTGACCAGGCCAAATTGGCTGTGACGGTGGCACAGCCCAACTATGCCGCCAAAGTTATTGAAACCGAATTCAAAGTCCCCGTTAAACTTTGTGGTGACCAAGTTATCGTCAACTTGAAACCGGAACGCGTACAAACCGTAGTCGACAAGTTAATTGAAAAACACATTACCGTGCTTGGTGCCAACCGCGTATTCCGCTCGTTGGAACATCAATACTGGGAAATCATCAAAAACCGTAAACGCTATTACTAATCACGCAACCAACTGGTTTGGTTACGCCAACCTTCACGCACAATGACGAAAGTCGACAAAATTACGTGCCGACCCAGCAACTTTTCCATTTCACGACGCGCTTCAATACCTATTTGACGAATCATTTTACCTTGCGCACCAATAATAATTTTTTTGTGGTTAACTTTATCACAAACAATGTCCGCCGCAATTTTCACCGAACGGTCAATTTCCGCAAATTCCGTAATTACCACTTTCACACCGGCGGGCACTTCGTCGAGCGTATGCTTAATTACCGCCCCGCGAATGATTTCCGCAGCCATCGCCCGCTCACTGCTGTCGGTATAAACATCATGATCGTAAATAGGTTGGGCATTTGGTAAGTATTGGGTTAAACAAGCCACCAACTCATTTAGCCCCTGACCTTTAAGTGCCGAAACAGGCACGAAGTCCTTAATAAAAGTGAACGACTGTAAACGTTGTAAAGCACTTAAAACCTTAGCGGGTCGCACACGATCAATTTTCGTCAAGGCCAAAACTACGGGAACACCAAAATCCTGATAATTGGCCAACTTGTTTAAGGCACGGGTAGTTATATTGGTAACATCGATCACAAAACAAATTACGTCAGCCGTTTTGACCGCCCCCGAGATGGCTCGGCTCATCTGTTTCTCTAATAAATTAGTGGCGGGTTGCATCCCCGGCGTATCGACCAAAATAATCTGCGCTTTATCAGTATTTAGAATGCCGCGAATGGCTTGGCGCGTGGTACCCGCCATAGTGGCAGTAATCGCCACCGTACTGCCGACCAACGCGTTAATTAACGAACTTTTACCCGCGTTCGGTTCACCAATGATTGCAACCGTACCACATTTAAAATCAGTAATCATTCGTCACCTTGCTCGGTCATACTTGGTGGGAAAAGGTAGATAGAAGTTAAATTATCGACAACTTCGTAAGTTTTATCATTAGCCACTATGATTTTAATTTTACCGTTAAATTCACACAGGTATTGACGAGTAGTCGCGTTAGGGTAAATCAAATTGTCACGTGAATATAAACAGAGTGCCAACATTTGCGTATAACCTTCACTGATGGCCTTAGCAATTACGGTGTCACCGGCCGAAAATGACGGCGCCGCATAATCACCAGTTTCGATATTACATCCACCCAAAATAATGTTATCCGCACACAAAACAGACGCCCCTACCGCCACATTAGAATATGGACAATAAGCATTGTCGGCGTACGTCTTGGCGGTATCAATCAAACGGGCAATGATTTCTTTACTTAAAACAAATTCCATTAAGATAATAATGCCATAATTTCCCGTTGTCGTCCAAGCATTTTTGCTTCATCATCAGGTTCCAGATGATCATAACCAAATAAGTGCAATGTCCCATGCACTTGCAAAAAAGTTATTTCACGGGCTAACGAATGCCCCAATGCACGGGCCTGCTTACGCGCCACGGCTTTACAAATCAAGACGTCACCCATAAACTTTTTGCCCGTTTCGGGATTTAAGTCACCATCGGGGAACGATAAGACATCAGTTACCTTATCAACTTGACGAAACTTACGATTCAGTTGACGAATTACGCCTTTGCGTACAAACGCGTAATTGACTTCCACGCTGTGCGGATCTACCGCCAAAACCTGACATACGGCAGTTAAAACATCCATACTCTATTATAAACTAAATAATCGCGATGGACAAACGAACAACCTGATCATCATTAACGAAAGCAACTTCACCCGTTATCGCCACGCTGTCGATATAAGTATCTTGCACCAACAAATCCCCCTTATGCACCACATCACCCACACCGACCAACACTTGTCCACTATAAGCAACAACGTCCTTAATCACGGCATCATATTTAGCATACAGGTCCGTCTTTTGTTTCTTTTGGTGGTTAGCCGCAGTTGCTAAATCTACGACCAAGGTATTACCAGCTACCCGCACGTGTGCGTGCGCAATATTCGGAAAAGTGATAATTAAATCATTGGCTAAATCCAAGGTAGCAACTTGCTTTTTCCAAATAAATTGTTTTACGCCAAGAGCCTGCAAATGGTCATAAACTGCCGTTGTCACGGCAGCATCAGGCGCATTGACCTGCACGCGGTAAATACCCATATCTAACACTAGAAACGCGCTAAACCCCAATAAAACCATTATACAGAGCATAAAATGATTTAATAGATAATTAACGCCGCGAAAAAGATTAGCATTTTCCTGACTGTGCCAATCAAAATTGGCAACTAATTTTTTGACCGCAGCAGCATGCACCAGTGGTACGGTAAAGATAAAATTATTAGCTACTTGACGAAGGTTACCTACACCATATTGTCGCAAGCGATTCAAAGCAGCTACCGGAAAATCAGTGACGGAAAAAGTTACTTGCCCGGTAAAAAAATTTTTAATTCGTGACATTGTTGCTAACCTCACCAATTTTACCCTCAATCATAATTTCGTTTTCGTCAAAACGTTGAATGACTAATTTACTGCCCTTAACGGCGATAAAACCTCCTTTTACGCGTACTACGATTTCATCACTTGCAAAATCGGCCAAGGATACAACTCCCCCAACAGTTAAACGATGGTTGCGTTCTTGGTGAATAAAAAAATCTTTCACATTTATTTATAATTATTTTTTATCATCAATATTACTTATTGCGACAAATTTTTTATAGTCTTCCGCAGTTAAACTCATAGGTATCGTTTCTGTGTTTGGGTCGGCATCAAAAGCAAAAGTATGATAATTCTTTTCGGCGATGTATTTTGCAATTTTGCTTTGATTTGCATTCAGTCCTGTATGTTTCCTATCGGTCGGTTCAGCATGGCCAGTTTCCAACATTGTGGACAAATCATCAGCCAAATTACTATTGTAAATTGTCATGGCAGGTTGCGCAACCGCTGTGGCTGGTTCCGTCTTGGCTGCGGTAGTTATCGGCTTGGTTACTTCATTTTTGGTCGCAGTTTTAGTTGCCTTATTCTTATTATCTCGTTTTAGATACCAATCGACCAGCAAGAATAAACCTAGTAGCACCACCAAAAGCACAATTATCAAGCATAAAACTATCAACATCGACACTCCTTTTATTGCAATTTAGTTTTCTTTTTGGGTGGATTTAAGGCCGGAGTTAACATGTCATCGTTCGCACTACCGCCGATAGCCTGACGCATCAAAGAATCGCTTTTAATATTGTCCATTTTCAAGTAATCGGTGTAACTGATATTACCTTGTTTTAAGGCACCGGCTAAAGCCCGCGGTAATTCCGACTCGGCCGCCACCACTCTGGCACGCATTTCTTGCGTTAAGGCGCGCATTTCTTGTTCAGCAGCCACGGCTTCCGCCCGACGCTTTTCGGCATCGGCTTGACTGATAAATTTTACAGCCTCAGCTTTATCAATTTCTAATTCAGCCCCCACGTTGCGTCCCACCTTAATTTCCACAATGTCCACGGACAAAATGTCGAAAGCAGTGTCGGCTGCTAAATTTTTATTTTGCATAATTGTTTTAGTAATCAAATCCGGGTGTTCCAAAATAGCGTTATGACTTTCTGCATTACCAACAATCGTCATAATCCCCTCACTAATCCGGGCAATAATCGTTTCTTCCAACGCGCCACCAATAATGCGTTTCAAATTTACTCGCAAAGTAACTTTGGCTGTTACCGAAACTTCAATACCATTTTTAGCAATCGCCGTAATATTATTGATTTGAATAGTCTGTGGCATAATACAATGCTTGACCGCATCGTTAATATCACGCCCCGACAAATCAACCGCAATGGCTGTTTCCAACTTCAAATCAATACCCGCGTTATACGCCGCAATTAAAGCGTCAATTACGCATTCGATATTTCCGTGGGCTTGAATATGATTTTCGATTTGACTAATAGTAATTTTAACCCCAGCCTTACGGGCTTTTATGTAGTAATTAACAATACTGCGAGCATCCAATTTTTTCATTGTCATGGTAATCAGTTCTGCCAAAGACACATGGGCACCGGACATCAAAGCCCGAAACCACAAAACGACATTAAACACCGCACAAAAAGTGATAACGGTAATGATAACCAGAAATAAAATCAACCAACCCCAGAAATCCATACCATATATTGTAGCACACAGCAGTCGCAATGTCTAGATGTCAATTTTTTGGAACTCTTTTTTCAAGCGACATAGGATTTTCTTTTCCAAACGCGAGATATAGGATTGCGATATAGACAGCATATTGGCCACTTCTTTTTGTGTCCGTTCTTCGCCACCGCCTAAACCAAAACGTAATTGCATTATTTCTTGTTCTCGTATTGAAAGTTTATTAACCGCCAGCCACAATAGTTTTTTTTCAACACTGGTATCAAGGTCGTCATCAACATTATCGGTAGTAGTACAAACCACATCGCCCAAGCGAATTTCTGTACCGTCACTGTCGGCATTGATTGCTTCATCCATAGATACATCACCGCGCGTTTTTTGCACTTTACGCAAATACATTAAAATTTCATTTTCAATACAGCGACTGCTGTACGTAGCCAGTTTGATATTTTTATCGTACTTAAAACTATTCACGGCCTTAATTAAACCGATTGAACCAATACTGATTAAATCTTCAACATCTATGCCCGTATTTTCAAATTTTTTAGCGATGTAAACCACCAAACGTAGATTATGGTTAATCAATTTTTGACGGGTTTCGGGTTTTCCAAGTGCCAACTCTTGTAATAGTTCTTCTTCTTCTTCCTTAGGCAAGGGGCGCGCTAATGCTTCCGAGCCATTGATAAAGTAAATACTGTCGTCATCTAACCAATGATTACGTTCAAGTTGGCGGAATAGTTCCATGGCTTTGCGAATTAAATTCATATCATACCCCCTAATTTTACATTTAATAATGCTTCGTATTGTTCATTACCCAGATCTTTTACCGCCACTCCCAATAAGCAATTTTTTACAGTTGTACCATTGATTTGTAACTTGTCAGGCGGGAAAACGAATATATCATCTTTACCGTGTACCGTACGACAAGTCAGGTAATGTCCATTTGGTACAAGACGTGGTAACTCTTTCATGAGAATTTGGTCGGCGGTAATCTGCGGGAACATTTGTAAAAAAACTGGTAACGAAATAACACATACCGGCGCATGCGTTTCGGGATCGGACAAAGCATTTCCTGAATCCAAAAAACCGCGTAACTTAAAAATATGTCCTGCGTAATGGATGACGGTGGCATTAAGATATTTTTTGCGACGATGACGGTTTAACAAGCATTGCAGAATTGCATAAAACAACAGGACTACTGCGACCAAAACATACTTATTAGAGAAAGCGTACATCGCTGACCCAAAAGCAAAGGCGACTGTAAGTAATGTTGCCATATTTCAATCATAAATATGTTGCACAGCGAAATTTATGCCATTAAAAATAATAATTTGTATTTTTATGGCGGTTGGAATTTTCTAGGAGATGCAGCAATTTCATGATATACTGGCTTGTATGAAGTACAACGAGAAGCGTGACTACCAAAACAACAAGGAATTAAACGAACGCGTTTTACCCAATTTACCCAGTTTTTGTAACGCATTTTTCGTTGGTATTGAGCAAAAGACAACCCCACTAACCCGTTTGGGTTACGCTCGCGATTTAGAAATTTTTTTTCAATACTTAACCACACAATCGGCTAATTTTGCCGGACGTGACCTCTTCGGACTGGAAAAAGCAGATTTAAACCAAATTACCATTGACGATATTGAACAATATATGGCTTACCTAACCCAGTACGAAAAAGATAAAAAGCAACATCTTAATGGTGAACGTGGCAAAATGCGTAAAATGGCGACATTACGATCATTTTTCAAATATTTTTATCGCCGCGGTGATTTACAAGAAAACATTATGACCAAAATCGATTTACCGAAAATTCACGAAAAAAACATTATTCGTCTTAATGACGACGAAGTGAACAAGTTAATTAACGCTACGGCTAAAAATCCGCGCGATGAGATGATTATAACTTTATTTTTGTTATCTGGCATTCGGGTTAGTGAATTGGTTGGTCTGGATTACGAAGACATCGATTTAGCCAATAAAACTTTTTTAGTAACCCGCAAGGGCGGAAAACAAACCATTTTGCACATGGGCGAGCAACTACACAACAAGTTTGTCGAATATTTCCAAACGGGTGAATTCACCAAGGGAACGCCTCTGTTTACCAAATGTGGACATCGTTTAAGCGTACGTGCCGTAGAAAACATTGTCAAAAAATACGCCCAAACGGCTGCTCCCTTAAAAAAAATTAGTCCGCATAAATTGCGTTCTACCTACGGTACGAATTTATACAAAGCCACCGGTGACATTTACGTAGTAGCCGACGTCTTGGGACACCGCGACATCAATACTACCAAAAAACATTACGCCGCCATCAGTGATGACATTCGCATCAAAGCCGCCGACAAAGTGAAAATTTGATTATTTCTTTACGGTTTCGTCTAAATAACTACTACTAATATCAGCCAGAAACATAATTAAAGTTAACGGAAATTTACGGAAAGCGTCCGACAAAACATAGCTGTTGTTAGCGTTACGGGCGTCATAGGGTCCCATGTGCCAATTGATTGCCATTGCTTCATCACGGGTTAACTTCATAAAGCTACTGATGATATATACCGATTTTTCGCCATGCCCGTAAGGCAACGGATCGTCCACCGTATAGTAAGGTTCTTTCAACCATTCACCATCACGTTTCACGTTGCGCATTTCAATTTTGTAGGTATCGGCCTTACATACATCATGTAACAAAGCCACCACCGCTATGGACTCCGCGCTGATTGACAACTTCTCCATTGTCACTAAACGTTCTAAACGATGATAAACTTTAACTGAATGTTCTACTAAGCCACCTGCAAAATTGCTGTGAAATTTGGTGGAAGCAGGACAAGTAAAGAAATCGGAACTTTCCAACCATTGCAATAACTTATCGGCACCTTCCCGTTTAATATTTTTTTTATAAATTTCAATAAATTCTGCTTTTGCATCCATACTATGATTTTAATGGTTGCGGCCACCCGTGTCAATTACTTCAAAAACATGCAGTCGCCAAAAGAATAAAAGCGGAAATTATTGTTTTTGGCGTGTTCGTACAATGACAACGTAGTTTCGCGACCGGCAAAAGCCGATACCAACATCAATAGCGTAGATTTGGGCAAATGAAAATTAGTAATCAAAGCCGACACCACCTTAAATTGGTAAGGTGGATAGATAAAAATATCGGTTTCATCGGTAACCGCTTTAATAGTTCCGTACTTAGCGTAACACCCTTCCAAAGTACGTAAACTGGTGGTCCCAGTGGCAATAACCCGCCGGTGATTACGCAAAGCATCATTGACAATCTGTGCCGTGGTTTCGGAGATTTGATAACGTTCAGTATGCATTACGTGTTTAGTGATATCTTCGACTTTAACAGGACGAAAGGTCCCTAAACCGACATCTAAAACTACAGGTGCAAAAATTACCCCCTTACTTTTGGCCGCCACCATCAATTCGGGTGTCCAATGTAAGCCTGCCGTCGGAGCGGCGGCACTGCCATCCACACGCGCGTATACCGTATTATAATTTTCTTTAGTAGCATACCCGTTGTGAATGTAATGCGGTAACGGAATTTCACCAACAGTGTCAATTGTGGCTTCTAAATCGGTTGCCCCACCCGCACAGCTTAACTGCATCACGGCAGTACCATTAACTTCGTCCTTGCTTACCAAACAAGCTGACAATTGGTCGGACACATTGACAACGTCACCAATTTTTACCCGTTTCATTGGTTTTAATAGAACTTCATAATGTGTTAAGTCAAGTTTTTTAAGTAATAAAATTTCAATTTTTGCCCCAGTGCTTTTTTGTCCTAACAGGCGTGCGGGAATCACGCGGGTTTCATTAATTACGACCACATCACCCGCCTGCAATTCATCAACAATGTCTTTGAATTGTTTAATCTGCGTTTGTGTTGTGGCACGGTCGTAAACCAACATTTTACACACGTCACGCGGTTCCAACGGCGCGTTAGCAATCATGCTGTTCGGTAAATCGTAATCATAATCAGATAAAGAATCCACAAATATTATATACAACCAAAGCCATTACATAAGCAACTAACAAATTCGTTAAAAACAATTTAACGCCAGTTTTACGGTCACAACTGCTACACGCTGCCGTTTGTGCCGAAATACACTTGGGATAAAATGTATAAAAAGCCAACAAGGATAAAGTCACCGGTAAGGTCATACTTGCCACTACGTTAGGGAAAAACAGCAATACTGAAATCGCCGATTCTTTAGCAATGATGCCGAAAAGCAAGGCGCAAATCAAAGCCGGATTGCCTAACCCAATGGGGGCGAAGATTGGCGACAAAACACCGCAGATATTAAATAACATCGAAGTACGTGGATCGGTAGTAAAATGCCAATGGAAATCAAAGCGTGCAAGAATAACGACAACAAAAGCACTGACCGCGAACGCCATAAAAATTTTTTTAGCAAATGACAAAGTTTGTTTAATTGTTTCCCATAAACATTGCCAAAGATTGGGAAAATGCAATTTTACCGGTTCGTAAATTACTGATTGTCCGGATGGGCGCACACACAGCATTGCCCCCAAC
>CATLHJ010000020.1 GCA_949949035.1 uncultured Clostridia bacterium | reverse complement strand
TATATTGTACCCCCCCCCCCCCCATTGTCAAGGGGTTTTTCACAGTTTTAATGGGTCGGTAGGCGGGTTAGGTAACTTAATTATTGACATTATCATAATAAACATTATGGCGAATACCGACTTTTATGAAAGCACCGCTGCCAATGAATTGGCTACGGCCTACCAAAGTCAAGAACAAAAGGACAAGCAAGATTTAGATTTGCTTTTAATATTCGTTTTGTTATTCAGTGCTAACGCGATATAATACTTTATATGAAGATTCAAAAGTTAATCAAAAAAGAAAATAAACGGCAATGGCAAAAAATCAACTTGATTGCCAGTGAAAACATTGCCAGCAAAAATGTCATGCGCGCGATGGGCAGTTGCTTGACCAACAAATACGCGGAAGGTTACCCCGGTGCGCGCTACTATTCGGGTTGCGAAGTGGTCGACGAAGTTGAAAATTACTGCCGCGAATTGGCTTGCAAGGTTTTTGAAGCCGAACACGCCAATGTGCAACCGCATTCGGGTTCGTCAGCCAATATGGCGGTATACTTCGCCACCATTAAGCCCGGCGACACGATTCTATCAATGTCTTTGGACGCGGGTGGTCATCTGTCCCACGGTGCCAAAGTATCTTTTTCGGGAAAACTTTATAACGTCGTCAATTACGGTTTGGACGAAAAAGGCGTAATTGATTACAAGAATTTGGAAAAATTGGCCAAAGAAAATAAGCCGAAAATTATTGTCGCGGGTTGTAGCGCGTACAGTTTGATTATTGATTTTGAACGCATTGCCAAGATTGCGAAAAGCGTAGGCGCGATTTTCATGGTTGATATGGCACACTTTGCGGGCTTGGTCGCGGCGGGTTTATACCCCAACCCCGTCAAGTACGCCGACATCGTAACCACTACGACGCACAAAACCTTGCGCGGGCCACGGGGCGGAATGATTTTGTGCAAGCAAGAATTTGCGAAGGCCATTGACAAAGCGGTTTTCCCCGGCATTCAAGGTGGGCCATTGATGAACATTATCGCCGCGAAAGCCGTTTGTTTGGAAGAAGCCTTAACCCCCGCGTACCGCGAATACATGAGCAAAGTTGCCCGCAACGCGAATTATTTATGTGAAGAATTAAAAAAAGAAGGTATCAAGATTGTTTCAGGAAAAACGGAAACACATTTGTTCTTAATTGACTTACGCGACACTAACAAATCAGGCAAGCAAGTGCAAGACGAATTGGAACAAAAATTCGGCATTGTCACCAACAAAAACAAGATTCAAGACGACCCGCGTACAGCCGTAGAAACCAGCGGAATTCGTATCGGTTTGCCGTTCATCACCAACTTAAAAAAGGTCGACCGCAACGTTTTGGACGAAATCAAAGACTGCATCGTTGCGGTGGTTTTGGACAAACCCACACCGGTGTTACGTTACATTCCCAAAGTATTCAAGTAAAGTAACAGCGATTTTGTTTAACAAAAATGACAGCCGGTTGACTGTCATTTTTTTGTTTACTGCTAAAATTATTTTTTAGTGGCTTTCATTTGTGATGTCTTGGAGATTGCCTGTTTGGTCTCTTTTTTTATGTCTTGGTACTTAATTAACGTATTCAACATCTTTTCGTTAGTGGTACCAATATGAGCACCCGGTTGATCATATGTGCAACCACCCGCCATTTTAACCAAAAACAGTCCGGGTACGTAATCCCATTTACTATCTTTACGCAACATAAACGCACTCATGCGACCGGCGGCTACCCAAGCGTACCCCACCGACGCCGCCGCGATATATCGGAAGTTGCGGTTAACTTCTTTTTCCAGTTGCATTAACGCAGGGAACTTATCACCGCCTTCCAAGTCGTAAATCGGACGTTTATTTTTAATGGCTTCCGTCATCTCTAAACGCACACCATTCAAAAAGGCACCGTCACAATCGGCGTAATAAAGTTCATTAAAGGTTGGTAAGTATATCACGCTGGCTACCACTTCCCCGTCCTGAACAGCGGCGGCCTGCATCCCCCACAATGGAATACCGGCCGCAAAATTTTTAGTTCCGTCTATCGGGTCAATAATAAAGCAGTTTTCGGTGGTTTGGTGGTCGGGGTTATATTCTTCGCTGACAATATCAAAGTCGGGATATTTTTGGTTTAATTTAGCGATTACAAATGTTTCAACTTGTTTATCGACGTCGGTAACCACATCACCAAAAGCGTCTTTATCGTAGATATTGAAAGGTTTGGTGGTCATTTTAGCGGCTTGTTGCATTATTCCGCATAAGTATTTGGTAAGTTTTTGCATAATATTGCATTATAACTATTATTAACCAAGGTGTCAAAATCTAATTTTTCTTCTTCAGCCAAAACGTCTGTCAAATTCGGTTTGATGGCCGGATGTTGTGGTACAAACACGGTACAACAATCTTGGTACGGCAAGATACTGGTTTCGTAAGTTCCAATTTTCTTGGCCAAGTTAACAATTTCTTCTTTGTCAAAACAGATTAACGGACGTAAAATCGGCAGTTGTTTGGCGACAAAGTTATTACTGGTAATACCCTGAATCGTTTGACTGGCCACTTGAGCCAAATTTTCGCCAGTGATGATACAATCTGCACCATTCGCCAAACCAATTTTTTCGGTCAAAGCAATCATAAAGCGACGCATCAAAGTTATAATATATTGATCATGGCAATTCTTTTGGATTCGTGAACCAATTTCGGTAAACGGCACGATGTACAATTTGGCCTCGTGTCCGTAAGTACAGACTTGACGGCACAAAGTTTCTACTTTGGCCAAGGCCAAATCACTAGTGTACGGTGGCGTGGCAAAATGCACAAAATCGACAGCTAAACCGCGTTTCATCGCCAAAAACGCCGCAACCGGACTGTCAATACCACCCGAAATTAAGCAGATAGCCCGTCCGGAAACGCCGACCGGTAACCCGCCCAAGCCTTTTTGAGCGCCTGTTGCTACGTATGCTACGCCATTATTGCGAATTTCAATTTGAACAATGGTATCGGGGTGATGCACGTCAACCACGGCTTGTGCATTATTTTGTAAAATCAAATCGCCACATTGGGCAGCAAACGTCGGACTTTTAATCGGGAAATTTTTGTTGGCTCGATTGATTTCAACCTTAAATTTGCCATTAATTTTAAGTTTTTTTAAGTGAGCCAAGATGTCTTTAGGCTGGGTATAATTGACTTTTTGGCAAACTTTAATACTAATCAAGCCCATAACACGTTGCAGCCGTTCGACAGTTTGTTGTTCATCAGTGTAGTCAGTTACTAAAACCCGAGTATCGGTAACTGTAACTTTGGTAGTTTGCGGCAAAATGCCTTTAATATTTCTTTCCAATTTACGCAAAAAGAAACCACGATTCGCGCCTTTCAGATGGATTTCACCATAAGCACAGACAATCACATTCATTTGTTCTTACGTGCCTCAATTTTCGATAAAATCTTTTCGGCTTTCTTTTTATAAGGGTTATCTAAATAAAAATCAAAATCATTCAACGCTTCGGTTAAATCGACATTACGTTCTTGATTTAATAATTGGAAAAAATTATCACTATCTCCCTGATTGGCGTCATCAGACAAAATAAAATTGAGTAAATTGGCCAAACAAATTTCTGGGTTATAGTGTGGACTGTAACGTTCCGCCGAAATTTCGGTCGCCAAAGCTTCAATTTTTTGCAATTTTGTACTGTTATCCGCCACCACAGTACGTTCCATCAAAGTCGGTCGTTGACCCGCTTCCGAGTCGTAGTAGGCTACTTTCTCTTTGATAATTACTTTTTCTTCAGGAAACGGAATTACCAAAGATTCAAACTCGTGATCAAATTCATTTAAGATTTCACTTACATAGGTTTTGAACATTTTGTGATATTTTCCCCTTTTTGTTTTGATATAATAATACCACACCCAACACGACAATTGCAATACTTATCACAAAAGAAATGCGATTAAATACGAAATCGTTACCCGGAACGATCAACAAACTGTCGGTACGCAGCGGTTCCACAATCATGCGTACTACTCCGTACCATAGTAAATAGGTAGCGGTAGCAAAGCCATACTTTTTCTGTTTCAAAAATACCGTCAAAACAACCGCAAACCCGATTAAGTTTAAGATACTTTCGTAAAAGAAAGTTGCCAAATGCGGTCCATAATCAATACCATTGTCAATAAAAACGGTAAAAGGAAAACAATTAAAATTAACTGCCCGCCCGTAAGCTTCTTGGTTGAAAAAGTTACCCCAACGTCCAATACTCTGTCCCAAAATTAACGCGGGGGCAATTAGATCTGTCAAGGCCACCAAACTACATTTTTTGATTAACTTATAAATTATTACCCCCAAAAAGCCACCGATAATACCACCATAGATAGCCAAACCACGGAAGCCGCCATGACTGAAATCAAAAAAATCGGCCATTGTTAATTGGTCAGAAAAAATAATATAATACAATCTGGCACTCAAAACAGCCAACGGAACAATTATTAGAACCAACACGTAAGGGATGTTGCCGTCGAAGCCTTTTTTACGGCACAACAGACCGCACAACAGCAAACCAACCAACAAAGCACTGGCAATCATTATACCGTAAAAACCAATCCATAAATCACCTAAATAGAAACCCACAAATTAAGTATACACCACATAGAATAAATTATGGAAGTAAAACGTGGCGAAATATATTTCGCCAATCTGGGCGATAGCTCGCGTAACGTTAATAGCGAACAAGAAGGCTATCGACCCGTTTTAATTGTGCAAAACGATATCGGTAATAAATACAGTCCCACCGTAATTGCTGTTTGTTTAACTTCCAAAATTTATAAGACCAAATTGCCAACCCATGTACACCTAAACGGAGCCGATTATGGTTTAAGTAATGACAGTTTGATTTTGTGTGAACAAATTAAAACCCTTGATAAATCTCGCCTGCAACGGCAACTAACGGTCTTAAACGCACAAGACCAAGCCCGCGTTGACAAAGCCTTAAAATTAAGCATTGGGCTTACCAACTAAAATCGTCACCACCACCGAAGTACCCCAGTTCCATTAAAAAAGTACTGGGTACAGTGCGACTAATTTCACCATTCAAGAAACGACATTTGGCATACGATATATTCAGATTGCGCATGGCTCGTGTTATTGCCACGTACAACAAACGACGCTCCTCTTCCAATACTGCGTCGTTATATTGTGATTTATAAGACGGGAATAAACCATCCTCTAAACCAACAATGTAGACGTTCTTAAATTCTAACCCTTTGGCACTGTGGATCGTTGATATAATGACATGGTCATTAGCCTCGGGATTTTCGCCACCCGCAATCGTTACACTTTGCAGATATGATGACAAATCAGCATTAGGGTTGTTATTAGCATACTCACGTATTGAACCACATAATTGGTAAATGTTTTCCAAACGGCTCTCGCCGTCGTCTTTTTCATCTTCGTAATATTTTTGCAAACCCGTTACGTCTACTAATTCGTTAGCCAGTGTCACCAGTCCCTGTTGCAGAAAGTCTTGCAGGTGATGCAATACCGTAGTGAACCCCGCCATTGCGTTTTGCGTTTTAGCCGATAGCCCCAAATCGTACGTTGATAAATTTTCTACTATTTGGTAAGCACCACACAAGTTTTCTCGGGCCGCGGCCTTAATTTTTGCCAAGCATGCATCACCAATACCACGTTTTGGGAAATTAATGACATTAAATAAAGCCACATCATCATCGTGATTAACCAGCAGACGTAAATAATCTAACACAATTTTAACCTCGGCACGTTCGTAAAACTTAAAGCCCCCCCACACTACATAAGGGATGTGGTTAAACTGTAAACATTCTTCAAAGCGACGCGACAAAGCGTTAATGCGCATTAAAATCGCTTCGTCTGACCAATTACCACCTTTACGACGATGATCTAGTATTTGCTGAACAACCCCAACAGCCTCTTGTTTATCATCGTAGTAACAATCAAAATTGATTAGCCCATCATTAATTTTGGAAAACAAGTGTTTACCGATACGATTAGTATTCTTGGCTACTAAGCCATTAGCTAACTTGACAATATTGCCTGAACTGCGGAAATTTTCTTCCAATTTGTAGATTTTGGCTTCGGGGAAATCGGCACGGAACTGATTAAGATTTTCGATACTGGCACCGCGCCATGAATAAATACATTGGTCTTCATCACCCACTACCATTAGGTTACGGTGTTTAGCCGCTAATAACGCTACAATTTGGTACTGCACGCTATTGGTATCTTGGAATTCATCAACTAGAATATATTGGAAGTAATCCTGCAATTTTTCCCGCACGGTGGCGTTATCTTGCAATAAATACCGAGTTGCCAACAATAAATCATCAAAATCGTAAGCGTTGTTATTTTTCAATTGTTCTTGGTAACGAGTAAAGATTTTTTCTAATCGGTCTTGGTTGCTATTAAAAGGTAAAACGCCTTTCATTTTCCAATCAGACAATCCGTTAACGGCCTCTTTGTATAGTTCAGCATCCACCGCAGAATACATTTCTTTAATCAAGTCTTTCAAAACTTTATTAGTATCAGCCGTTGCGTAAATTGAAAAATTTGGTCGCCCACTGTTCTTGCGCAAAAGCCGTACGCAAAAACTGTGGAACGTACCAATGAAGGTGTTGAACGGTCTTCCTAACAATTTTTCCACTCGCGAACGCATTTCGTTACCCGCTTTATTAGTAAAGGTTAATGCCACAATCGCACTTTCGGGAATTCCGCTTTGCAGCAAGTACAACAACCGGTGCGTTAAAACCCGTGTTTTACCAGAGCCCGCCCCCGCCGTTACTAGTATAGCGCCCAGCGGTGCCGTTACGATTTCTTGCTGTACTGCTGTTAAACCCATTTGTTAATTATAATTGATAATTGGGAAAACAACAAATGTTACATTGACATGGTGGTTTGGCAATTAAATTGTTGTTCCTTAGTAAATCGTTCGCGAAACTCCTGCAATTTTGCACTTAAATCAAAAATGTAACGTTGACGGGCACTGTCATCCATTGTTTTAAGTTTTTCTTGGTCAATGAGCGCCGATAAAGCGTTATCACTATTACCTGACAAGAAAATATTTTTAGCACGCAAATACATGGCCTCATCTTCGGGATTGGTTGCCGCAGTTATCTGTTGTTTAGTATTCGCCACCATCATATTTTTGGCGGCTGCGGTATCCGCGCCTTTTACCGCCAAGATAGCCAAAGCCGCATCTCGCTTATTTTGCTCGTCACGCCAAAAACCTGACGATAGGCGATTAACTGCCATTTTAGCCAATTTTTTTAAATCAGTATTCATAAAATACATACCCCCAATTATTAATTTTGTTCATATGTATTTCTCTTGCTTATAATCATAATAAAAAATATGTTAGATTTTGTCCAACTAAATTACTCGACATAAAACAACAAAAAGCGACATCTGATTGATTGTCGCTTATTTGTTGTGTGTCTAACAGCCTTGTTTCGGCTAGATTAATAACCAGGATAATTATTTATAATTACTGGTCTTATTTTTTTTAGCCGTTTTCGCCATTGTCCACCTCCTTAGTTCGTTTATCGCGAACTAATAGTATTCTGTGCAGATTTTCACCGTCTATACCTATTATTTTTTAATTACAGCCTTAATTCGGCGAATACCGGCACTGCTACTTTCTTCTTTAATAATTTTGAAACTTAGCAGGTCGCCCGTATTGCTAGCGTGCGGTCCGCCACAAATTTCTTTGGACACATCACCAATTGTATAAACCTTAACTACTGCTCCGTATTTATTAGCGAACGAACCTTCCGCCCCTTCGGCACGGGCTTCGGTAATAGACATTTCCTTAACAGTTACAGGAATTTTACGCTTAATTGCATCATTAACAAAATTTTCCAAAAAAGCAATTTCTTCAGTGGTTAATTTATGATCACAGTTAAAATCAAAGCGTAACCGTTCGGGAGTAATGTTACTACCTTTTTGCACAACATTAGGCCCTAATAATTTTTTTAAGCCAGCCAATAACAAATGCGTTGCGGTATGTAAACATGCTGTTTCGGTACTGGTGTCGGCCAAGCCCCCCTTAAAAGTTCCAACCGAAGCCGTATGGCTAAGTTCGCTATGTTTTTGTTTAGCGTGTTCAAACTCATCCATATCAATCTTTAAGCCCTGTTCGGTTGCCAATTCCTGCGTCAGTTCAATAGGGAAACCATAAGTTTCGTATAAACGAAAAGCCGTCTTGCCCGAAAACTTTTTATCCTTTAAGTAGGGTAAAATTTTGTTAAACTCACGCATGCCTTGTTCAATGGTTTTGGAAAATTTATTAACTTCGTCCATAAAAGTGTTAATAACTTGGGTGTCTATTGTGTAAATACCTTGGAAAAAATCAATATAGAAGCGAATTAACTTTTCGTAAACGTCCGGCGAGCATTGCAATTTGTTAGCCATGCGCACTGCCCGCCGAATCAGTCGTCGTAATACGTAACCCTGTCCAGTAGCAGCCGGCACAACGCCATCACTTAACATCATTGTTGCGGCACGGGTATGTTCGACCAAAACACGATATTCTTTCAAATGGTCTGCATACTGGTTGAGCGTGCACGCTGCTACGATTTCAATAGCCGGAGCAAATAATTCACTATCATAAACCGAATGGTAGCCATTAACAAAACATAACAGCCGTTCCAAGCCCATACCCGTATCCACATTACGTTGTTTTGCCGGCATTGCTTTACCGCCTTTTTCGTAAATAACGTATTGCATATAAACATCGTTACCAATTTCCACATACTTACCACAATCACAAGCCGGACTGCATTTGGTAGAACAAGGTTTCTTACCAGTATCGTAAAACATTTCACTATCGGGGCCACACGGACCAGTACCCGTCGGCAGTTGCCACCAATTTTCGTTTTTGGGCAAGAACCAAATATGTTCTTTAGCAATTCCAACTTGCTGCCAATATTCGGCCACTTCGGTATCCCGTGGCGCCTCTTCGTCACCCGCAAAAGCGGTAACGGCAATCTGCTCCTTGGGCAATCCTAAGTATTTAGGATTGGTTAAAAAATCGTACGACCAAGCAACCTTTTCCTTTTTGAAATAATCACCCAGTGACCAATTTCCCATCATTTCGAAGAAAGTCAGGTGACTATCGTCACCGACTTCGTCGATATCGCCCGTACGCACACATTTTTGAATATCGCACAAGCGCTTACCAGCGGGATGTTTTTCGCCTAACAGGAATGGCACTAACGGGTGCATTCCCGCGGTAGTGAATAAAACGCTCCCATCATTTTCTGGCACCAAAGAAGCCGATGGGATAATGCTGTGTCCGTGTTCTTGGTAGAAATCAAACCACATTTTTCTTAATTCACGATAACTAATCTTACGCATAATAAAATATTATATCATAAATCGCCGATTGTGTCTTCGTATTTTTTCGGTTTACCTTCATTGTCATCAATAATGCCAACTTTTTTAATCATATCTAACAATGATACCGTGTCGGATGCTTTTTCTTTTTTACGTTGTTCAAATTCTTGTTCAACCTGAACCAAGTTCGGGCGCGTAATGTTTAGTTTTCGCGATATAGCGTCAACAATATTTTCTCCGGCTGCAGCATCCATTTCGTCCTTATTTACGTTCTCTTTCGCATTGGGTGTCGGTTTATGACTACGCTCTACGATTTCACGACGTGGAAGCACGGGCACAGGCCTTCCGTCCAGTGTATCAGCCAGCTCATTAGTATCGGTTGCGGTTTCGGCAACCGCACTCTCACCAAGCGGAGTCGATTGTAATGAGACAACCGTGGCGGTGGCTGTTTCTGCCTTGACCGACTCAGGAGCGACAACGGGTTTCGGTTCGGCAGTTGTTTTCAAGTTTGGCGTCGGTAAATTTTGCACTTGCCCATACATCGGCGTGTCTCCACCAAAAGCATATGCCGAATATAGTTTGAAAACTTGCGAAACAAATTTATTTTTACAATCGAAAATTCGATTATCAATCGTCGAAGTTGCTACACCTTGTTCAATTATTTTTTCAAAACATTCTGCCAAATCACACGGATAACACCAAACAAAAATCATGTCCAAGCGTCCTGCGTTTTTAACCGCACATTCATAAGCATCAACCAAGATACGAGAGTCCAAACAATTTTGCCCCACGGTCTTGAATTTCATTTTACCAACAGTTACCAAATTATAATCACTAGCGATTTCTTTGATACCAGGCAATGCATCATTACTAAAACCATATAATTTACACAAATCAACATTGTATTTACCGCTAACAAAAAATAATATTTCTAATAAATTTTCTCTGCTTACACCAACGTTATCAACGTCAATGAACAAGGCAATGTTCGGTTTTGCTTTATTCTTATTACTGGGAGTTGCTACCTTGGTACGAGAAGTACTACTGCGTTTGGCCTTGGGTGCCACTGTTTTCGTGGCCGTTTTAGCCGTGGGCTTAGCCGGTGATTTGGTGGTAGTTTTTTTGGTGACCTTGGTTACTTTGGTCACAGGTGTAGTCGTTTTCTTGGCGGTTGTTTTGGTAGTCTTGGTTGTCTTTGTCGTTGTTGCCATTTAATATCTCCCGCAGTAACTATATAGTAAAGTTACTAATTTGACAATTTATTTTATCCCCAACAAAGCAGCCGCCGCAATCATCGCGGCATTATCACCACACAATTCTGGTCTAGGTAAGTATAACCTTACTCCTTGTTCGTCACAAAGATTGGTAAATTGCTCACGTAAGTATTGGTTAGCCGCAACACCGCCACAAATACCTAAATTTTGCACATGATGCTTCTTTAGCAGAACTTTAATTTTGCACAACAATTGTTCCACCGCACAATATTGAAAATTGGCACAAATTTGTGGAATATTTAAACTGTGGCCTACTTGCTGCTCGTAATTTACGTAATTCAAAACAGCAGTTTTCAAGCCGGAGTAAGAGAAATTTTCTTTAGGAGATCTAGAGATAAACGGCGTAAAATTAGCGGTCATATCGGCCATGCGCGCGATTTTGGGGCCACCGGGATACGGCATCCCTAAAACTCGAGCCACTTTGTCAAAGGCTTCACCAATAGCATCGTCCGTGGTAGTACACAATAATTGCGTTGTCCATGTATCATCAAGTAAATACACCGCAGTGTGCCCGCCCGAAATCAGCAGGCACAACATGGGCGGTCGTAAATCAGGATTAGATAATTTCAGACCTGCGATGTGTCCGTGCAAATGATTAACGCCAACAAAAGGGACTTTTAAGGCTGTTGCTAGGCTGTCACCGAAGACACGCCCCACCATTACTGCCCCCGGTAAGCCAGGACGCGTGGTCGCTGCTACTTGTTGAATGTCGGTAATTTTAATTTGTGCTTTACGCATTGCCTCATCTAGAACTGGCATAATATTGGCAACATGTTGACGAGAAGCAATTTCTGGCACTACGCCACCGTATTGTTGATGAATATCAATTTGTGAAATGATTACATTAGACAAAATCCGCATCCGTTCATCAACAACTGCCACGCTGGTTTCATCGCAAGAAGTTTCTACGCCTAAGGTTAGCATCAGTTTTCACCTTTATTCTGCAGCAAGAAAGCATCAGAAAACATTTTCAAATCACCGTCCATTACTTTTTCAATGTTAGAAGTTTCCGCCCCTGTACGGTGATCTTTGACCAAAGTATACGGGCAAAATACGTAACTGCGAATTTGACTGCCCCATTCAATTTTCATTTGGATGGGCTGTAAGTTTTTTAACTTACGGCGTTCGTTTTCGTAATAAATGTATTCTAACTTTGACAACAAGTTTTGCATGCAAGTTTGACGGTTTTGGATTTGACTGCGCCCATTTTGGCAGGTACAGACTATGCCGGTTGGGATATGGGTAATACGCACGGCACTTTCGGTTTTGTTAATGTGCTGCCCACCAGCCCCTGAAGCCCGATAGACATCAATGCGCAAGTCTTTTTCGTCAACCTTATATTCGGTCTTTTCAATTTGCGGAATAACTTCCACCGCTACAAAACTGGTATGGCGACGCTTGTTAGCGTCAAAAGGACTAATGCGCACCAAGCGATGTACACCGGCTTCGCTTTTGAAAACACCATAAGCATTTACGCCCGTAATCGCGATGGACGCCCCTTTGATACCCGCACCATCACCCTCTTCAATATCGGTAATTTCGTAATTGAAATTTTGTTGCTCGGCGAAACGGCATTCCATACGCATTACCATTTCCGCCCAATCTTGGGCTTCGGTACCACCTGCCCCCGCCGTCACGTTCAAGGTACAGTTACAACTATCATACTTACCAACCAACAAGGTCTTGACATAAAAATCATTAAAGGCTTGCTTAACGCGATTATATTCGTCAACTAATTCATTTTCCACACAAACGGTAGTTAATTCCAAAAAATCATTTAGGTCGCGGTTGATAGTATCGTATTCATCAACAAAGTCTTGCAAAACCCTGATTTTTTTATTCTGCTCTATATTATTCCAATCGCTTTCTTGTTGTTTCAATAAAGTATTCAACTCGTTACGTTTGGTTGTTACTAAATCATTGATATTAGCCAATTTGTCTTTGGCCTGATGAATCACCGCATAATCTAACATTTTTATTTCTTCTTTTTATTATTCTCTTTTTCCAGTTTTTTATGGTAGTCCTTGATGGCATCGGCAATAACTTCTTGCGCCAAGACTGAACAATGTGTTTTCATTTCGGGCAACCCAGATAATTCTTTTAAGACATCTTGGTTAGTTATTTTTAAGGCTTCGTCAATAGTTCTCCCCTTAATCATATCACAGGCGACATCGGTTGCGACAATCGCCGAAACTCCGCCAAAAGTTTTGAACTTGGCGTTGGTAATTACACCTTTTTCAATACGCAAATACATTTTCATAATATCCCCACTGCGCACGTTGCCGACTTGCCCTACGCCATCGGCGTTAGTGATGATTCCCGCATTACGTGGATTTTGGAAACGTGACATTACCACTTCATTATACATTTTTGGTACCTCCAATTTTCAACGGACTCATGGCGCGCAAACGGTGAACGATGGTAATCAAGTGCTCCACCGTGTAGTCAATGTCCTCTTTGGTTGTTGAACGTCCTAAAGTAAAGCGCACCGACCCGTTAATCATTTCGTCACTAACCCCCATCGCTTGCAAAACATGACTACGGCTTAACCATTCGTTACTGCTGGCACTGCCGGTTGACGCACAAATACCCTGCAAAGCCAACAAGGTAGTAATACTTTCGCCCTCAATGGCTTGGAAAGAAAAATTCACATTGTTCGCCAAGCGTTGCGTACGATGTCCATTCAATTTGACCGCGGGAATTTTGTTTTCTACTTCTTTAATGAAATAATCGCGTAATTGCTTGATCCGCGCGTTGTTTATTCCGTTATCGCGCATGCAAATTTCTATAGCCTTACCCAAACCAACAATTGCCGGTACATTATAAGTGCCCGCGCGGTAACCATGTTCTTGGTGACCACCATGCATAAAGGCGGCGATACGGGTACCTTTCTTGATGTACAACGCACCGACGCCTTTTGGCCCATAAATTTTATGTCCGGATAAAGACAAAGCGGTAATTTCCATTTCCTTGACGTCAATATGCACGCTGTCAAGGGCTTGAGTGGCGTCAGTGTGAAAATAAACATTATTTTGCGCACAGATATTGGCAATCGTGTTAATGTATTGCACCGTTCCAACTTCGTGGTTGGCGGTCATCACCGAAACCAAACAAGCCGGTTTAGCCAACTTCGCCAATAAATCAGGAATGGAGATAATGCCATTTTCGTCAACTTTAATGTAATCAACCTCAACACCATTCGCCACTAACCAACGCGTAGTTTCAATAATACTTGGGTGTTCAATTTCACTGACAATAACCCGCTTCACACTGGCGGCCTCAACAATGCCTTTCAGAACCCAGTTATTGGCTTCGGTGGCACCCGAAGTAAAATATATTTCTTCGGGGTCGGCGTTAATAATTTTCGCGACACTCGCCCTGGCGTTATCAATCGCTTGCCCGGCGTCGATACCAATTTGGTGTAAAGAATCGGGCGTACCAAAATTGGAAATAAAATACGGTTGCATAGCAAAGAAAACTTCACCATTGCAATAAGTTGTCGCGGCATTATCTAAATATACATCTCTATTTTGTGCCATAGTAATAGTTTACTCCTTTCCGAGCAAGAAAACAAGTAGTAATTGTTTTAACGTGTAGGGCTTAAATTGCTGCGGGCGCAGTCTTACGTTTCTTCATTTTTAAGACCAAAATCAAGGCAACTACGAAGATAACTACCGACGCCACCGCCAACGCACTGCCCACAAAAATGCCCCAATTAAAACCACCGGTGACCGGTACCGTATAAGCGAAGGTTACGTCCGTTTGCCCAGCCCCGCTGTACGCAAACACCGCGTAAACTTGCCCATCTCGGTTAACCAAAGTAAATTGGTTAACCTTTTGCGTCGTACCATCCGCTGCTGTGACCATAATGGTTAAATTTTTTTGTAACTGATCAAACGCCACGGTGCCGTCCTGCTCCGCTAAAGATTGCAAAGCCGGTGGTACCAAAATTTGCAATTCTAAATTGCCAACCATGTTAATCGGCGTTCCGTCACGAGTAATTTGCATCGCGTAGGCAACACTGGTAGTATCCTGTACTTTTGTGGCCGATGAAGCCGCCAAGACCAAACCGTAACTGCCGTCGGCCGCAATCACTAAACTGCCTAACCCATCTTCAGCGGTAATCAACTGGTAAATTTGGAAATAGCCCACCGCACTGACGTCGTTAAAGTTCGGGTGGTCGGTCAAAGTCGCGGTCACGCGGTAATGACCAATCGCAGTGGGTAATTCAGGCGAACTTTCCGCAT
>CATLHJ010000019.1 GCA_949949035.1 uncultured Clostridia bacterium | reverse complement strand
TCAGCCAATTAACCCCGTAACGATACGGGGTTTTTTGATGTGCCGGTGGCTGGTCAGTAACTTTTGACGAAGAAAAGCGAAATTTGGGGAAATTTGTCAAAAAATAGTAAAAAAAAACTTGACAGGTGGGGGGGGGGGGGGTATACACTTGTAAGTAAGTTATTAGTAAATAACTGGTAAATAAGTGAAAGGAGATAACTAATGAAAAAGTTTAAGATCATGTTAATGACAACGATTGTTTTGGCCACGATGGTGGTGGGACTGTCGGTCAGTACAATCGTGTTGGCCATACAAAACAGTGCGCTGATGAAAAAAGACCAAACCGAACCGGTAACTTGTGATTTTTATTTGACGATGGGCACCATGCCCACGCTATATGCGACCTTAAACGCCTATGCTAACCAAAACCCCAACACGTACATGTGGTTTACTCGCGGTAATACCATTAGCAAAGAATATTCGGCGGATTATATTCATTACTTCGATACCTTGCAAGCGACAGACAACAGTGACAGCCAAGTTGACTTCCTTTTAATCCGCGAAAAAGTGCGAGATATTTTGGCACTAAATCCTAACGTTAAATTTCGCCTTTGGTGTGATGATTTACGCGTGCAATTTATCCCCGATATTTTCGTAGCGGCCGGCGTGGATTTTGCCGATCTGGAAGTAACTTTGCTGTCTGATGGTACGGGGACTTATAACGTTTTCAGTAATATTACCGAACAAAAATACACGGGACAGGCTGCGCAATGGCAACAAATTTTACAAGACTACACCGACCACCGTGCCGATCACACGTATACCAAATACACCGATACGGTGGCGGGTAATTTACAAGACTTGGCGTTTTACGTTTCGACCTTTGACAATGTACAATATTGGATTCAAAATCCGGAATACTTGGTTAATACCTTATCCCCGTCGTTTAATCAGGCACGGGAACAAATGAACATTGTTAAAAAATCTCCCGAAGTAATGTATCAAGGCTTAGACGCCGCAACCAGAGCCGAATACCAAAAGGTAGTTTTGGCTAACGCATTAGTTGGCAGTGATACCCTACATAGTTTAGATGACGCCGTTAATTATTTCAATGAACAACTGTCCGGACGTGATAAGGAACTGGTTTTGATTTTGGGCACCAAGTATGATGACCTTGCCCATAATCAAACGTATGTTGACCAAACTTTGGCCTATTATACCCCGACGGTTAAAGCCGACGATGCCACCAAAGCCGTTTACAAGGGACACGAATACGCGGTTGTTGATAACAAAATCAAAGTGGGCGATAAAACTTTACCCGTTGGTGAATGCGCGGTGTATTTGTTTTTCAAAGGACATCCGGCATATCCGGCCAATGCAGAATTAAGTGCCTATTTCGCGGAAAAGGGAATTGTCGTCTTGCCACACCGCACGCCCGTGGAAGTTTTGTTCTGGATGTACGACGTTAAAGTTGGCGGTTTCCAAAGTACCAGTTTCTTATCAACTACTGCGGGGCAGACCGAATTTTTCTACGAAACGCCGACCCAAAGTGCTTTGTTGTTAATGAAAGAAGCCGGCTTTTTCGACAACGCGGTTATTTTTACCAAATAACTTTGCCAACGGCGCGCTGTAGCAAAAAGTCATTTATGTTAAAAACAAACTGCTAAACTTTATTGTGCATTGGTTTGGCGTTGTGTACGTTCAATGGCGTACATGGCTTCGGCTAATTATTGTCTGGCAAGCAAAAGGAAGTTATTGACTTTTTCAATGACCCGTTATTCCGCGACCTAAATTTAGAAGCAAGCGATTAACGGCACGGTTTTAAGAACTCGTTAATCAATTTTACCGCGGTGGCGTAGTAGGTTGCGGGGTCGGTAAGATAGTGCGTGACCGCGGGGTTTTCGCGGCGGTACCACGTGCGTTGGCGTTTAATGAACTGTTTGGTTTGGTAAAATAACTGGTCATAGTAGGTGGCTAAATCAATCTCGCCGGCCAGATACTGCACGTTTAGGCGGTATTCTAAACCCAGATTGTACAAAAACTCGCGGGTCACGCCCCGCTCCAGCAGGCTTTGCGTTTCGGCGAACATGCCGGCGGCGACCCGTTGTGTGTTACGTTGTTTAATCAAGGGGGTTAACACGCTGTTTGGCGGGGTTAAACAAATTTGTAACACATCGTAGCGGGGTGTGTTGGGGTGGTCGTTAAAGCCGTAACCGTTAATAATGGCACGGCTGTATAATCCGGTGCCACCAACCAAAAACGGGATGTGCCCGCGGGCGATAATGCCGTCAATAGCGGCGTAGGCGTCCCGTTGGAAGTCACCGACCGAGTAGCGCGTGTTGGCGGTGGGGTCAACCACGTCCAGCAGGTGGTGCGGAACGCCGTGTTTTTCGGGTTCGGTAATCTTCGCGGTGCCGATGTCTAAACCACGGTAGACTTGCCGGCTGTCGGCGGACACAATTTCACCGTGATACTTTTGCGCCAGTTGGACGGACAGCGCAGTTTTACCACTGGCGGTCAGGCCACTGATTACCACCAATTTGTTCATTTTTGCCAAGCCCAGCCGAAAAAGACGTAATAAACCACTTTGTCCCACACGTAACGGGGCAAATTAACGCTGGTGTCGACCACTTCTAAACAAGTGCCCATGTATTGGTTGGCGGGCAGGGGGCCAATCTTGGACGAATCCCAACTGTGCGAATATTCGGGGTAAACATCGACGTTGCCCCCGCGGTTGTCACCCATTAAAAAGTAATAGCCTTGCGGAATGGTCAGCACCCCGTCTTTCACGCAGTCGTTAAGGTCGGTGCTTAACCAGTCTTGCAATTCGGCGCGGCTTTGGTTATGCAAAATATTGTACAGTTGGACAAAGTTGCAACCGTTGGCTTTGCCAAAACCCGGATCCAGGTACGGTTCTTTTAGTTCTTCGCCGTTCAAATAAATGGTGTAGTCGTAATTGTAATCGGCGTTGCGGTAATTGTATTGGGGGTTCGGTGTACGGGTCATGGTAATTTGGTCACCACCTAACGCGATGACGCGCTTAATAATAAACACGTAGCGACCGCCAAAATCAAAATTGGGGTAGTGCTCTTTAATCGCTTGCTGGTCGGTCATCGCCACGTCGTGACTTTGGTGTTGGTAAAGTTTGCTGATGACTATGGCGCCCCGTTCCAACGTGGTAACGCGGCAACCAACCGCGCTGTCCGTATCTTTGCCGGTGGCGTTTAAGGTGGTCATCATAGAAGTACCAATAATCGGCGACAAAAAGAACAGACCGCAACAAATGACAATGGCGGCCGAAAACAACATTACTACAACCGAAACCGTCACGGTCAGGCGGGTAACGATGCGGACCAAGCGACTTTCTTGGGCCAGCCCTTTACCGTTGGTGGCGGCAGCGTATTCTTGACCAAGGTATTCTTTTGCCATGTGTTTACAGTATTATCTTTTCGTGGTTTTTTGTCAATATTTTAACTATGCAGTTTAGTATTTACGTAGCGGTGTGTTTGGCTTTGCTTATATATGCTTGGCGGCTTCCGCTTTGAACACCGCTAACAAGCCCACTTGGGTGAACGAATAATTGCGGTCACCGGCAAAAATAATGTGGTCCACCATTTCGATCTCCAACAACTGGAACAACCGCACCAAGCGGCGCGTCGTGTTCATGTCGGCAATCGACGGGTCGGGGCATTCGTTCAAATGGTTGTGCGCAATAATAACTTTGGCGGCTTTTTGCGCGGTCACTAAACTGATAATCTCGCGCACGTTCAGGTACACTTTGTCCAGTTCGTGGTTGGTTACCGCGTTAACGCTTTTCACGTTGTCGGCTTTGTCTAAACAGACCACCACGAATTGTTCCACCGAATACGACTTCATCAGCGGGCGCAAGTAGGCGATGGCACGCCCCGGGGAAGTCAATTTGACCGTGCTGACCGACAACTTCGCCAAGTAGGTGTGGCATTGGCGCAAGAAACTCAAGAAAATAGCGGCTTGTTCCCCGATGCCGTACGCGTCTTGCAAGTCCGCAGGCTTGGCGTCCATGACCGCGGTTAAACTGCCGAACCGGTTTAACAAACTGTGCGCCGCGGGGTTAGTATCAACGCGCGGTAACACGAAACCCAACGCGAACTCCAACACTTCGGATTGAGTAAAGGTGCCTAACCCGTCGGTTAAAAAGCGGGTGCGTAACTTGGCACGCCGTCCCGCGTGAATTTGTTGGTTTAAGGTGGCCTTGTGCGAATTATCCATGAACGTGGGTCTGGAGATAGTCGTCCAGATATTCGCCTTTGATGTATTCGGCTTCGCGTTCGGCATCCACAATTTGTTCGCGGCGCGTTTGGTTATCGGCTTTCAAACGGGCCAGTTCGGCGTTTTGGTGGGCGATAAAGCCGAATTGAATGACCAAGCCCACGATTAACACCACAAACGCGGTTGTGACCACCGCGGCAAAGATTTTCAAGCGTTTAATTAAAACTTCCGGTTGCATTACTTTATTATGGTCGCTTTGGTGTTTTTTGTCAAATCACCAACATATACCTAGCCTGATGGCGTGGTACACCGCAATTTTTTTGGGGTTGGTACAGGGACTGGCGGAATTTTTGCCCATTTCGTCCAGTGGCCATTTACTGCTGTTCGAGCACCTGTTCGGCATCGACACCGGCGGGCTGTTGTTTACCATTGTCTTGCACGTGGCCACCTTGCTGGCCGTGGTGATTGTTTACCGTAAACGGTTATGGTCAATGCTTCGTCACCCGTGGCAAAAGGGCAACTGGCAATTATTGGTTGCGACCGTAGTTACTTGTGGGCTAGTGTTACTCACCAAACCGCTTTTTGACCGACTGTTTACTTTCGCCACGTTACCGTTTACTTTTATCGTGGCGGGTGTCGTGTTATTGTTACCGACCATTATTAAGTGGCGACCGCGCACTAACCGGCCGTGGCTGACCGCGGTCGCGGTGGGCTTGGCGCAGGGCGTAGCGGTGTTACCCGGACTAACCCGCAGTGGTTGTACCATGGTCACGGGGGAATTATGTGGCCAAAGTAAAACCGCCGCGGCCGATTTTTCTTTTCTGTTGTCCATCCCGATTATTGTTGCGTCGTTAGCCTACGAAATTATGGCCGGCGGCACCTTGGGCGTGGTTAACTGGGGCAGTTTAAGTTTGGCGTTCCTGTCCGCCTTGGTCGCGGGGGTGGTGGCCATTAAGTGGCTGTTAAATTTGCTTGGTCGGGTTGATTGGCGCGGCTTCGCGATCTACCTGATGCTCTTGGGTGGGGGTCTCTTGCTGTTTAGCCGTGGGCTTCAAATGTTTTAACAGGTCTTTAATCGACGCCTTGCCCAAGTGCTTGGTCAGCCATTCGGCGGCAAAACGGTTACCAATTGCTTCGCCCGAGTAACCCGACGCCAAGGCTAAAATTTGCCAATTCAACATCGCGTAACCCAGATAGTCCGCTAACTGGCTTTTGCGGTCGTCGTTGTATGGGTGTTGACTGTAATTAACACCGTAAGTTAATTCGGCAATGTCACCCACGCTTTTGGTCAGCCCTAACGTGGCCAACTGTAACGCGGTTTTCACCGAGATGTTTTCTTCGCTCAAAAAAGTTTCGGCAATTTCTTTAATTTTATCTTCCATGTTTACTCCTTAAGGGCGGGGAAAGTTAAACCGAAGCAGGGTTCACCGTAGGTTTCCTTGCCCGGTAAGTCCGCCGCCTGCATTTTGGTGATAAAGCGTTTGCGGTTGTATTTGACGTCCACGCGGTAAATATCGTAATTGGCCCCGTCACCAAAGTTATCCACCACGTCAAACAGCGTGTAAAAAGTCTTGTCGGTTTTCACGCACCCCGAACTGCCTTGTAACACGTAGGAGTGGCGTTCTTCGTCAATCAGGATTTTGCGCTTGTGCAGGTGGCCAAAGAACACGACGTCGCACTTTTTGGGTTGGAAGTACTTTTGTAAATCCTTATCGCCGAAAGCGATTTGCGTGTCCAAAACGCGGTTGTTTTCGTCGTGGCAATAATGGGTAAATAAAACCTTTTTGCCCTTGTAGGTAATCTTGCGTTCCACCGGCCATGTCGCAATAAACTTCAGGTCGTCTTTATCCAAACTGGCAAAGGTGGTTTCAATTAACGCTTTGTTCGCGTAGGTCAGGGCTTTCGCGGAATCGTCGTACTTGACCAAGCGTTGCTCGTGGTTGCCCAGTACGCACTGTACGTTGTGTTTTTTTAACAAACGTACGCACGCCGCACTGTCGGGACCAAACACGACCGCGTCGCCCAAATAATAAATGTCGGTAATCTTACGGTTGCGTTTAATGTGCTTCAAAATCGCTTCCAACGCTTCCAAGTTACCGTGAATGTCGCCAAAGACTGCTATTGCCATACTTTACATTATAACGGTTAGCGACGTTTTTTACAAGAGATATATCGTGCGACCAAGAAAATTACTACCCCGACCACCGTGGCGACACCCAATGCCAGCAGATAATACAGCGGACGGTTAGGGAACACGTCGGTAATGGTGATGGCGTCCGTCCCCGTCCACAGGTACGCGTATTCTCCGTCTTCGGTTAATGACACCGCGGTGGCATTGGCGGACGAGTGACGTCGTTCACTGGTAATGCCCGTATAGTAAGTAAAATGGTCGTCCGCGGGCATCAACGCAAGCGGGTTAAACAGGGTGTAGGTGCGGGTAATCGTCCACGGCTGGGTGTTCAAGGTGGCGACTTGCGCGGGGTAGTTAGCAATGGTTAATGCTAACGCATAGGGCTCGGTCGCGTCGGCCACGGGCGTTTCGCGAAATTGGGCAGCCGTTACGTACGGTGCGTCGGGATGTTCGGCTTTAATTTGTTCATTGTCGGTAATCAGGCGCGATAACAGGCTGTCGGGGGTGCCCATTAAGTAGTCCAAATCAAAAACAACACCGGCGTTCAGTTGCACAAACACGACGGCGGTGGGGTCGTCAACGGGCAGTTCCACGGTTTCGTAATTATTAAACGCGGAGCAGGCACTGCATAATACCGCCACCACCAACACACACAGCCACGCTCCGCACTTTTTCATACTCTATCAATATGGCAAATTCGCGCCAATTTGTCAAAAAGTTGGGTGGTGTGGTTACGGGCAACCCCGTCTTGAATGCCATCACCGCCGATTTAAGCCGCAAACAAGAGCGTTAACGCACGCGGTAGTGTTCGGGGCCGCGGGGCAGATCGACCGCCAAGGTGGTCAATTTCGGGTGCGGAAATACAATTTTGTCCAACGGTGTCGTCAGGCCGAAGGATGCGCTTTTAATCAGTTCGGGTAAAACGGTGGCTTGTAAAAATTTCCCCAACGTAAATTGGCTAATCCATAATTCGTCACCCGCGATATTGCCTTGGGTGCAAGAACGGAAATTATTGCGGTTCGCCAGTGGTGCAGCAAACAAAACGTTGGTGATGTTCAGGTCGTTAGTGTCAGGAGTGCGTTGGACAATAACGGGGTCGCAACGAAACCACGTGGTCAAGCCGTCACGGTTAGTGTGTTGCACATAATACTGTTCGCGGAAGCGGTAGCACGGGCATTGGCTTCCGGTATCTGGGGCGGTGTAGCCCCCAACCTTTTGCAAACCCAGTTGGTTGTTGGACGCTAAACGGTTATCCAAAAAAGCGGCGGTAGCGCTGTCGGCTTGGCTTTGTGGATAACGCGCCAAGCGGCGACCAATGGTTAAAGCGGTTTGTCCGTCGGGGATGCGTTTAGTGCCAAACGGCGTAACGTCACCAACCACTAACCGCGGTGCCACGCCGACCGTTGCGTCATCGACCGGTCGTTGGGCAAAAACGCGGTGGCCGTGGTCACCAGTTTGGTAAATGGCTACCGCATCCCGCAGGTCGCCTTTGTTGCGCAACCAAACGTTAGCGGTCGTTTGGTCGGTCGTGGCCAAACCCGTGTGACGGGCAAAGGCCGTGGCGGTCAACGTCAAATCGTTACTGTCGGTTAAGGCCGCAGCCATTTGTTGCCGCGTGGGTAAAGTAATAAAAGTTTTTGATTCCATGCCGTTATTATAGCACAGCCCTTGGGACGATTTCAAGGGGGCAGGGTAAATTCGTTACCACTGCCAAAAGACGGCAAGCGTTTGCCGTCGGTGGCTGCGGTCACACGGAATCATTAACGTAATTAACGGCCGTTAAATTCTTGCAAGCCTTTTTCAAATTGGGCTTTGCTGACGGGGTCTAAACTAAACAGCAAGCCAAACAACTGACCCACGTGCACTTCTTCTTCGCGCATAATGTCAGTGAGCGTGGCTTTGGCGTGCGTGTCTTCGGTTTCGTTAAGGTGTTGCGTGTACTGGATGATGGCATCTAGTTCGCCGATAATATCCTTGCGGGCATTTTGCAGGGTACGCAAATTATTTTCGCTTTGGTTATGGTAATAATTGTACATATTATCCATTGTGCCTCCTGACCAGTATTTATGCACCGGCGGGTGTTTTGGTGAACACTTTCCCGATTATTGGTTGAACTTTGTGGCACGCTATGTTATAATGGGAAATGGTTACGGGGTGTCTGCCAATCGGTGATTGTCAGATGTCTGGTAAACCTATGGTTTACGGCGCCATAGCGTAGTGGTATCTGTCTAACGCCAGATACACTAAACGGAGTCCCAATGCTTTTCGGGGCGTAGCGTAGTGGTATCTGCCAGCCTAACGGTCGTCAGATACGTTGTACGAAGTCCGTATACCAATCGGGGCGTAGCGTAGTGGTATCGCGCAAGTCTGGGGGACTTGAGGTCGTGGGTTCAATTCCCGCCGCTCCGACCAAATGTTACAGAGATTAAACAACGCCGTGCAGCGGAACTCTGGTAAATCTACTTATTTCTTTAAGAATGGATACATCGGGTTTGTTGGTGTACGAGTGAAAGATTAGTTTTTGCGGTAACCAATTTTGGCGTTGACTTTGGCGTAATCGCCACCGATGCGTTGTTTCAGTTCAGCGTGTGATTCTAGCCATACTTGCCCCTTGTTGTAACGAATGTGTTGAACATCAGCGAAAGGTGCTAACTTTTTGCCACAAAGAATCGCCCGGTGGCAGGTAGCGGGATCTTTTTCGGCACACATTAAGCAAACCGTTTCGTAACATTTGGCTAAATCTAACGTGTGTTTAATGCCACGTTGAAATTGTTCACTTGCGGCAAATTTTGGGTAATCCAAGTAACCATTAGTGAACCAGTCGGGATTTTCTTGTCTGGCCCCAAATTCGGCTTTCAAATTTTCGTAACGAATATTGGCGGAGGCTAAACGTTTAGTAAGACTTGGAGCGTTAAACTGTGGGTAAAACCGCGAGTAGGGAATACTGCGGACATCGATTAAGACGGTGATGCCGTAACGTTGCAAAATCGCGGTAAATTCTTCCGCGGGAATCGTGGCATAACCAATCGTGTAAATCGTATTCACAACCAATTATAACCGCACAAAGACTTTGGCGACAAACTTTTTATAGGTATGGCTTTCGCCGTATGGTTCTTTGGGCAAACTAACTACTAAATAGGCTTGTGGAATCGGGTAACCATCAATTTTTTCATTACGCACCTTTGGGTCAGTTAAACTACAATCGTAGCGATTATAGTTGTATTGAAAATTAACATGGTGATGATAACGCCCGTCGCCCTTTAATGATGTGTCGAAAACAATATTCTTGGCTTCAATCAGTTCTAATGAATGATTCTGTTGCTTGATTTCGTTAGCATCTAATTCGCTTTTGGTATTGCCATAGAGTGTTTCGTGATGATCGGGAGAGCGTAATTTGGTAACTTGGTCCAAAGAATAACTACCAGTTTTTAGAATCGTAGCGTCAGAATTCAATAACCAGTCTTCGGTGTGACAACCAGATGGAACGGGTTTTATTACATCGACCCGAATAGTGTCTAATTCTTTAATACCACGACTATCCAAAGCGTCTTTACTGATCGCTTCGCCATCAATGTCACTAACCAAACGCACCCACTGTTTGGTTTGTAAATCAATACCTGCCACACAATAGCCATGGTCTTTTAACGATTTCGCTAATAAAACAATTTCTTTTTGCATAATAAACTCCTTAACGCAGAAGGTCTGTTTTTGTGATTATAAATCGCGATATGAGAATCTGGACATTTTACTGCCAGTAAATTAATAACAAGTAATTTGCGAATTGAGTACCTTGCAATATGACTGGACTCATGCATCTGGACAAGGGGATATTTAATACTTATTATTAAACAATGGCGACTGGAATTGTTTATGTAATGTCAACTGTGGTTGATGGCTTAATTAAAATTGGAAAAACCGATGATTTTAACAAAAGGATGAACATTCTTGAAAAAAATGGTTACAAAAATGTTACAGGGTTAAAGCGCCAGTTTGCTATTGAATTGGAAAACTATGATGAGAAAGAACATTTAATTCATACGATATTTAGTAAAAGTAGGATCGGTAATACTGAATTGTTTTCGGTTGACCTTGATTTAGCCATACAACTTTTAGCATCTTTTAAGGGTAAGGTCACATATCCTAAAGTTTCTCAAACAGAAGTATTCGTGGAAGCGACAGAAGTTATAGAAGAAAAAGAAAAGTTTCGACATAATTTTAAGGAAATTCAATTTTCATCTAGTTTAACCAATAAAAGTTATTATACGAAGACTAATCAGGAAGGTACATTAAGTATTTTTGAATTTAGCACTAATAAAGAAATTCCTAACTATAGTAAGCCATCAAAAAAACAAATAGTTTTATATGCACTTAAAGATTTAGGTGTAAAAGATTTAGATGGAAAAACTTTGTATCAAATGATGCATCAATTGGAAAAATACAGAAGTTAAAATGATGGTAGGGATTTTCATTGGTAGATTAATATATACAACTTTTGTTTCAATGATAAGCTGATTGAGTCTTTGCCTTTTTTGCCGAAGTTTGTTATGGTATAAGCGTATGAGTTACCAAAGTGAAGCCCAACTTGAAGAACAGTTGATCGAACAATTACGTAAACAAGAGTACAGCATTGTTGAAATACCAAATTACGACAGCCTTGTCGCAAATTTTAAGAAACAATTTGAAAAGTTCAATGCTGCGAAACTAAATAAGCCACTGAGTAACAAAGAGTGGGAACGTGTATTTAATCATTTGAATGGTAAAAGTATTTTTGAGAGTGCAAAAATTTTACGTGATAAATTTGTATTAGAGCGGGACGATGGCACGAAGATCTATCTTGCGTTACTAGATGAGGATCATACAAAAAACATCTTCCAAGTCGCACGCCAAACGACAGTTGTTGGTAAATATACTAATCGCTATGATGTAACATTGCTCGTAAATGGGTTACCACTGGTGCAAATTGAATTAAAGCGTAGGGGTATTGATATTAAGGAAGCCGTAAACCAAATTATGCGTTATCGGAAACATTCCTATAACGGGCTTTATCATTACATCCAGATGTTCATTGTATCTAACGGTATGGACACAAAGTATTTTGCCAATTCGGATAAAGATATTTTATTTTCGCATACGTTTTTTTGGACTGATGAAGATAACATACGAATTACTAATTTGAAAGATTTTTCGGTAGTGTTTCTTGCGCGCGACCATGTTGTAAAAATGCTGACCAAATTTACGATACTTAATGATACAGATAAAATCATGTTAGTGATGCGCCCGTATCAAGTTTACGCCACGGAAGCATTGATACGACAAGCAACACTCACCAACAAAAATGCGTATATTTGGCATACGACGGGTGCAGGCAAAACTCTCACTGCTTTCAAGACCGCCCAAATATTGGCGACAAATCCAGTTATCAAAAAAGTTATTTTCCTTGTTGACCGTAAAGACCTTGATACGCAAACAATGGAGGAATTTAATAAATTTGAGTCGGGTTCCGTTGATGCAACCGATCGAACAGATGTTCTTGTTAAACAAATGCAAGATAAGAATCGTCAGCTTATTATTACCACGATTCAGAAAATGTCTAATGCGGTAAAGAATACACACTATGCAAAAGTGATGGACGCATATCGTGATCAAAAGATTGTGTTTATAATTGACGAGTGCCATCGCAGTCAGTTCGGCGATATGCATAAAGATGTTGTACGCCATTTTACTAAAGCACAATTTTTTGGTTTCACAGGAACTCCACGCTTTGAGATTAACGGTAAAGTGGAAGGCAAAGTTACGCAAACGACCGAAAAATTATTTGGTGCGTGCTTGCATTCTTATTTAATCAAAGACGCGATTTTTGATAACAATGTTTTAGGATTCCATGTCGAATACATTAATACAATTAAAGGTAATTATGACGAAACTGACAGTACAATGACGGAAGCCATTGATGTTAGTGAATTGTTCATGAATGATGAACGAATGACAAATATAGCTAATCACATTGTGCAAAACCATAAGGCGAAAACCCGTAACCGTCAATATACGGCGATTTTTGCGGTTGCTTCGATTCCGATGTTGATTAAGTACTATGATATCTTTAAGTCCATAAATCATGACTTGAATATTAGTGCTATTTTTTCTTATGGTGCGAATGAAGAATATGAAAGGCGCGATGAGCATTCACGTGATGCTTTGGAACGGATTATTAAAGACTATAACGAAATGTATAATACTAATTTCAGCACCGATACTTTTGCGGCCTATCACAAAGATATTTCTGACCGTGTCAAGGGTAAAAAGACAAAACAGTTGGATATTCTGCTGGTAGTCAACATGTTTCTCACGGGCTTTGATAGTAAGCCACTCTCCGTTCTTTATGTGGATAAGGATATGATGTATCATGATTTATTGCAGGCGTACAGTCGCACAAATCGTGTCGAAAAAGACACCAAACCGTGGGGCATTATCGTTGCTTATCGTAATTTGAAGAAGAAAACGGACGACGCACTGGCATTGTTTTCTCAAGGGCATGCGGACAGTGTCTTAACTCAACCATTTGAGTTTTATGTGCAAAAATTCAATGAACTGGTCGCGCAAATTAAGGCCATCGCACCAACGCCGGCTGCCATTGATACATTATATTCAGAGGAGCAGCAGAAAGAATTTGTGGTGCTTTTCCGTGAACTGACAAGGTATTTACTCTCGTTACAAACTTTTATTGAGTTCAAATTTGATCGCAGTAATCTTGATATGACAGATCAAGAGTATCAAGACTATAAAAGTAAATATTTATTGCTTTATCGTAAACACCTAGATGGGAAAGAAGTCGTGTCGGTGCTTAACGATGTTGATTTTTGTATTGAACTTATGGAGAGTGACAGAATCAATGTCGCCTACATAATGAACTTAATTCGTAATATTCACTTTGAAAGCAAACAGTTGCGCGATAAAGATATTGAACATATCAGGGAAGAACTTGACCGTTCGGATAATATGCGGTTGCACCGCAAAATTGATATTCTCCGTGCATTCCTTGACGAGGTTGTTTGTGGATTAAATGGCAATGAAGATATTGATGTTGAATATAACAATTTTGAAAACAAAAAGAAATTTGCTGAGATCGACGCCTTTGCGAAACAAGAGAACCTTGACCCACAAACTTTGCAAGATGAAATTGCCGAATACGAATTTACTGGTATAATCAATCAAGGTAGTATTCGTGACCAAATCACTACACCGATGTCGCTACTGAACAAGCGTTCGCTGGTCAGTCGCATCGTGGACTTTATTAAGAGCCACGTCGAAAAATTTAGCAACTAAAATTATACGGTAGAGATTATGGATAACATTCAGCAACACCAAAAAGAATTATGTAATAAGTTATGGGCGATGGCTAACGCTTTGCGTGGTAACATGGAAGCATACGAATTTAAGAATTATATTCTTGGTATGATTTTCTATTATTACCTTTCTGACAGAACAGAGAAGTACATGGTTAAACTGCTTAAAGATGACAATATTTCGTATGCAAAAGCATGGCAAGATAGTGCCTATAAAGATGCAATTATTGAAGAGTCGCTCGCGGATTTGGGTTTCGTTATTGAGCCGCAATACCTTTTCAGTAAATTGGTGGCGATGGTGGAAAACAAATCTTTTGACATCGAGTTCTTGCAAGCGGCGATTAACTCTTTGATGGAGTCAACGATTGGCACGCCAAGTCAAGCGGCCTTTGATGGCTTGTTCTCGGATATGACTTTGGATTCAACAAGACTCGGTCATACCGTTAAAGAACGTAGTGCGGTAATGGCAAAAATTATTTCAGCGTTGGACGAAATAAATTTTTCGTTGGAAGATACCAAAATTGACGTGCTTGGTAACGCTTATGAGTATCTAATCGGACAGTTTGCTGCAACAGCTGGTAAGAAGGCGGGGGAGTTCTATACGCCGGCAGGGCCTGCTGAATTACTGTGCCGTTTGGCTTGTTTGGGACTCACCGATGTTAAATCTGCTGCCGATCCCGCTTGTGGTTCTGGCTCGTTGTTACTCCGCTTAAAAAAGTATGCACGGGTAGGGCAGTATTATGGGCAAGAGTTGACTTCGACAACTTATAATCTTGCGCGAATGAATATGATCTTGCGCGGTATTCCTTACCCGTATTTTACGATTTACAATGACGATACTTTGGAGAACGATCATTTTGAGGATAAAACGTTCCGCGTGCAAATTGCTAATCCGCCGTATTCGGCGAAATGGTCTGCTGATATGAAGTTCATGGAAGATGCCCGTTTCAACGAATATGGTAAACTTGCCCCCAAAAGTAAAGCAGATTTTGCGTTCGTACAACACATGATTTATCACATGGACGTGGATGGTCGTGCTGTTGTCTTGCTACCACACGGTGTTCTGTTTAGAGGTGGGGCAGAGGAAATTATTCGTAAGTATATCATTGAAAAATTGAATGTTTTGGACGCGGTAATTGGGCTTCCAGCAAATTTATTTTTCGGTACGGGGATTCCTGTATGTGTGTTGATTTTCAAAAAACAACGCAATGGTAACAGCAACAATATTTTGTTTGTCGACGCCTCCAAAGAATTTGAGGCGGGTAAAAATCAAAACATTTTGCGCGACTGCGACATTGATAAAATCGTTGCGGCTTATGAACAGCGCAAAGATATCGATAAGTTTGCTCACGTTGCCACAATGGAAGAAATCGCGGCCAACGGCTTTAATTTGAACATTCCCCGTTACGTTGATACGTTTGAGCCCGAACCCGAAATCGACTTGGCGGCGGTGTCTGCCGAAATTCGCAGTTTACAAAAAGAAATCAAACAAATCAATGCCGAATTAAAACCGTATTTTGACGAACTCGGTCTAGATTTTCCCTTTGACGAGGAGGCATAATTATATGGCAAAAGTATCCTCAAGTTATAGTCATAAGGATTGTGAACCCAAATTACGGTTCAAGGGCTTTGAAGATAAATGGCATACCTCAACGTTGGGCGAATTGGGGACATTTACAAAAGGTGCGCCATTGTCAAAATC
>CATLHJ010000018.1 GCA_949949035.1 uncultured Clostridia bacterium | reverse complement strand
CCCCCCCCCCCTATAAAAACAATTGCCGTACGGATTAACGACCGCGCCCAATTATTTTCTGATTTTAATTACACCGATGACAATCTATCTGCGGAATTAAGTGACCTGTTGTACACCAAGGCTGACCAAATTACCCCGCGGGCGGGGCAGCACCAATTTCTTATCAAGGTACATACCGACAGTAATCATTTCCAAGCCGCAGAAGTTGCCCAAGTCATTCATCACCACTTTCACGACGCTTACGATACGGCTAAACGCGAATTACGCCGGCTCAACCGCCTTGCTATTTGGATGGTAGTTTTGGGTATTGTCACCTTGTTGTTAGATTTCTTGGCCCAGCAATTTGCCGACATTTATCTCTTGACGGAAATACTTAATATTACCGACTGGGTGTTCGTATGGGAAGCCGTCGATATTTGGTTTTTGCGTTGCCCTGACGTACGGCGGGAAGCCAAACTCTTACGCGGACTGGCGTTTGCCGAAGTTAAAATCTGCACCGCCGACTCCATTACTACTACGTACCTTAAATGATTACGCCAACTGACCGAACGTATAACCTTTGGCGGCCAATTCCGGAATTAATAATCGCAACATTGCCGGCGTGCCGGCGTTAGTAATGTGGAACAGCATAATCGCTCCGGGGTGAATCCGTGACAACACCTTGTCGGCACTGGCCCGTGCGTTGATTGGCTCTTTGCCCCAGTCAACAATCGCAATACTCCACAATACCGCCCGTAAACCAAGGTCTTGGGCTACTCGTAACGTCTTTTCATCGAAGCGACCTTGTGGCGGACGGAAGAAAGTCGCGGGCGTAGGCAACGCCAAGTCGGTCAAGTCCTTGCGAATCGCCGCTTCGTCTAATTTCGGCAGGTCACGATGCTGGTCGGTGTGGTTACCAATTTGGTGACCTTCGTCCTGCAAGCGTTGTAACAACTCGGTTTCTTGCAAATAATTACCGCAAACAAAGAATGTGGCTTTGATATTATGTTCCTTTAAGATGTCTAAAACGGCCGCGGTGTAACCCGCTTCGTAACCCAAATCAAAAGTAAAATAAACTTCGCGCTTACTGGTATCGCCAACGTACAGACCATTGTATTTGGCCAGCAATTCTGCCCCGTAGGTGCTGACCGCGGGGGTAGTTTCGTTACCGTGGTGCGACAACCCCCAATTAACGATGCCCCCCTGCCCCGCGGCCATCACGGCCAATGCGCTTAACCAACAAGTTACCGCTAATAAGCAATTCCGCATAAGCGTAGTTTGCTCCACCTACAATTTTTTATACGGCTTGACAGACACCAAACCCGCAAGTTAACCATAAACTGAACGTATGGAACATACTTATCTCACCGTCCGCGCCACCCCCGACGCGTTGGTCAAAATCTACAACGCCCAAGATGACACAGTTTTGTACGTGGACAACACCGACGCCAACGGAGAAACGGCGCGCGTACCACTGGCGGCTGGTGGCGAGTATTACCTCGACGTAACGGTGTTCCCCGACGACGGCGAACATTAACCAGTACCTAGTGGTCTAAACCTTAATGCTATAATTTTAGCATAATATACCATTGGGTGGAGGACTATATCTGGTGCCTAGGAACGGACTTGAACCGTTATGGAGTTGCCCCCGAGGGATTTTAAGTCCCTTGCGTCTGCCGATTTCGCCACCTAGGCTTACTGGTTTATAATAACACTTTATTTGCCAATGTGCAATAATTATTCGCGACTTTAACCGGCAATCAATCTTTAGTCAACACAAAGGTGCAACCCTGCTCTAACAACTCGTCCGTGGTATAGTTGGCAAAACAGGAATCGACATGAACCTTGGCAAAGTCACGACGGTAGGTAACATTTTTAAGGTACGGAGTCATAACCAATACGCGAAAACCTTGAGTCTGAAAAAGTGTTAAGTAATCTTTGGTACGTAAGCGATTTTGGTAATATCTATCCGCTTTCAGCCAAAACGAATCTTCGTGCCACTTTTGGAGAGAGTAACTTAAATATTGATAGCCATTACGGGGATAGTCGGCACTGCGTGCCCCGTAAAGACTGTGATCATTGTAATCAATATCCACGCAGAAAACACCGTGCGGCTTAAGCAACCGATAACATTCTTTAATCACGGCCGGTAAATCGGATAACGGAATGTGTTCGAAAGTAACGTTGGACGCCATGTAATCAACGCTGGCCGTGGGGAAAGGGGTATGTTCAACAGCGTGCGGGGCGCAATAGTTAATACGGAAATGTTCGTGTAAAAAATAGTCAAGTGTATCGGGCGTCGGTCGACCAAGTGTTGGCGGATAAGACAAGCCCACCCGTGAACCGTATTTTTGGTATTGCTTAAGGATAGTTGTCACACCCTGCTCACTGATTAAACGGGTAACGTCTACACCAACCAAAGACTGCATCCCCGCCAACGCCATACCGAATAAAGAAAAACCGTCGCCGACACCAACTTCGTAGTACGTGGCTTGACGAAACGGGAGCCCCCCCCCCCCCCCCATACTTTTTGAACATAGCCAGTTGCCAGCCAACATGACTGGTATATTTACGAACAAATTTTCCGCCAGAGGTTAAAGGATGACAATAAAACCAATGCCCCAACCGAGCCAGGAAGGTATTACTTAACTGCTGCCGTTTTTGCCACCGCTTACGCCCTTGCATAACGCCAATGTAGCACGCTTTTTCCCTAAACTACAATCAATTTACACTGTCTTCCACTTTGTATTTGCGTTTGGGCGGAAATTATGGAATAATTCAACTATGGCAAATTTTAAGACGTTGGATCGTTACTGGCGTGCCGCTAACTATTTGGCCGCCGCACAAATTTATTTACGCGATAACCCACTGTTGACCCGGCCACTGGTGCGCAGCGACGTTAAGGAACGCATCTTGGGGCACTGGGGTACGGTGGCGGGACAGAACTTTATTTACGCGCATTTATCACGCGCGGTCAAAGAACATAACGACGACATTATCTATTTGTCGGGTCCGGGGCACGGGGGCAACTTCTTTATTGCTAACGCGTACTTGGAAGGCACCTACAGCGAAATTTACCCCGACATTACCCACGACGCCGACGGACTGACCAAATTGTTCCGTTCGTTTTCTTACCCCGACGGCGTATCGTCCCACGTCGCGCCACAGATTCCCGGCTCCCTGCACGAAGGTGGCGAATTAGGTTATTCCTTGGCCCACGGCTTCGGCGCGGTACTCGACCACCCTAATTTGGTCGCAGCGGTCGTGGTCGGCGATGGTGAAGCCGAAACCGGGCCGTTAGCAACCAGTTGGTGGGGTATTAAATTTCTTAATCCGCACACCGACGGTAACGTGTTGCCCATTTTGCACTTAAACGGTTACAAAATTGCCAACCCGACCCTGTTGGCACGCTTGACCAAGGCCGAACGCGCCAAGTACTTCTCGGCTTTCGGTTACGAAGTCATTGAAGTCGAAGTTGGTCGCAACCCTGCCGACATCATGAAAGACCACGCCCAAATGGCGAAAGCGGTCGATTACTGCTTAAAATGCTTCCGCACGCACAACGGCAAACACCCGATGATTATTTTGAATTCGCCCAAAGGTTGGACGGGACCCGCGTTGGTCGACGGCAAACCCATCGCCGGCACCTTTAACGCCCACCAAGTCCCCGCCGATATGAGCCAACCCACCCATCTCCAAATTGTTAATGATTGGCTGAACTCCTACCGCCCCGCGGAACTGTTTAACGCAGATGGTTCGTTGGCCACCGACCTTGCCGACTTCTGCCCCACGGGTGCTAAACGCATTTCCGCACAGGCCGTAACCCGTGGTGGCGAACAATACCAACCATTAGACCTGCCCGACCTGCACCAATTTTTCGTTGACCCTAAAACGCGCGTACAAGACATGGAAGTTTTGTCCCGTTACGTCAACGCGGTGATGACCGCCAACCCGCACACCTTCCGGTTCTTCACGCCTGACGAAGCCAAATCTAACCGTTTGTACGCCCCGTTGCCGACGCAAAAACGGGCGTGGCAAAGTACAATCAAAGACAGCGACGAAAATTTAAGTACCAATGGTCGCATTATTGACAGTATTTTGTCCGAACACCTGTGCGAAGGCATGTTGGAAGGCTATACGCTGACCGGACGCCACGGTTTCTTTGCGACCTACGAAGCCTTTGCCCGCGTGGTTGACAGCATGTTTAACCAACACGCTAAATGGTTGAAACAGACCCGCACCATGGCATGGCGCACCCCGTTACCCTGCCTGAACGTAATTGCCACCAGCCACACTTGGCAACAGGACCACAACGGCTACAGTCACCAAGACACGGGGATTGGCGGTCACCTGTTAGATAAAGACCCCGCGGTCGTACGCGCGTATTATCCCGCGGACGCAAATACGTTATTGGCGGTATTCGACGAGTGCTTGCACGCCACCAACCGCATTAACGTGATTACTGCGTCTAAGCACCCCAGTCGCCAATGGCGTACGGGCACGCAAGCCTTGGCCGATGTCAAGCGAGGTGTCAGCGTCTGGCACGACGTCAAAGACCCCGACTTGGTGTTGGCGACCTTAGGTGACACCCCGACCGTGGAAGGCATGGCGGCGCTGCAATTATGCCAAGAATACCTGCCGAACGTCAAAGTCCGTTTCGTGAACGTGATTGATTTGGGCAAATTGGGCGGACGCGAAGACAGCCTTACTGCTACCGAATACGCCAAAATTTTTACGAACGACAAACCCGTCATTTTTGTCACTCATACTTACCAAAACATCATTTTGGCACTGACCGCTAAACGCCCCAACAGCCACCTTTACACAGTACTGGGTTACCGTGAACAAGGCGCCATTACCACCGCCTTTGACATGCGCGTGATGAATGGCATTGACCGTTGCCATATTGTCCAGCACGCGGTAAACGCGACCACCAAAGACCCAAAGGTCATCAAAGCCATGGACGCGAAACTAAAAGAACACCACGCCTACATCGTCGAACACGGCGTCGACCCGGATTGGGTTAATAATTTTTAAGCCACGCGCCAACGTTGATTACGCCACGTAACACGAAAAAAGCCAATCCGTAACGGGTTGGCTTTTTGTTAACTTACCGGTTAACGCTTATTTACGTTTGCCGGGAATGCTGATGCCGATAAAGCCCAACATGGTTAAAATCAACGGCGTTCCGGTCATGGTCACGAAAGCCGCTACCGCATCCATTAAGGCCTTAAAGTCGAAGGGAGAGAACGCCGTTTGGAACGCACTCCAAACCGGATTCATCAACGAACTCATGCAGACGGCGACCAACGCCACCACCCCCGCGACCAATACGACAAACGAAACAATTTTTCTTAAAATGCCCATTTTTTCCTCCTTTTATTTTTTCGACATATTATAACAAACTTAAAAGGGGTTTGCCAACCCCTTTTTTGCAATTTTTGGTAAAAATGTACGGGGTTACTTTTGTTCTTTATTCGGGAACTCAACGAATTGTTCCGGATTAACCGCTTGCCCATTTTGGTAAGCCATCAACCGCACGTGTGGCATTTGGAAAGTTTCGTAATACGAAGTGTTACCGACCGTACCAATTTTCGCACCACTCTTAATATTGTCCCCGACTTTGACGGTAATACTATCCAAACTGCTGTACACGGTTTCCAAACCATCCGCGTGTTGGATGCGGACTAACTTGCCCGTACTGGCGTCGCCGCTTTCGACCACTGAAGTCACCTTGCCGTCGTAGCACGCCACCACTGGTGTCCCCGCCGCGGCGCCAATCGTGTAGCCCAAGTCATATTCGTACCACGACTGCGTGTTGTTTTTTTGTACCAAATTGAAGTTGGCTTCCTTCAAGACGGTGGCGGCATCGGCCGCCACGGGCATGACCCACGAAGCGGTGACCACGGGTTTTTGTGGTGCGTCAATCGGCACATCGTCCCCTACGCCACGGTTACCGACAAAACTTAACGCAATAAAAGTTGTCGCTACCCCCAACATTAAAACCACCAAGAAAACACTGATTGCGATGGCTTGGCGTTTGGCTTTTTCCATTTGTGTTGCCATTCTAATATCCATTTTCTTTTCCCCCCTTGCTGATAATTTTTGACCAGTTAAGTGGGTTTTATACACTGGGTTTTAACGCTCAATAAAAGTCGCACAATCGGCTTGGTTGTGGTGTTCATCGGCGATCACGGCAATCCCATTCGCCGAGCAACGGCATTGGTGGTTGTACAGACAACCTTGCGCTTGGCAACGTAACGGCACATTGTTAGGGATAGTCGGAGCCAATTCTTCCGCCATTTCCAAATTTTGTTTACTTTTGTTCGCGCGGTAGGTCGCACAGTTTGCACTGCGGTCAACCCCAATTTTACTGGCGTGACAAGTCCCCGCCTGATTAAATTCACAATCCATTTTACGACAACGAATATTCATTATGACTTTATTATTTTCTATATTAAAATATAATATGCAAATTTATTTATTAAAAGATTTGAAGGGTCACGGGAAAGCGGGTGACATCGTTAATTTGAACGACGGCTACGCCCGTAATTTTGTCGTGAAAAATAAAATTGGGCGGGTGGTCGATAACGCCCTGCTGTCCGAAATTAAAGGCAAAGCCGCCAGCCGCGATTATCAAACCCAAACCGAAATCGCCGCCATTAAAGCCCAAATCGACGCGTTAAACCAAACACCCGTTACTTTACGAGTTAAAGTCGGGGCTAACCAAAAACTATTCGGGGCGATTACTGCTACCGAAATCGGGGACGCGTTAGCCAAGCAAGGTATCACCTTGGACAAACGGCATTTGGTCATGGACGCACCAATTAAAACAACCGGCACATATAAATTAACAGTTAAGTACAACCACAACCTTACGGGTGTGGTAACCGTTAACGTGGAGGAACAAGCATGACCAGTAAAACTTTTGTTTTGGTGCTACAACTGACCAATTACGAGCCAACCGACCTGATGACCCAAGATATTTGTGGTCATACGGTCAGCGACTGGGTAGCCAGTGCGGTGGCACCCTTTGCCCACCGCGCAGTTCCTGCCACTACGGAAGACGATATCATCACTTTGTTCAAAAACAATTTGTCCGATAAACCCTACACCTTTGTGACTTATGGTGATATGCCACTGTTAACCACGGACGCGATTTTGCGCGCCGTGGCTTACGCTGAACAAAAAAACGCGGCAGCCGTTAAGTTACCCCGCGGTTGGGTCTTTAACACCCAACGGGTAGCCACCAGCGACGACTTCCCCGTGGACGAGTTCCGTACCGCTAACGAAAACCATTACTTAGTCGCATTCAACAACCAGCAAGTGGCCAAAATTCGCGCCTTAAAACAGGAAGCCATTAACGCCCACCACCTAAAGAACGGAGTTAACCTGCTTGACCCCACCCACACTTATATTGACGCGGACGTTAAAATTGCCGCGGGCGTAACGATTGAACCGAACGTCCATTTGTTAGGCAAGACTGACATCAAGGCGGGCGCCACGATTTTGGACGGTTGCCGCATTACCGACAGTTTAATTGGCGAAAACACCCAAGTGGGTCCTTATGCGCATTTACGCCCCCACAGTGTGATTGGCAAAAACTGCCGCATTGGTAACTATGTGGAAATTAAACGCAGCCAAATCGGCGACGGCACCAAGATTGCCCATATGACTTACGTCGGGGACAGCACTTTGGGGCGCAACTGTAACGTAGGTTGTGGCGTAATTTTTTGTAATTACGACGGCAAAGTCAAAACCAACTGTCTGGTCGGCGACCAGGTGTTCATCGGCAGCAATTCGTGCATGATTGCGCCCTTAACCATTGGCGACCACGCTTATATCGCCGCCGGTTCGGTCATCACCGACCAACTGCCACCCCGCGCGTTAGGCATCGCGCGGGCGCGTCAAGCCATTAAAGAGCACTATGTAACTGAATAATTTTGCGCAAGCGATTCACCACGCCACTTTTCGTAATTTGTAACATTTGCGCCAACTCTTCGTAGGTGGCGTCGGGGTGAGCGACACGCAATAACGCGGTGGCTTGCAGTTTTTTACTTAATTGCTTAATAGCACCACTGGCGGTTAATTCGTTAATGATTTTAATTTGGTAACTGGCGGCCCTAACCTGCTTGGCAATATTTCCTGCGTCGCAGTTCGCCGCGCGGTTAGCGTTATTCCGCATTATGCCATAAATGATTTTATCGCACTTCGTCAGATCCATGCGCCGCCTCGACAATTTGCGACAACAACGCGGCTTTGGGACGCGCAAACGGTTGTGATAAATTGATGATACAAGACGAGTCGTAATCGCACAATTTTAAGAAACTTTCTACCCGATCCATGCGGCCAACGTTTTCGGCTTTGTGGGAATCACTGTCGATGACGAACTTAACTCCCATGGCTACCATGCGTTCAAAGTCAATCGGACGGAAACTGATGTGCTTGTTATTTAATTCCATCACAGTGCCCCGCGCGACACAGGCTTTGGCCACTTCCATTACGTCCAAGCGGAAATACCGGTTCGGGTGCGCTAAAATGTCAATGTTGTTTTTTTCAATTACATTCACTACCGCACGTGTGTTTTTACGAATGCGCCCCTTCGGGGTCAGTTCGACGTGTAACATGCGCCGTAAACAATACCAAAACAAATTGGGTAAATAGAAGGTAAACCACTCGTACCAACGTTTCGGCGGTACCGAAGCGTGAATACCACAGACGACGAGGTCGTAAATTTTACGCTCATCGTTAGATACATCAATTTCGCCATGTGTGCCCTTAACGTTGGCCTCTACGCCGTAAAAAGTTTCAATCCCGTGCACCTTACCGGCCTTGATGGTTTGGGCTTTCAACAATAACGCTTTTTCTAAACGCTTTTGTGCGTTGCGCGGACGATAGTGGGCGTGGTCAGTAATCGCCACCTGCTGTAAGCCCCGCTTCTGGGCAGCAGCAACGTTTTCGTCAATCGTGTTCTTACCATCGCTGTTCTGCGTGTGAGTGTGGTAATCGCCGTAAACTTTCATAATTTTTATTATAAACGGCGTAACCTGCCCGTGTCAAACGTTAACCAAATTACCCGCCGACGCATAAACTGCCGTATGTGTGGTCTTGCCGGTTTTATCAATTTTAAGTACCGACCCAAGTTCGGTAAACAAGTACTTACCCAAATGCAACAAACTTTATCACCCCGTGGCGCCGATGACGCGGGCCAATACCGCCACCAAGACGTTTACTTGGCGCACCAGCGGTTAAGTATTATCGACGTGGCTAATGGTCACCAACCCCTGACGACTACTTACCGTAGGCGCACTTACACCATTGTTTATAATGGAGAAATTTATAACACCGACGCGTTACGTGCGCACTTACAACAAGCCAAAATCAAATTAACTACTACCTGTGATACGGAATTGGTGTTAAAGTGTTTCGCCCTGGACGGCGAAAAATGCCTTAATTATTTGCAAGGTATTTTTGCGTTCGTAATTCACGAATTACCCAGCAATCGTGTGTTTTTAGCCCGCGACCCGTTAGGAGTCAAGCCGCTATTTTATTACCTGCGGAACGGCCAGTTAGCGTTTGCGTCCGAAATCAAAGCGTTACTTGCCCACCCCGCCGTCAGTCCAACGGTTAACTTGGACGGACTGCGGGAACTGTTTGGCGTGGCTCCCGCCCGTACTCCCGGACAAACGGTGTACGCCGACATCAAGGAAATTAAGCCGGCCGAGTATGCGTGGTTCGCGGATAGACAATTAACCACTACAACCTATTGGCGTTTACAAAGCCACCCGCATACCGACGACGTAGCCACCACTGCCCGGCACTTGCGTGACGCCTTAACCGCGATTGTGCAACAACAAATGGTCAGCAACGTTCCTATTGGCACCTTTTTAAGCGGGGGATTGGATTCCAGTATCGTTACCGCTTTGGCGTCACGCGACCGCAAACAGCCGTTAAAAACCTTTTCCGTCGACTACGTCGGCAATGCTGAAAACTTTGTGGCGACCGACTTTACTCCGTCACGCGATAACCAGTTTATTGACCAAGTCGCCGCCCAATACCATACCGACCACGCTTACCGTTTGCTGAACACCCCCGATTTGTACCACGCACTACGTGACGCCCTGCACGCCCGCGACTATCCCGCCATGGCGGATATCGACAGTTCGTTATTACTGTTTTGTGAACAAATCAAAAAAGACGTTACCGTATGCTTAAGTGGCGAATTTGCCGACGAAATTTTTTGCGGGTACCCATGGTTTTACCGGGCCGATACCGCGCACGCCACCACTTTTCCGTGGTCGATTAACACCGACATCCGCGAACAAACCATCGCCAAACCGTTACGTAAAGTGTTAAATATCAAAAACTACATGCACCACACTTACCAACGGGCGTTAAGTGAAGTACCGTTGCACCCCGCCGACAGTCCGGCCGACCGCCAGATGAAAACGTACAGTTACCTAACCATGCGTTGGTTTGGCCTGAACTTATTGGAGCGCACCGACCGTATGGCCATGCACCACGGCTTGGAAGTCCGCGTGCCGTTTACCGACACTAATTTGGTGCAGTACGTTTATAACTTACCGTGGCAGATGAAAAATTATGGTGGCTACGAAAAAGGTATTTTGCGTTACGCCTGCCGTGACCTGTTACCCAAGTCCGTGGTCTACCGCAAAAAAAGTCCCTACCCCAAGACCATGGATCCCGCATATACTCGCTTGGTCGAACAACGGATTGGCGAATTGTTAAACGACGAAGAACACCCGTTGTGGCAAATTGTGGATTTAGATTATGTGGCGCAAGTGTTACGCGACCGCGACGGACAAAACACCCGCCCGTGGTTCGGGCAACTGATGAACCGTCCGCAATACCTCGCCTTTATCTATCAAATCGCGCTGTGGTTGACCGATTACCACATTGTACTGGACCTTCACGCGGCGAACGAGCCTAATGTATAGTAAGCCTTGTCTAACGTCTTAAAGCCTTTACCTTCGTACAGGGTCATGTTGGCAATAATGCTGTCAAAGGTTTGGGTTAACAATGGTGCCACCTTTTTCAGTTCGTCCCTACTGGGCGTTGCCCCCACAAACTCTTGGAAATCCACGGTACGCCACTTACTGCCGTCCGTGTTTTCACCCCAAATGTACCCGTTAATGTAGCCCACCCCGACGGATGGTTGGTCGGTAAATACCGAATGACCGTAAGTTAATTGTTGGTCGGTTACAATCCCGAACAGACTGCACACCGTTTTGTAAATATCCATGGTGGCGGTAAAACGTTTAATGGTCTGCCCCCACGGTTGCGCTTCATCAACCCCCATGAGCAACGCGTTTTGCGCGTAAGTTGCGGTCGGGACATCGGGGTGACTGGCACGCGGGTTGTAAACGATAAACGGACACTGGTTACCAATCAAGTCGTTAGGGTTGGCGGCTTCGGGTTCCTTTTGGGCGGCCAACGGGTTTAAGTAATAGTAATGGTCGCCGAACATCACGATGGCGGTCGTTTCAATTAACTTCTTGCCGGGTGCCGTTTGGTCATCAGTGGTGCGCAAGTAATCAAGCAACGCCCCAAAACCACGGTCAAAGGTCACCGTACCGGCCAAGTAGTTTTTAATAATTTGCACCTTGTCCTTATCGTTGCTGTTCAGCCACGGGTATAACTCGGCCAATTCGACACTATAATGTTCCAGCACTTTATACTCTTCGGGATACAGGGGTTGCAAGTTAATGCCCGGCACTAAACCGTGGGTGGAAATGCTGACCACATAACTGTAAAAATCTTGGTCGGCGGGTGCCATGCGGGTCAAGTTTTCCTTAAACAAAATTTCGTCCTTGTTGCCGTTAAAATAGGCCTTGTATTGCGTGCTTAACGCGTTGTAGTCGTAGAAATGGTCAAACCCCAATGCTTTACTGTACAAACGATTACGGTTATAAAATTTACCTTCACCATTATGGAACGCATTGGTGGTGTAGCCTGCCCGCCCGAAAATGTTGGCCAACGAAAACGGAATCTCCGTGTTCGCGTAGGCACTCCACATTTCCTTACCTAACACGTGGGTACCGGTCTGGCTTAAATAATCAGGAATACAGGTCCGTTCAATGCTGTAATAACCTTCTACCGCGTAACAATTTTCTTGCATAAATTGGTATAGGTTTGGCATGGTGTACGGGTTAATCGCCGTTCGTTCAAAGGTTTCCATTAAAATCATAATCAAGTTGTCGCCGGGTTGCAACTGTGCAATATTTTCGTAGCCGTAACTGTCGGGCTGGTAGTCTTTTACCGTAATGTCCAACGCGTCGGCGGTAGAAGTCGCGGACTTGAACGACATTAAGGCCAACAAATTATTCAAATAGTAACTGTACGTGCCGAACATCTTGAAACTCTGCACACGGTTGGCAAAGGTGTCGTACACAAACTTACGGTTGGTCAAATTATCCAAATATTCGTCTTGGTACGCGGGCAACGTCCAATAAGCCACTCCGTAAGTCAACAAACTGGCCGCAATTAAAACTAACGACAACACGGGTTGAAAAATACGCCGTTGCTTTTTCACCACGGGCGTTTTACAGAACTTGGCGATTAAAATTACCGCCACTACGTAAAAAACCACCATGATAATTAACGGCACCAAGAAAGTAAGATCCAGTTGCGTAGACGTCGACGCGATAATCGCGTTAACAATCGAGTCAATAGTTTCCCACGAAAAGATTTCCGACAAACTGATGTACGACACAATGTTGGAAATACAGGTAAATAACTGCACCGCCAGCAGTAAAGAAACCACAGTGATTTGTAACCATTTGCGTTGCGTTAAACACAACAAAGCGGCAACAATTACCATGATGGCGAAACTGTAAACGTAGTCCGACGCAAACGGCAGTCCCATAAAACCATACATGGCCACGTCCAACAAGACTCCCATTAACAAATACAAAGCGGGAATAAATAGATAACTGTATCTTTTGTACCAAACCACGGATGCCATCTCATCATCAAGATACACCTTACCTTGCCCTCTGTCAAACTCGGTTACGAAATTGAACATTTGTCTTGTGGATATTATATGTTATAATGTCCTATGTACGCGACAACCTTGCAGATTTTAGATGAAATTTTTTTCTTGCTGTTAAGCATTTCTCTTATTTTACTATTGTATAAAGTCTTTTATCATCTTTACGGTTTGTTCCCGACCAAACACTTCCCCGCGGCAAAAACCCAACACCGGTTTGCTATTTTGGTGCCGGCTCGTGAAGAAAGTAAAGTCATTGGCAAATTACTGCAAAGTTTTGCCGACAGCGATTACCCCACGGATAAATTTGACGTTTACGTGATCGTGGAACGGGCGGATGACCCAACCGTGGCGATCGTTAAACAGTTCCCGTTTGCAACCGCTTTTGTGCGTCCTAACCTGAACGTGAAAACCAAGGGGGCGGCCTTGGACCAAATGTTGCGCCACCTGTTAAGTACCGGGCTGGCGGCGGCCAAAGATTACGAAGCCTACTTTATTTTTGACGCCGATAACCAGATATCCCCCACCTACTTAACCGAAATGAACAATGTGTTTGACGCCGGTTACGACATCGCCTTGGGCTACCGCAATTCCCTAAACTGGAACGACGGTTGGGTCGCCAGTTGCAGCGCGCTGACTTTCAGCATGATTAACACTTTCCAAAATAAATGCCGCGCCCGCTTTGCCCAAAATGTCTTGGTTTCCGGTACCGGTTTTTACATCAGTGCGGGTGTTATCAATATGTTAGGCGGTTGGCCGTTCCAAACCTTAACCGAAGACGCGGAAATCAGTTACTACGCCACCTTGCATAATCTGCGGGGTGCCTATAACGAGTACGCCGAGTTTTGGGACGAACAACCCAAGTCACTGCGCATCAGTTGTACGCAACGCCTGCGTTGGGTTAAAGGTTATTTTCAAGTTAATAAAAAGTACCGTAAGCCACTGGTCAAAAGTATCCGCAGTTCCCGCACCCAACGGTTAGGCAAAATCGAATTTATCATGAATATTATTCCCGTGGTTGTCCCGTTGGTGAGTATTATCCTTTACGTCATTGCGACCTTCACCATGGGTGTCGTCGGGCTGTGTACCGGCGTGTTGTCGACCCTGTGGATTCGGGCGTTCATGAGTTGTGGCGTCGCACTGCTGGGTTGCTATTTATTTTTCGTGGCGTACGCGGCACTCATGTTGGTGGCGGAACACCGCCGCAACAATTTGCGTTTAGGGAAAGCCATTACGACCAGTCTTATGTTCCCGTTCTTTATGGCGTTATACGTACCAATCGCGATTACCGCCTTGTTCAAACGCCAAGTGGTATGGACGCAAATTGAACATTACACCACCGACGAAGCCGTTACTAAGGAAGTTACCAATGCCCCACAATAAGTATACCGCCGCGATTCACACCAAAGAACAAGCGGGAGAATTTGACCAAGACATTCGTCCCGTTGACGAACGCTTGGTTAAACCTTTGGACCCCGACCGTTTTAATTACCGCCACCGCAGTCCGTTTTGGCACTTGTATTCGGCACTGGTGCGTACTGTGGCGTGGCTACTGGGTCCCTTGGTCACCGGTTGGTCTTTTGGACTGCGGGTCAAAGGCAAAAAGCACTTGCGCCAACTCCGTAAAAAGGGAGCCATCGTTGTCATTAACCATGTGCATTTGTTGGACCCTTTAATCGCCCGCCAAATCTCGCGTACCCGCCGCATGTACTATTTGGCGGCCGCCTACAATAATAAACGGGGCTTAGCCGGTTTAACCTTAAACGTAGCGGGGGTGCTACCGATTGGTAATTCGTTAAAACTGACACGTCAACTGGACAACACAATTACTAACCTGTTAAAGCACCGCCGCTTGGTCACGGTCTACGCGGAAGAAAGTTTGTGGCCGGGCTATACCAAAATTCGGCCGTTAAAGAAAGGAGCCTTTTATTACGCGACAAAAAACGATTGCCCCGTGTTACCGGCGGTTATTTTGTTTCGCCCCTTAAATAGGTTCGACCGGCTGTTGGGTCGGCACAGCAAAATTACTTTGCAAATTTTACCACCTTTGTTCCCTGATGCCAATACCGACCGCCCGACCAACGTTGACCAGTTGCGTACCGCCTGCCACGCCGCGATGGTCACCTGTGCCACAGAATTTTATGGCACCGACGCCGACGCCACGCACTACACCGCCACGCCCACAGCCTAGGCGGCTTTTTTACGTTGTTTAATACCGACCACAATAATGACCACCACGCCAATCACCAACACCGCGGCGGCGACACCCAAAATAATCAAGCCAATTAAATTAGTTTGACTGTCCGCGGTGATTTGCTCACCCTGACCGTCGGTGTCCGGTTGATCATCAGTTGTTTTTGCCGCTTGATAAACGGTTAATCCATTGTCGTCGGTGGTCTTTTGCATGGCCACCGTAACTTTGATTGGCGAATCGGTCGGCAACGCCGTCAAATCATCGACCAGATAGGGAGTCGTGGTACTGTCGTGCGTTTGTAGGTTAGTATAACTATCATAATAGACAAAGTTACCGTAAATGGTGCCGCCGTTAATTACCAACTCCGCGTGAGTGGTGGTTTCCGTGCCATCGAAATCTACTCGCGTACCGTTTCTTTCCACCATAAACGCTATATTCTCCATGTCTTCATACGTGCCGCAAACCTGCGAATAAAGGTTATTAACCATCATTTTGCCACCTCCAGTTACGACAAAACCGCCGGTTCCCAAATAGGTGCCGCCATCAATCGTTAATTCACCGACAACCTGAATACCACACTCTCCGCCGGATATAACCCCGCCCTTAACCGCCGTATAGCCAATTAACGGCACATCGGCGAAACGGTAACCGTCACCATCAGGGGCACAATAATGCACCGCGGTCGGGTTAGAATCGATAATGGTTAAATTGGCCTGGGGATACACCCACAAATTTGCGCTGTCGGTCTGGATAATATGGCCGTTCAAATCCAAAGTGTAGTAACAATTTTGATAATCTTCTTCACCTTCACCTTCACGATAAAAAACCCAGTTAAATTCTTTAATCGCGTTAATGTCGGTCATCAGTTTAATGACTGCGGGGTTTTCCGCCGTGGTCGATAAGCCAAATAGTTCGGTTTGCATAACCAGCATTCCATCGGTATTACCCGCATAATAATTCACTTTGTCACCAAACGTTACCTCGAACGCCTTTTCGTCCACGGCCTTACTGGGAATGATTGTTCCCAAACAGATGCCCGTAATGATGAAGGCCAACGCCACCGCCCAGCAGGCGATGATGGTGCCCCATTGTTTACCAATTTTTGCCATGTTACTTTTGCTCCTTTTACGGTTATTGACAGTTTTT
>CATLHJ010000017.1 GCA_949949035.1 uncultured Clostridia bacterium | reverse complement strand
ATGCGGAAAGTTCGCCTGAATTACCCACTGCGATTGGTCATTACCGCGTGACCGCGACTTTGACCGACCACCCGAACTTTAACGACGTCAGTGCGGTGGGCTATTTCCAAATTTACCAGTTGATTACTGCTGAAGATGGGTTAGGCAGTTTAGTGATTGCGGCCGACGGCAGTTACGGTTTGGTCTTGGCGGCATCATCGGCCACAAAGGTACAGGACACTACCAGTGTTGCCTACGCGATGCAAATTACTCGTGACGGAACGCCGATTGACCTGGTTGGCAATTTAGAATTGCAAATTTTGGTACCACCGGCTTTGCAATCTTTAGCGGAGCAGGACGGCACCGTGGCGTTTGATCAGTTACAAAAAAATTTAACCATTATGGTCACAGCAGCGGAGGGTACGACGCAAAAGGTTAACCAATTTACTTTGGTTAACCGAGATGGGCAAGTTTACGCGGTGTTTGCGTACAGCGGGGCTGGGCAAACGGACGTAACCTTCGCTTATACGGTACCGGTCACCAGTGGTTTTAATTGGGGCATTTTTGTGGGCAGTGCGTTGGCGGTGGCGGGTGTTGCCATCTTTGTGGTCGCGTTAGTATTAGTCCTAAAAATGAAAAAACGCAAATTAAGTCCCGCGCTACTTAAATAAAGTATTTATTGGTATTGCTGATATACGTTTATTCGTTATTGATGATGAACACTAATGGCCAACCCCAAAATCACGGACGCAGTAAAAAACTGTCTGCAAATTTTTAACGCTAACGAAAATTATAAAAAGGGTTAAAATTAACGTTGAACTAAGTAAGACGGCGGTGTAATAAGTTGGGTGACATAATTATGGGTATTGACTTTTTTGTGTGCGGGGGGGAGTATACTGTACTCAGATATACCTTAAATAGGTAATAAAAGGAGAAAATTATGGTAAACGATATGGAACAAAAAGCAAAATTAAAAACCTTAAATGTTGGTGCAAAAGTTAAGGTGAAACTGAGTGATTATCAACTTTATATGTTAGCATATAACAAGGGGCCTGTTGAACGCCCGACGGAAGAGATCAAACAAGAAATAATCAATAACCAGGTGGACAAGGATGGCTACCTTACCATATCTTTATGGGAACTCGCACACTATGCTGGTAAAAGTATGCCAGAAGAAATTTTGATTAACGCAGACGACTTACAAGAACAACAAACTAAGTCGACTAAACCCGAACGCGAACGGTAATTGACTTGCGACAGCGATAAAAAGGGACGGCAAACGACCGTCCTTTTTTGTGATGTGGGTAGAGTAATACCTGCCGTGCGCAAACACAGCGGTATCGCCAATTCAACAAATAAAATTTATCGATTGTCGATAAAAATTATTGACAAACGATAATTTTATGGTATAATACTTCCGTTAAGCCATAAAAATAGGCTTAAAAGGAGGTAAAATAAAAAAATGAATAATAAGGAGCAGTTGGTTAAAGTTGCCAAAGTTGGGTATGTCACCAGCAAGGTGCTGTACATCTTGGCGTGCGTGGTTTGCACCGCGGCGGTGGTGTTGGCGGTCGTGTTACCGTTGACCGTCAAGGACAACGCGATTCCGCCCATGCAGTTTTGTGCCATGTTCGTGGACTTGGCGTTGGTGGCGTTCTTCGCGATTGGTATTTTGTGGAACGCGGAACAATGGTGCAAAGCGATTGTTGACTCTGGTTCGCCGTTCACCCCGCAGTTGCCGAAGTACCTGCGTAAAATGGGGATTACCACGATTTTGGCATCAACCGTGCCGGCTATCGTGGCCACCGCGATTGTACAGTCAGCCATCCGCGACAGTGAATTAGTGTTCAACGTTGGCGTGGGCGGGATTCTGTGCGGTATCATTTTGCTTTTTGGTAGCGTCTTTTTCCAATATGGTGCTAAACTACAACAGTCCAACGACGAGACCTTATGATCACACTCAATCTCGATAAAATCATGAAAGTAAAAGGCGTGCGGCTGAAAGACTTGGCGGAAAAAATTGGCCTGACCAACGCCAATTTATCCAACATTAAAACGGGTAAGATTGTCGCTATTCGTTTTTCCACACTGAACGCGCTGTGTAAAGAATTGGACTGCCAGCCGGCGGATTTGTTAACGTACGTTCCCGAGTCAAACTGAACAATTTAATCAATTATGAAAAACGCGGCTTAATTGTCCGCGTTTTTTAGTAACTGGGTTATTTTTCGCAGAGGTCAGACAATAGTTGCGGGGCGGTTTGGGTTACTCGGCGTTGGTCAATCGTGGTTAACAGTTTGTTGATTTCAATTTCACTTAAATGTTTAACATCGTGTTGGGTCGTAATACGCTTTATTGAAAGGCGATCCAGTTCGTCTTGCACTGTGCGAATTAAGTCCTCTTGGACTTCCGCAGCACGGCGGTCAATCATTAAAATGTTTTGGTAAGTCATGGGTGGCAGCGGGTGGTTGCTACTACGTAATTGTTCAACAGCCGGTAAGGTTTGGTCAAAACCACTGCGGTCGTAAATAGCTTTGCACAACGGGCGCATGACGTTATGTTCTTTAATGTATTCCGGATTCGCTAAAACAGCGGCTTTGTTTTCCGCCATTGGTTTACGCCATTTTTTATAAAGCCCATCGGTGGCTAGTTTTAAGTCGTAGGTTTCGTGCGTGTGGAATTGCACTTCGCAGTTAATGCCCCCTAATTGCGTGTGTAGGTGGAACGCCTTATAAGCGTCACGGTTATGTACGGAAATTTCGCCCCCCAAACGTTGACGCATGTTCGCCATCAACTCGGGGGCTTCATTAAAGTCATCCATCAACACACTGCAACGGGCGTAGTCCCTTAACAGGTTAAAAATGACACTGGGTTGGCGGTCAGTCTGTGCGTAATCCAGTTCGGCTTCATCCATTTTGCGCCATAGTTTACCAATCAGGTCACCCAAATCTTTTTTGCCGGCATCGACAATCGCATAAAAACCATAGCCGGCCTCAACGCGTGGCCAGTGCGCCGGACGAATGTCAAAGCGTGCACAGAAATTATCAATTTCCGTTTGCGAATCAAGTGGTTTTTTATGCTCCATAATACTCCTATTGCTTTACCCCGCTGTGGGTAATTATAAATTTTAAGTATAGCACATCAGTGCTTGGTGTCAAGTGGTTTACTGACTGACTTATTATTTTATGCGGCTGGGTTGGGTAAGTTGCGCACGGCGGGAAATAATGTTAATATGACCTTTGGTTGGAAAGCGATGTTTAATGCGGTAGAAAAGGCCAAAGGCGAACGCGTAATTTTGCATTGTGATTTGAATAACTTTTTTGCGTCGGTCGCAATTAAGCAAGAGCCGCGTTTACGGGGTAAGTGCGTGGCGGTTTGTGGTAATCCCGCGTTACGCAAGGGGATTGTGTTAGCCAAAAGTGAAACCGCCAAAAAAATGGGCGTTAAAACCGGCATGGCTATCTGGCAAGCCCAGCAGGTTTGCCCCGACTTGGTAGTAGTAGGGACGGACTACGCCGCATATACGCGTTATAGTAAGCAGGTACAGAACATTTATTACCGCTTTACGAATCAGGTGGAAAGTTTCGGTATTGACGAATGTTGGTTAGATGTGACGGGCAGTCGTAAACTGTTCGGTGACGGATTGTCGATCGCTTACCAAATTTGTGCCGCAGTAAAAGCGGAAACCGGTTTGACGATTTCGGTGGGGGTGGCGGACAATAAAACTTACGCCAAGTTGGGCAGTGACTTGGCGGCACCCGATACGGTGGTGGCGATTACTCGTGATAATTACCAACGGTTGATTTATCCATTACCGTTGAATAATCTATTATTTGTTGGTAAAAAAACGCAAGCGTTGTTGCAAAAGTTAAACGTAAAAACGATTGGCGAGTTGGCTAATTACGACGTGGCAACCTTGAAAACCTTTATTGGTATCAATGCGGAAAAGTTGGTGGCGGCCGCCCGTGGCGCAGATTACAGCCCCGTCGCCGACTACGATACCCACGAACCACCCAAAAGTGTCGGTAACGGTACGACTATGCCGTACGATATAACCACGCGGCAAGAAGTGGGGCAGGTGCTGTATTTACTCGCCGAAAAGGTCGCGTTCCGTTTGCGTCAGGCGGGTTACCAAGGTTATACGGTTACGGTCAGTGTCAAGGGTACGGATTTACTGTGGACGGGTGCACAACAAAGTTTAACCACGCCCACCAACACTGTACCAACCATCACCAACACCGCCTTGGCAATTTTCGACGAGATTTGGGGTAAGGGGCAAAAGAACGTGACTCCGGTGCGGGCATTGCGGGTGGCGGTATCACACTTGACCGATCATGCCCCGATGCAAGTGGGTTTATTTGCTGACGACAATGCCGAAATTAAGAACCAAGCCTTGGCGGACGTGTTTGATCGGGTGCGTAGTAAATACGGTACTGAACAAATTATGTTGGGTGGTACCGCCGATACTTATCACCACTTGGGCTTTAAGTTAGATTTTTACGAATGTGACGCGGTGCACGACGATGGTTTTATTCCCGAATAAGGCGGGATAACTCTAACAAAGGTTTGCGTGGGCGGAGCGGGTATGTTACTTTATGACAGTATGCAATTGGTGAAAACCGAAACCCCCGTCACGCCGACCGCGGTGCCGTTTAAGCAAAAATCTGTCCGTGGAAAACTATGGGTAATCTTGCCGTGGACAGTGTTCGGTCTGGCGTGTGTGCTATTGGGGGTAGGGTTAATCGTTAGTTACCCGGCTCAGTTGGACAGTGACATGGCCAGCGAATTGGTCTTGGCCAAAATGTTGGCGGAAGGTAAGGGCTTTATTTTAACCAACCAATGGTTTTATTCGACCGAAATCCGCTTTTTGAATACCCAGTTAATTTTTGTGCCTTTGTTTTGGTTGTTTAAAAGTTGGGCGGTGGTACGCATTGTTGGGACCATTATTTTGCACGGGTTAATGTTAGCGTCCTTTTATTTTTTATTAGCGTCGTTACAAAAAAAAGCACTTTTCCCGTGGACGGCGACGTTCCTGTTGTTGGCGACCAGTTGGGATTGGGCACATTTTGTTAATCATGGTGCTTTTTACTTGCCCCACGTCACCATTGCTTTTGCAATACTGGGCTTGGTTTTTTACGCGGTACGGACCACCAATACCCAGCACCGTAATTGGTTAATCGTCGGGGCAACTGTTTTATCCTTGTTGGCCGGCATTGGTGGCTTCCGCCAAATTGTTATCACCAGTATCCCGTTGGTGTTGGCGTCCGTGATGTTTTGGCTTACTAGCCGGCAACCTACGACCAAGACCGTCGCCGTCAAAATGGTAGTGACCAGTAGTATAGCCTTGGCGGGGGCATTGTGTGGGTTAGTGGTTAATATTATTCTCGGTCACTGGTTTAGTTTCGTCCAATTTCTCGGCGTTACGTGGCGAGTGCCCAGTCTAGACAGTTTATGGACGGTTTTAACCAGCCTACTCGCGGCCTTGGGGTGGCGTGAGGGCAAGATTATAGGGGGGGGGGGCAACTTTTGGCAACCTGTTAGCAATTGTGCTTCTGGCCCTGATTGTCGTCAGTAGCGCGGACATCCTAAAACACCGCAATCGCTACTCATTTGGCGCCGTACAGTTAACTTGGTTTATGGTCAGCACTTGGTTTACCTTGACCGCCGTTTATGTGTTCTGTTATATGGAAATTTTAGACCGCGTTAACGTGTTGGTTTTTGTCTTGGCGTTACCAGTGTTGGCTTTGTGGCTGACCGAAAATTGCCAATGGCGTTACGTTGGGCAACGGCTAGCAGGAACGTTGAAAGGTCTGATCGCGGGTTTAACTTACGGCGTTACGTTAGTGGTGGTGTTAAGTAACTTCGTCGGCTGGTGGTTTGTTCCGGTAAGTCCGCAAAAAAAAGCGTTATTGACGGTGACGACGCAATTGGTGGATGCAGGCTATTACCAAGGTTATGGCAGTATGTGGCAAGCCAATGTATTAACCGAATTGTCTAACGGTGCGCTGGAAGTTTGGTGTTGGGGACAACCGGATTGGATTAATGGTTACGCCGACAGTTACGACACGCTGGACCACGTCTGGCCGTGGTTGCAGGCGGTCGACCATGTGAAGCAATACCCAACAGGCAAAGTTTTTATGATTTTTACTAACGATGAAACCCAACGTTACACCATTCCTGCCCAGTTGGCCACCGTGCCAGAATACACCTTTTACGACGACGAATATTACGTAGTGTATACGTTTAATAGTGTTAATGAATTGCAAAATGTGCTCTGTACCTAACTAAGTCCGATCGCATTGGTTATAACAAAAAAGCCTATTATCGTACTACCAATTTATATTTCAAAGATAAGGTGACAACCTACTTTACTGATGGTGCGTTCAATGATTTGATTAGCAGTATCGGTTTCGATTGTGAGTTTAAGAAAGTTACCGACAAGGTAATCGTGTATCGCATTAAAAAAACTACGGGCTCGTAAGTCACCGTAGTTTGATCAATTGCATTATATAATTTTTTTGTGGCAGTTAAAAGTAAAAAATATAAATGTTGGTTCATAATATAAGTAGGAAGAATTATATTCTAATTGTTGACAAGCAAACACCATATGGTTTAGAATACTTCCTAGGAGAACCCTACCTTAGTGGGAAATTTTAAGGGAGAACCCTACCTTAGTGGGAAACTTTAAAAATGGTGTAACGGATAGAGTAATCTATCCGTTATTCCTTAATTGGAGATATTTCGCAAAAGATACATATTTATAATATTGATGACGATTACATTAAATATTTGTCGCAATTTGATAATAAGGTTTGTGATAGCAAGATAGGTAAAAGAAAACATATGCGAAAATATATTGGGGTGGTGCTGGCTATTGGTGACATTAAGTATTTTGCACCATTGTCCAGTCCGAAACCAAAAGATTTTAATTCGGATGGAACTATTTGTAAAGACCCAATTTTTTAATGAGAATTGTTACTATCGAAAAAAATGGTAAGCCAGAGATGAAAGGTAAAATTTTGCTTGGGAAATATGATACCAATTAATGAAATTGCGATAACTAAATATGATATAGCAAATGAAAAAGATGAAAAATATAAAAACCTTATTATTAAGGAAATAGATTTTATTACCAAACATAGATTGGAAATCTATCATAAGGCTAATTTAATTTATAGTCAAAAAATTGCTGAAAAGCGATTAAGGGTTGTGCCAAAATATTTACCACATACTATTGATTTCAAATTGTTAGAATCAAAATGTCAAAAATATAAGAAGTAGAATTGTAAAAAAACCCGCATTGTGCAGGGCTTTAATTTTTTTCAAAAATTGGGGTCAATTTTGGGGTCAAAAACAAAAGGTTCTTTGGTTAGTTAATTTTTTGTATGTAAACATACTATATCTTGCGTAAAAATTGTTTTTTTGGAGGCACGGGCCAGAATCGAACTGGCGCATAACGGTTTTGCAGACCATCGCTTTTCCACTTAGCAACCGTGCCGTAATGTTTTATTATATACAACCGTCGTCGTTTTGGCAACCACAATGTCGGTGACCAAATGCTTGAACAATTTGGCGTAGGGGTATTGTTTTTCGCGTGGGCGGTGTGGTAAAATTACCCAAATGAGCAAAGTGATTGATTGGACGCAGTATTTGGTCGCCCAGCCGACGACCCAACCCGCAGCAGCCAAGCCGCTGACCGCTAAATTAACGAAGGTTTGGCGTCACTTTTTGTCGCCTAAAACAGATAAGCCTTTACCGTTGACCGATTTTGCGAAAGCCGTGGCGGCCGACCAATAGCTTAATCCCGACGAAGCGATCGGCACGGCGTTTAGCATCAGTTTGGCTTTGCCCGCGGGGTACACCTTGGCGCAATTAACCGAACAAATGGGTTTGTCCCGACAAACCACCCCCGACGGGGAAGTTTATTACCAAGTCAGTTTGGGCGAATACCCGCAAACCGCCGTTGCCGATGACCGGTTGGCTGCTTTGGCTGACAGATTGAATAGTTACGACATTGATGAGAACGTGTCATGTACGGGACGTTGGTATACGACTATCGCGAAGGAACGTGTCTGTGAAGAGCAGATAACTTACCCCAAACTGAATTCCGAATTCACCTGCCAAGGAAAAAAGTATGTGTGCCGGGTTAATGCCAAGCATTACGCTATTGGAACAAATTTCAGTCATCAATGGTACCAAGTAGAACCGATTACTTTTCGGGTCACCAATTACGCCGCCGTCGCCCGTGGTCAAGCCCGCCAGATTGATTTGGTGGCGACCCACGCGTTGGGGTGTGGGCTTACGTCCACGGAATTTTTGACCCAAGCCTTAAACATGACGCGGAAACCAATTCGTGAGTATACTGTGCCGACTAACACTACCGTGTTGGGCGATTATCCTTTTGCCTTCTGTTATGGTCTGCAAAAAATCATCTTTCCGGAACCAGTGGCTAAGATCAGCGACTATGCATTTGCCCTGTGTCCGCAGGCACAAGTCTGGGTGGGCAGAACGCAAAATTTTAAGGGACTGGGGGATCGCCTTAATCAGCAATTGGGAAATTTGTATTTACCTAAACGTAAGGACGAGCCGTGGCTGGTCTTTTCGCCGCACCCCGATCCCCGTTTGGCGGCCAGCCACCAGCGTTATCCGCAAGACGCGATCAACTTTTGTCTTTGGGGTGACAATTACCGCACTAATTATTTGCAAATAGTTCAGTGGCAAAATGAGCATAAAATCAAATTTACGCCGCCGGACTTTACACTGAAAATCTTCCCCGCGGGGGAAATGGCGAATTATTTCGTGAACAACAACCATAAGCGTTGGGCGGAATTGGTCAAGATTTCGCATTTTGCCGAGTATTTAGAACCAGAGGAAAAGGACAATTCTTTACCCGACTTAATGAAAATTTATTACGTTTTGGGTGGTTTTTCCGCTAAACAAGGTGAACGCGATCAAGCGTTTGACTACGTGGTGCAACACGTCACCACGTTCCTCGATGAGGAAAAGGTGCACCTTAGGAAATTTAGTAGCCAATTTAACCCGCCTGAAGAACTGGGTACCAGTTGGATTGCCCAAAGGATTCACGCCAGTTTTTCGCGGTTAGAATTGACCGGTCCGTATCACCCGACCTTTGCCCAATTTTTTATGCGGTATTACCACACCAATCCCGATTTTATGGAATTTTACTTTGATGATTGTGGTTTCATGCAAGATTATCTGTGTGCTGCCCATAATGCGTGGGGTCGTCTTTTGCAAAATTTCCCCAACCGCGTGGTACACGGTAATACGCAACGGGATTTATTATCGCCGCAATTCGTGGCGGAACATTGTGATTTTATGACCTACGACAACGTTACCGCCGGTAACGAACCACTGGCCACCATGGTGGGGCGTTATGGCTATACCCCCGAACAATTTGCCGCGATGTAAGCGATTTTCGACCAAGCCAAGCAAAGCAAAGACCAGGCAGTCTTGCGGGCAGAACCGACCGCGGCGACCGACGGGATTGCTTTTCGGGTGCTAAGTAAAGACGACCCGTTAGGGTTTGTGCTGGGCGACTTGACGAATTGTTGCCAAGTGTTCGGCGGGGTGGGTGAGTCGTGTGTGAGCGACGGGTACACTAATCCGCACGCGGGCTTTTTGGTATGGGAACGGATCGCCGACCAACGCCTGTTAGGGCAAGCCTACGTTTGGTATGACCCCGTAACCCAGACCGTGTGCTACGATAACATTGAAATACCCGATCGGGTGTTGGCGGAACTAAAACAAGGGACCGGTCAAATAACAGTTAAAACTTTTATGCAGGCCGTGATTAACGCGGCGGACGCGATGATGACTGCGATGAACCAACACGGCACGCCGGTGGCTCGCGTGACGGTGGGCAGTGGTTACAACGACTTGAGGAAAGGCCTAGCCCAGCGTTTTAAGTTAACCACCAATTTAGCAATACACCGCGATTATCACGGTTACACCGACGCTAAATACCAATACTTAATCCGCACTTACGCGGAAACCATGGCGGTGGCGACCACGTCCAAATTAACCACGGCCATTATCAAGCCCACCCGCGATCAAGCGCGGGAACGACAATAATACTTGTAAAAGCGGCGGCAGCGTGGGTATAATAGGGTATGGTAAAAATTATTGACGGCAAGGCGTTAGCGGCGGCGGTACGGGCAGAAGTTGCAACGGACGTCGCGGCGATTAAGGCCGACGGTGGGCGGATTTGTTTCGCGGCGGTGTTGGTTGGTGACGACCCTGCCAGTCAAATTTACGTGCGTAACAAACAAAAGGCCTGTGAAAAAGCGGGGATTGAATTTACTTTGCACACCTTGGCGGCGAATTGCCAGCAACGTCAAATTGTCGTGCTATTGAAAAAGTTATCGCAAGACAAAACCGTCAATGGTATCTTGTTGCAACTACCATTGCCGGCAACCGTAATTGGTCGTGACGAAATGGCGGCTATCAACGCGATTGATCCGCAAAAAGATGTGGACGGTTTAACCAATGTTAACTTGGGCAAGTTGGCTAACCGTACGGCCGATTTAGTGCCGTGCACCGCGCAAGGGATAGTCCACGCCATTACGTCAGAGTGTCCCGACTTAACGGGCAGAAACGTGGTGATGATCGGGCGCAGTCGTATTGTCGGGCGTCCGACCGCGTTATTATTAGAAAACTTGAACGCGACCGTGACCGTTTGTCACCGCAGTACGCGGGATTTGACGGAACACACCAAACGGGCGGATATAATCGTGGTGGCGGCCGGACACCCTAACTTATTAACCGCCAAAATGGTGTCCCGGGGGGCAATCGTGATCGACGTGGGCATTAACCGTTTGGCCGACGGGCATTTGGTCGGAGACGTGGACTTCGCTAACGTGGCGAAAAAAGTGGCGGCGATTACACCGGTACCCGGGGGCATTGGCCCGTTAACGATTGCCTTTTTGTTGCGGAACGTGGTAACCGCTTATCGTGGGCAAAATGGTTTGCAAAATCGTTAAAAAAGTTTTGACGTCATCAAGGGTGTTGTCTTGGCCAAAACTGATGCGCAATACTTGTTTTTGTTGTTGTGGGGTAAACTTCATTGCCGCCAAGGTGCGGTTACCTTTGGCGTGGGTACTGCACGCCGAACCAACCCCCACGTAAATATCGTGGGCGGACAAAGCGTTCAGTACCGTTTCGCCAAAGACGTTGGGTAACAAAAGGTTGGTTAAGTACGGATTGTTGTTAAAGCCGTTAACGCGACAACCGGCGGGTAAGTGGTTAACCAAGTAGGCGTGTAGGTCGGAAACTTGGGGACAATTAAAATTAGTCACCGCCGCGGCAAAGCCGACAATACCCGCGTTGTTCAAGGTCCCTTCCCGTGCTGGTAAAGTCAGTCCATTGCGAATCCACAACGCGCCAATCCCTTTGGGACCGTGAATTTTGTGGGCGCAAATGGTGACACTGTCTAAACCTAATTGCTCGACGTTAAAGTCGAACTTGGCAAAGGCTTGCGCCGCGTCGGCGTGAATATGGACGCGTGGATTCTTGGCGCGCACGGTCGCAACCAGTGCGGCGGCGTCTTGGTAGGTGCCGATGTCACTGTTGACTAAACTGAACATAAACAAGGTGGTTTGGTCGGTAATTAGGTCGGCAAGTGCGTTCAAATCAATTCGTCCGTCGGGCAGCAGTGGTGCTATGGCCGTCTTAAATCCGCGGTCACCCAAGGCCTTGGCGGGTAAGTAAATTGAATTGTGGTCGCCCGCCGTGGTAATTAAACCTTGGTTGGGGCGGCGGATAAGGTGGTTAAGGATTAGCGCATTGGACTCGGTGGCACTGGACGTAAATAACAATTGACCGTGCGTACCGTGCAATTTTTGCAGCAGTACTTGGCGCGCTTGGGTTATGGTTTGCGCGGCTTTAATTCCGCCTGCGTACGCAGTGTTAGTATTAAAGTAGGTAGCGACTTCGCAAATTTGCATCGCGTTTAGTACTGGCTGAGTTACCCGCGTCGTGGCGGCATTATCCAAATAAATCACTAGGTTAAATTATAATATTTGACGAAAATTCGTCAACCACCTATAATAGATTTTGTGTTAAGTTTCGATTATGTCACTAAATACCAAGTGGGGGATAAGGTAGAAATTCCGGTGGCGGAAGAGTTATTGGCTAACTACAACGACTTTTACGCGTCCAATTTGGAATTTTACCAAGGTCGTATTAAAAAGACCGATGGTATAGAAAACGAAAGCGTAACAGAACCCGATTTGGCCACTGATTTGCCACCCGAGGAAATGGCACAAGCGGAAAAGAAAGTCAACGACGACGTTAAGGCCTTTGCCGCGACGTGGGGCAGTTTGGACTTTGCCAGCGCCACGTTGGTTGGGTTGGCGATTGATTGGGACCGTTTACAAGAACAGTTGCTGGTGGAACAGGAAAAAAAGATTCGTCCGGCCGACAGTGCTTTGATGCCGGTCGCCCAAAAGTTACGTAAAATTGCCAGTGTCCTGTCTTTTTCCGAACGAATTGTAACTCGTTTGCGGGGCAAGGCGGTAGACAAAGCAATGGTCGATTTGGTAATTAAGGGCTTTACGGTGTTGTTGCAACAAGTGTACACGCGGGATCTTGATTTTCCCGAACTGAACGGTGCCGAAAATAAAAAGATTATGAAACTTAAAACGGTTGATGGCATAATAGATTATGCGAACAAATTGTTTGCGTTAGGGAGGTAAAATGCGCGTTTGTGTTTGTGGCGGAACTAATCCGGCGACTAATAAAAAATTTGTGGAAGGCATTAAGCAGATTGGTGAGTTATTTTGCGACCACGATATTGAACTGGTTTGGGGCGGTAACAATTACGGAGTATTGGCCGAAATACATAAAGTCTACGTCAAGCGTAATAAACCGAATACGTTATATTTACCTAAAGCCTATTTGGACGACTTAAACGGGATGACCACCGACAAAGTGGTGATTACCGAAACCATTGGTGAACGCCAAGATGCGATGACGCATAACAGTGACGCAATCGTGTTCGTTCCCGGTGGCATTGGTACCATTTACGAATTTTGGGCTTCGGTAGAGGCCTTACGTTCGGGGGAAATCAGTGCTAAATTATTTTTGTACAATTTTGAAGGCTTTTATGATAAACAAATTGAATTTTACGACTTTATTAACGCGAACGGCTTTACCAAGACGGGAGCGGGTGGCAGTCCGTACAAAGTTAAACCAGAAGACTTGTTTACGGTGGTCAGTACCCCGCAAGAGTTAATGCAACAAATCTTAAAAATAAAAAAATGAAGGTGGAAAGCACCTTCATTTTTTTTGAGGGGGCAAAGCGAAACGACGAATTAGCCGTTGCAGCAAGGGTTAGCACGCAACTTGCAGATGATGTCCTTGCCGAAGACAATGAACAAAATTAACAAGGTGCAAAGATCCAAACCGAAGAAGCCACCTTTCAAGACTACCATTACTAAAATGATAATCCACAGTACGTCACAACTGGTACTGCATTTTTTTTGTTTGGGAGTATCGTGGCATTTGCAGTCACAATCCATACCCATTCCTTTTAACATATCGTCAAACATTTTAATCTCCTTAAATTTACTATGTTCGGGACAACGGTGCACCTTCTTTGGTAATAATTGGTTGTCCCTACGTCCATAGTATGGCGGTGGCGTCTGGTTTGTTACGGGGCAAAGTTCGGGAAGTGGTTAATTACAGCAACACAATTTTTGCGGTTGACGAAAAACTTCGATTTTTTACTTGACAACTGGGGGGGGGGGGGGGGGTACCCTATTCTGTTGGCAAATCTTGCCTTAAAGGGGGGTGAAACAATAAATGAAGAACTGGTTAAAATCTTTGACCATTGTTTCGGCGCTTGCCTTGGTTATTTTGCCTTGCGTGCTGTTCAGTGCGTGCAGTAACGATAATCAAAAATCAAAAGACCATACGCCAACCGAAGGTGATACTTACGTTTATGAATCCGTGACTTTTGAATGGAATGTCGCCACGGACGAAATGGACGACGCGGCCAAGGAACAATTTGCGAGCATGAAACAAGAAATGGAAGCGGGTATGACCGCTGCGATGCAAGGTAGTAAAATTGAAGTCATCAGCAACAAGCAAGTCAAGATGAGTAGTGCAGAAGGTGAAACAACTTATAACTACACTATCGCGGATGGTAAAGTTACGGTGGACGACGAAAACGGCGAGCCAATGACTTTCGTCATTAAGGGGGAAACCTTGGTTGGCGAAGTTCCAATGAGTGAGTCGGTTAAATCAACCGTTACTTTCAAATTGAGTAAATAATACTTAACCATCATTGTCGAACCATCGGTTAGTAAACACCCCGCATTAACGGGGTGTTTTTAGTAATTTGACCGTTGCTGTCAGTTACTGTCGAAAACGTAAGTAAGCGGGTTAAAAACTATTGCATTTTGTGGGGAAGTAATGCTATAATTAGGATATGTGGAATAAAATGATGGATTTTTTAGCGTGGGTTAACGGAAAGATACCCATGGACGCCGTTTTATGGGCGGGCGTCGGGGTTGCCGGGGTAGTGTTAATTTTGGCGATTTTAGGCTGTATCTTGCGTAAACAACTGGTCCCGCACGCGTTGATTTGGTTGTACTTTGTGTTCGCCACGATTATTATTTTGGCTAATCCGGCGGTGACCGCGACCAACGCGATGGCGTATTTGGAATACCCCATTATCGTGGTCTTGGTTTGCTACCTGTTCCGTATGTTGTTCCGTCGTAAACCGCGTTATACTTATATTGCTTGTGAAATGTACCAAAGAGAAATTGCTAAAGTAGCAAAGAACGAAGCCGCGGCGGCGGAAAAGAAAGCCGAACGCGAACAAGCCAAGGCCTTGGCGCAAGCCGAACGTGAACAAGCAAAAGCCGAACGCGACGCTGCCCGTGAACAAGCCCAAGCGGAAGCCGCAGCCCGTGCCGCCGCCGAAGATGCGGCTGCCGAAGCGGAAGCGAACGCGGCTGCGGCCAAAAAACAGGCCGAAAAAGAAGCCAAACGTGCTGAAAAGGCCGAACGTGCGGCTGCCCAAGCCCAAGCGGAAGCGGACGCCAAAGTCCAAGCCGCTGCCGAAAAAGCCGCCCGTGAACAAGCCAAAATGAAAACACAAACTACTACCACTACGGTTGATTTGCCGGCGGTAGAACCTATCCCGCAAAAATCTTACGAACCCGTGCGCGAACCAGAAGTAATTACCACGCCGTTGATTAAAAACTTACCCGAGGTTTCGACGACTGCACCACAAAGTTCGTACCGCCGTACAACGACCATGAGCACTTATAACTCGGCAACGGCGCGTCCAACCGCAACCACCAGCAGTTACAGCACCGCCACCCGCCCGACGACCAGTACGTACAGTGCAACCACTAACCATCCCGTAACGATGAGCAGTACTACCACCACGACGATGACCCGTCCCGTAAACAGTGTCACTACCGTACGCCCGACGACAACTACGACGACCCGTCCGGTCGCGAATAATACCTTTACTGCGATGTATTCGCCCAAAGTAGTGACGACGACCACCGTTACCGAAAAACCGGTGACAACGGTGGGTACCACCACGACGACCACTACGCAAACTACTCGTACCAACAGTACGTTAAATGCGCGTAATGCCACCGCTACCGCGGGAACCAGTAGTACTAATGGTAAATCAACGCAAGAAATTATGGACGCGATTGCTCGTCTGCGTGCCAGCATGAACAACAAAAAATAATCGACAGGTTTATCTAACTTGATACGCAGGAGATAACGTCCAAACTGCTTATCACCAAAATGCAAACAAAAATCAAGAGATATAGTTTTTTTTCCATCCAAGCCCTTTGCTGTTCCAAAAACAAGTGACTAAAGCGGTTTAATTTGATAACCTTGGGCGGTGTCGGTTACTTGGTAGCCGGCACTTACGATTTGTCCGCGCAAGCGGTCGGCGGTTGCCCAGTCTTTACGTTGCTTGGCGGCCAAGCGTTGCTCCGCCCAGTCTTTAACTTGGTCGGGAATGGCCACCAGTTCGGGTAAACGCTCGGTTGCGGTTGCCAAGTCCAAGGATAATACTTGATCAAATTTTTCGGTGACTAACTTGAAAATATCGTGGGAGGCGGGTTGTTTAAGGGTCTTATGCAAGACCGCCAAGGCGACGGGAGTGTTTAGATCATTATTTAGGGCGTCTTTGAACTCCTGTGTCAAGGCCGCAATCACCTGCGGATCGCTCGGCGTGGTGGTGGCGCGGTGTTTGGCCAAGGCAGACACAATGTTTTGGTACTGTTCGCGGGCGGCGTCCAAAGCGGTAAAAGTAAAATTTAACACTGAACGATAGGTAGTCTGTAAAATCAATAAACGTAAATGTAACGGTTCGTAACCTTTGGCGATCAGGTCGTCCAAGGTGTAGACGTTGCCGAGCGATTTGCTCATTTTACCACCGTCAATGGTCATAAATTCATTGTGGAACCAAAAGTGGCAAACGGGTTTGCCCGTCGCGGTTTGGGTTTGGGCAATCTCGTTGGTATGATGAATTGGAATGTGATCAACGCCACCCGTGTGAATGTCGAACGGAATAGGTAAGTACTGCATGGCGATGGCCGAACACTCAATGTGCCAACCGGGGCAACCGACACCCCACGGTGAGTCCCACTTTTGTAAGGTGTTGGCGCTGACGAACTTCCACAGTGCGAAATCGTTAACGTTGCGCTTTTCGCCCAGTTCGACACGTGCTCCGCCAAGGTTGCCCGCCAAATTACCTTTGGATAATTGAAAGTAGTCGGGGAAGGTGGACGCGTCAAAGTAAATTCCGTCCTTGGTGCGGTAGGTCACGCCTTTTTGTTCCAAGGTTTTAATCAGGTCAATCATCGCGTCAACGCATTGCGTTGCCGGAATAATATGTTTGGCAGGGGTAATATTCAAACGCCTAATGTCGCGCAGGAAAAGGTCAGTGTACTTTTGGGCGATGGCCAGTGGCGAAACCCCCATTTTGCGGGCGGTCTTTTCGACTTTGTCTTCGCCGTTATCACCGTCACCCACCAAGTGCCCCACGTCGGTGATATTCATTACGTCGTTAATTTGGTAGCCGTTCAGGCGCAGAGTTTTTTTCAAAATATCGCCGTTAACGTACGCCCGCAGGTTGCCGATGTGCGCCGTGTAGTACACGGTAGGCCCACAGGAATAAATGCTTACCACGCCGGGCTGGACTGTGGTAAATTCTTCTTTGCGTTTGGTGAGCGTATTGTAAAGTCTCATAAAAACATTATATGTCATATTATATAGTATGGAAAACGAAAAAACCGACCTGACTTTAATTGACCGTAACCAATTAACAGTAACTGGGGTTAAAAAAATTAAAAGCAGTGAACCCGAACAAATCGTCTTGCTGTTAGGTAACGTGGCGTTAGTTATCGGTGGTACTAATTTGTGCGTGTTGTCCGCCAGCATTCAGTCGGGCGAAGTGTCAATCAGCGGTTTGGTGCAATCAATGCGTTATACGGGTGTTAACGCCAAACGCAAATTTTCGCTCAAAAATATGTTCCGTTAAGCATATACCTAGGCTGTGTTAGTTGGTTTAACCAATGTGGCGGTGGTGCAAATCGTGCAGGCTTTGGCGATTGCTTTTTGGTGTTTAATTGCGGTTGCGTTGGTATCCGCCCGTCGTCATCTGCCGCGAACCAAAGTCGAATCGTTGTGGGATGCGTTAATGGTCACAGTGCTGGTGGTGTACGCCATTGTGATGAAAATTTATTTCTCGACATAATAAGCGATTAGCGTTATACTCATAATAAATTATGGGGGCAATGGTTAATCTTTTATTGGCTGACTTTGTGCAAGGCTTATTGAACGTCATGTTGCTTGTGATGTCAATTGCGGATACCGTGCTGATTGTTTACGCAGTGTATTTGTTCTTTATGATGGCTACCGCGTCGACCGAAGATAAACGACGCAAAGTCAAGAAACGCATTTTTACCGCGCTATCTTCCATTTTTATCATCATTGCTTTGGTTTCTACCTTGGCCGTGATTAAGGTTAACATTACGTCAGTACAACGCGAAGAAATGGATAGCGGTAGCGGCAGTGGTGGCGGATCTGGTGGGGGAAGTGTACCGGCGGTTTTTGAAGGTGCTACCATTGATAATGTGACCATGAAAGTTAATTTAGACGCGGGAATCGCCGGTGGGTTTACGGAAATTACAACCGGTAATATCCATTTAAATAATGGCGCCACGGTAATTGGCATGGAAAGTTTGGTAATCACGGGTTCAGGGGATTTTAGTAACTCCGGTGATTGGCATATCACTGCCAAAAAAAACAGTAGTGGCTTTAGTATTCAATGGGGAAAAGAAGTTGGTGGCGGCGATACCTACACCTATTGTTTTAAGGCCGATAGCCAAATTGTTGGCACGACGCCGCAGTATTACGTACCATTTACGGTGCGCGTCGCCGCCAGAGATGCTAATGGCGAGGCCGCCGCTACCAATATGAGTGGTAGAATAATTTTGCGCAGTGGCGGTGGCACGATTACTTTCAAGTAACCCCACGAACAGTTGACGATAATTGGGGAGTATGTTACCATTAAGCATGGAAAAAATCGACAAAAAAACCATTACCGAACGCATTTGCAATGCGGTAGCCAAGCAGTTGCGTAAACCAGTGGCGGAAGTAACGCCGACCAAAAAATTGAAGGAAGAATTGAACGCTGACAGTTTGGACGTCGTCGAATTGATGATGAATTTAGAAGAAGAATATAATGTTACGATTGAAGATGAAGCCTTAACTAAAATGCAAACCATTAACGATGTGGCGGATTATCTTTGTCAAGTGCTTAATCGCTAAACTCGGCGCATAGTCATGGTAAATGCCGTGGCTGTGGATTTTTGTATTGGGTATAATTGGTATTGTTCTGTTTAACGGCGGTGCCAATTTTTTATTGTCCGGACGCACGTTGGCGTTACCTATAATCTGGTTGGTGGCTGTAGCGGCGATAACGGGGCAAAACGCTTTGGCGGTTGGCTTAGTCGGCGGTGCGGTACTGGCTGTGGGCACCTTGGGTTTGGCTATTGTCCAGTGGCGAAGTAACGGTAGTGTGCCACGACAACAAATTTGGTGGGTGGCAGTAGTCGCCGCGGTCGCGACGGTGGCGGTGGGTTTAACCGCCTTTAACGGACGGGTCAGTGTTATTGAAAGTTGGGCGTTATCGGTGTTGGGCGTAGCCAGTTATTGGAGCGTGTCCCGCCACGGGAAGCGGTTAGTGTGGTGGCAATGGTTGGTTGGGTTGGCTTTATGTGGTACGGGGGGCTGGTTAGCGGTTTGGGCAATGCCTACTATTGGTGCAGTGTGTGGGTTGTCGCCGTTGGCGGCGGGTACTTTATTGGCACCGTGTTGTTTAAGTAGTACGGCGGTGTGGTGGTGGCGTCAACGCAAAAGTACGCCGCCCGTCATTTTAAGTCAGGTTATGGTGAGTATGCTGACGGGGTTGCTAACCGTGGGTGTAGGGTTAATCGGGGTAATCGGTGGTGCGTTTACGGTAGGGGCGACTACGCGATGGTTAACTTGGCCGTGGGTGGCGGTAGTATTGTTCGTTGGCCTAGTGCCGTTACTGTGGCGACAAAAAACCACCCGAGTAGGGGGTGGTTTGTTGGTGTCGTCGTACCTTATTTATTGGTTGTTGTTAAGTATTTGACCAAACCTTGAGGATCTTTTAAGGCCAGCGTCGCGGCGGTGCCCGTGGTTAAATCTTTCACGGTAATTTGACCATTGGTAACTTCGTTGTCGCCGATAACTGTAACGTAACGAATTTGCGTGGCGGCCGCGTATTCCAACGCTTTGCCGACTTTGGGCTTTGCCGTCCACAGCATGGTGGCAATCCCTGCTCCCCGTAATTGGTTAGCCAGTTGGTGGCAAACCGCCGTCGTGCCCAGCGGGACGATTAACAGTTGCGTGGGGTTCGGGTTCGTCGTGTTGGCCAGCAGGGCGGTAATCGGTTCCAAGCCAAACGACATACCAACTGCGGGGTACGCCACGCCGTTATTTACGAAGTTAGTAATAATGTTGTCGTAACGACCGCCACCACCCAGTGACGAAGCATAGTGGTGCGTCGCGTCAAAAACTTCCCAAACTGTGCCTGTGTAAACGTTCAAGCCCCGCGCTAACGCTGGATTAAAACGGCAATATTGGGTTAAGCCCAATGCCGATAGTTCCGTCCACAGTTCTTGTACGGCAACCACGCCGGCATTGTTTGGCAGCAGTTGGGCAAGGGCAGACAAGTCCAGTTGCACCCGTTGTAACAAAGTGGTGGCAACGTCGGTGGACAGGTATTTGCCCAGTTCCGTCATCATCTCTGCCGGCGTGATTTTTTTGATTTTGTCCAGTACGCTGATAATCGCGTCGTGGTGGTTGGTAACCCCCAGTTGTTCGATGATCCCCACCAATAATTGTCGATTGCCAATTTCAATTTCGGGTTTAATCCCCAGTTGCAAGTAGCAATTAATCGCCAGTTCTAACAATTCGACTTCAATTTGCCGACTGCCGTCGCCGACCACATCCACATCGCATTGGACGAATTCGCGTAAGCGTCCCGCCTTAACGGGGCCGTTGCGGAAGACTTTGCCAATTTCGTAACGTTTGAACGGTAATTTCAAACTGCGGTTCAGGGCAATGTATTTGCAAAACGGGACGGTTAAATCAAAACGTAAGCCTAGGTCGCGTTCGCCTTGGTCGGACAAACTGTAAATTTCTTTGACGATTTCCGCGCTTTCGCCGTACTTATAGGTTAACAAATCGCGGTAATTAAGTTGGGCGGTGTCCAGTGGTTGGAAGCCGTACAACTCAAAATTCCGGCGCAAAGTGTCCGTAACGCGGTTGCGTAAATTCATCGTAGCGGGGTCAAAATCGGTGACCCCTTTCAAATTGCGTATTACCATGCTTGCTCCTCAATGGTTTTTAAGTCCAGTTTCTTATATAGAACGGCGATATCGCCCAGTTGCGGGGTAGCGATCCACGCCAACACCCGTTCTGCCGAAGTCGGGATAAACGGCTTTAATAAGGTGGCTGTCGCGCGAATCACCATCACGCAATCACCAATAGTTTGGGTAGATAAATCTTTCCACGGCGTGTGGTCGTTAAACCACTTGTTGCCAAACGCAACCAAACCCATGACCGTAGTCAAGGCTTTGCTGCACGCGCCTGCTTGCATTTGTTCGTGGTAGGTTGTGGTGGCTTCGTCAATCGCGGTGGTAACTTCCACGCGTACGGGGTCGGTAGGTAATTTACCGGCAAATTTATTTTTAATAAAGGTCAAAGTGCGGTTTACCAAGTTGCCGAAGTTGTCAACTAATTCGCCATTAACGGTGTTTACCAAGTCGGCAAAGGAAAAGTTCGCATCTTTTTTGTCGTTCACGTTGCGCAGGAAATAGTAACGTAACATATCGACGTCAAAACGGTCGATTAGTTGTCTTGCGGTTAGGTAGTTACCCGTGGATTTAGCAATCTTTTTGCCGTTCATATTCAGGTATTCACTGCTGACGATTTGGTCGGGCAGGTGCCAACGGTGGCTGTTTTCCGCAAGCAGTAGTCCGGGTAAAATAACGCTGTGGAACGGAATGTTGTCTTTGGCGTGTACATAAATATGGCGTTTCTCGGTCGGGCGGTCGTCCAACCAATAATCTTCCCAATCGGTTTTTACCGCTTTGGTTGCGGATAAGTAGCCCAGCACATTTTCCGCCCAGATGTAGATTTTTTTGTCGGTCGTAGTGCCGAGTAATTTTTGCGCGTTGGCGGGTAAGTCCACGCCCCACGTAATGTTGCGGGTAATGGCGCGGTCAACCAAACCTTCGTTTAGGTATTTGTTGGTCATGCCAACCGCGTTGTTCGTCCAAGTGGCTTGCTTGTCTTGTAAGTTTTGGGCAATCGGTTTTTGCAAGGTTGATAAACGTAAATAAATTTGTTTAGTATCCCGTTTAACGGGGGTAGCACCACACAACTTGCAACGCGGGTCAAGCAGATCTTCCGGTTCCAAAATTTTGCCACAATGGTCACAAGAGTCGCCTTTGGCGGGGTTGCCACAATGCGGGCAAGTGCCTTCCACATAACGGTCGGGTAAATATTGTTGGCAATGTTCGCAATACAGTTGGGGAATGCTTTTCACAAACACGTTGTTCGTCTGGTATAAAGCGCTGTGGAACGCGGTCGCGAACGCGGTATGCGCGGGCGATAGGGTAGCGGTATAATTGTCGAACGAAAAATTAAGGTCGGTAAAGTCGCGACGGTGGCTTTCGTAATATTTGGTTGCTACCGCTGCGGGGGTCAGCCCTTCGTTTTTGGCGGTTACCAAAATTGGCGTGCCGAAGCAGTCACTGCCGCTGACAAAACTGACGTCCGCGCCTTGTTCACGGTAGTAACGGGCCAACGCGTCGGCGGGCAAAGATGATGCCAAATGTCCCAAGTGTAAATGGCCGTTGGCGTACGGCCAAGACAAACCGATAACAACTTTTAATTTCACGCGTTCATTATAACACAGTTCCCGCCGTGGGCAAAGAATAAATCAGTAAAAACCCCTTGACAATGGGGGGGGGGGGGGGGGGGGGGGAAAA
>CATLHJ010000016.1 GCA_949949035.1 uncultured Clostridia bacterium | reverse complement strand
TTACTAATTTTTGCCATTTTAATTTTGCTCCTTTTACGGTTTTTAACCCTTTGGCGTTAATTTGCCGTTAATTGTGTTTACCCCCCCCCCCCCCCCCCCATTGTCAAGGGGTTTTTTATTAATTTTGCGAGTGCCATAGGCAAACAAAACGGCAGGGAGATTGCCCCTGCCGTTTTGCTACCGTGACCCCATTATTCAAAAATTTTGCGGATTTCGTCACTGGTTTCAATTTGAATCGTCGAACGCGACACAGGACCGTAAATAAAGAAGCACTGCCCGCGCGGAGCGGCAATAATGGTTTCTTGTTCGCGTTTGTTAATACCACCCGCGTTTTTATACAAGGTTACCAAGTCGGTCATATCGTTGGGTGCCAATGAGAAAATCAAACTGTACTGTGACGCATTGATAATCGCCGCCGACTTTTTGGCAATGGCGGGCGAGCCCACAAAGTCCTTAATGTTTTGGGTAATGACGATTTGCATACCGTCGTACTTACGAATACGTTTTGCCATGTTAAACATAAAGTCCAACGCGATGGGCCGTTGTTCATCAATAAAGACGTGGGCTTCATCGACAACCACGATAATTTTACGTTTGGTTTTGTATTTGTTATTAAACTCACGGTTTTTAATAATTTCCCCGTCCAAGTACTTAAAGACCAGTAACATTTGCGCGTTGGCGACAATCGTGTTTTTGTTGGACAACAAAGTCATGAAGTTGAACACGAAAAAGTTTTCGTCTGACTTTATAGAACTGGGACCGTTCCACAAGCCCGAATAGCGTCCCCCTTCGGCGAACTTTTCCAAATAAGTCACCAACACGCGGTAGTTAATGCGGGAAAATTCGTCTTTGGATTGGGCGTAACTGCGTTTAGCCAAGTCGTACAATTCGTCGAAAATGGGAAACTGTTCGGGCGTCAATTTCGCGAAGTCCGTATACTTGTCAATGCCCTTCATACTGTACAGTCGCGCCACCAAGCCGTTCAGGGCTTCCAAAGCATCGGAGCGAATTCCTTCCATAACGATTTTGAAGAAACTTTCCAAGAAACGTAAGTGGCTTTCAAAAGTGTCGTCAAATTCTTCGCCGGTGTCGTCGTCATCGTCCAGCATCGCGGGATAAATGTGGAACGGATTAAAACGTCCGTTCCCCGCGTTACCCACATCAACAATACCACCGTGCAAGCGTTTAGCCATGGTGACGTATTCTTTTTCGGGGTCGCAGATAAAGATTTTCGCATTATCCGCCGCCAAGTTCGCCAAAATTGATTTTGTAGCGAAGGACTTACCACCACCTGACTTACCGATGATAATCATGTTGCTGTTAACGCGCGAATTGTTACGTTGGAAAAAATCGACGAACACGGGGTTACTGTTGCTGCCGAGCATGACACCCTTTTCGTCCTGCAACACGTCCGAAATAAACGGGAAGCACGCCGCCAAAGTCGTGGTTGCCATCCCGCGCTCTACGGCTTCGTACTTATCAATTTTGGACAAATTAGCCGATACGAACGCGTCAATTTGCTTACCGTTATTGTTACTGCAACGGAAGCCCTCTTCGTTGATTGTATGCCGTAATTCAATGGCGGTCTTGGTATCGGTGGTAATGTGAATTTTGACATTGAACATTTGTTCGTTACCGGTTTTCAATTCTTGCAATAATTGTTCAATAGTTTGGATTTGGGCTTGCTTTTCCATTTTTTGACTTTCCTTGCCCTTGTTCTCTTGCGAGCGCATTTCCATAATGGCACGGTCAATCAATTTTTCCGATTCCATTTTGGGAACTTGCGTAAAATTCAAAACGGTGCGGCAATTCGGGTAATTGAACAAATTATACAACCATGCGTTAGCCACATTCATCGGGTAATCGGTAATTGTCAAGGTGGTTTTTTGTTCACCGTTCAAAGTAAACTTGCGCACCCCAAACTTGACTTTGTCGGGCATTGTCCACTCTGCCCGTTTGGCAAAAGACTGCTTGTCAAATTCCTTTTCGTTGTAATATTTGTCGTAATTGGCCCGTAAGAAAACGTACAAGTCGCGCCCCGTAACGCGATGGGCATTTAAGGATGCCCCTAACGCCGCAATGACGCTGTTCGTGGTGGTGTCCAAATCTTCCTTTTTACTGGAATAAATGACCAAGTAATACGCCATACGGTAGACCTTGTCTTCGTCGTTCATAAATTCCAAAGTTGAACCGCGGTCGTTAAAAACCACTTCGCGGGCTGTCAATTCTTCTTGACTGAACATGCCACGGTCAACGTTTTGCACCAAGGCTTCGTATTTGTCAATTTCGTTTTCAATGTACCGGTCAAACAATAATGGCTTTTCAAACGCCACCAAACTGCCGACGTTAGCCGTTCCGACCCGCCGCAAAGCGTTCGCAAAATTGTTAATTAACATCATCTGCGACTCCTGCCCCAACAAAGCAAATTCGACCGGTTGAATTTCAATCACCGACGCGAAGTAATTACCATAATCAATAAACTTATCGTCCATGACACCGGAGTACGGCACCAAACGGGACATTTCGGTATAGCCTCTTTCCAGTTTTTTTGCGTACTTTTTCGGGTAAGCCAAGAAGCGGAAGTACCAAAAATAAGACGAATACATGCGATCACCCGCACTGTCTTTGGTCATCCCGACCACGACGACCAAGGCCACAACCGCCCCCAAGAAGAACATGGGGATTAACCCCGACGCAAAACACAAGCCCGCCAAAATCGCGCCAGCGATCAGCCAAATTAAATCACCGGAAGTTAACCCCTTAACAAAGACGGTTTTGACCTTGGTTCTACGGGGGATAAAATATTCACTCATTTCCTGTCACCCCCTCGTTTACTTTTTCTGACCTTCTTCCAATTTTTCCCAAATTTCGAACGCGTCACGTTTAGTATCGCCGATTTTACCGTAGATATTGATAACTTGACTGGCGTAGTCGTTGGCCAAGAAACCATCACTTAATGCCTTAATCGCGCTTTCAATCATGGCACCGGCACGGTTGCCCGCCATCAATTTAGCCAATTCCGGATTGCTTTGCCAGTCGTTCATCAAAGTACTTAAGGAGTCAATGGCCTTTTCGTATTCCGGACTGGTTTTTGATAATCCGCCCGAAGCAATGCGGTCCATGCAATCGGCAAAGTAGGCGCCAAGGTTGGTAACTTTATTGCCATCTGCGTCGGTAATATCAAGGTACTTGGCCGCCGTTTCCCAAGTATTACCAGAGAATTGAGCGGTAATGGTCTGACGGGTTTTGGCCAAAGCCGCACGGATGCTGCCTTCTTGACCTTGGAAAGCCTTTAATTGTGATTCCAAGAATTCGGTAACTTCTTTGTTTTCGACAACGCGGAAGATCGCCGCCATTTGGTTACGCACCGCTTGGGTACTGTTACCGCCCGAGATACCTTCGGCGTTACCAAAGAATTTACGGGTCAAGTCGTTGTAATCCATAATCGAACGTAATTCTTTCAGGCCGGCGTCACCCGCTTTGGCCCAAGCCTCAAATTGCGTAATAGTTTCGTGATCCAGACCCGAGTTTTGCAACGCAGCGAAGTCCTTCTTGATGGCCGCTTCAATGGCCTCGTTCATTTTCGTAGCCGCTTCCGTGTAGTTACCTTTCTGTTTCATGGTTCGCAAAACGCTGTCTTCGGTCATCACGTTTTTGGCCGTAGGCGACATGTTAACGTCCAGTTGGTACTTAATACGTTTTTGGTACTGCTTACCCAGCACGGTGACGCGTTCGGCCTGCTCGCGTTCAATCTGGCGAACACTGTAATCATACATGCGGGCGTCATGGCGACTGCCGACGCGTTCAAAAGCGTTGTCGTATTCTTGACTGAATTTTTCTTGCAAAGCGTTCAATTCGCGTTGGTAAGCCGCGTTGCTGGTGTCACCCTTATAGCGCGCCAGTAATTCAACCTCTTGTTGTTGCAGACCACCTGCCATATCTTTATCGAACATACGACGGTAGGCCTGGAAGAAGTTTTGGAAGCTTTCGCTGCCGATATCGACGTTCAAATCTTGGTACGCCCATTCGCGCGCCTTGTCGATTTTTTTGTTGTACTCCAAAGCCCCGTTGATCAAAGCATTTTCGGAGCCCAAGTCGAATTGCATTTTGGTGACCTTGCTGGCAAAGTCACTGCTGGTCAAATGTCGTTTAATACTGGCTTCGTCGGTGATGCCGGCCGGCAGGTGCCCCATGATCTTGTTGGTAATCAGGTCAATACTGTCACCACTGTTAACCGCTTCCACAACTAAATTATCCAAACCTTTGGCGACATCTTGGCTTAAATTCATACGCTTGGCTAAATCGGCGACCATGGTTTTGACGCCGGCTTTATTTTCGGCAGACAGTTCCTTACGCGATGCTTTCAAGGCTTCGGTGCTCTTTTTACTCATGTTGTTAAAGTCTTGTGTAGCGGCCTTAAGGTACTTGTCGTCGATTTTGGTATCGCCTATCCCGCGGTACAGGTCTTCGGCCATTTCGGCACGGGTTTTCAAGCCCAATTCGTGGGTCAAAATTTCTTCGGCATTTGCCTCCTGCGACTTCTTTTTATAATCTTCTTTCGCTTTGTCGCGCGCGAAATCGGCATGCATGCCCTTTTGTTCAATGTACTGTTTGGTCATCTGATCGACATAGCGTTTCTTAAAATCATTTGATTGAACATCGGTAGCCATTTCTTCCGCTTGTTTATTGGCGGCAATGCGTTTAATTGCGTCGTTTTTCGATTGTTCGGCCTGCAACAGACCTTCACTGGCGGCGGTTAATTGTTTGGTCTTAACTTCGTCAATATCGTTGCGGGCGGCACGCCATTCTTGTTCCTTGGAAGTCATGTCGCGCAAACGCTTGTCTTGCTCGCTGGGTTGCATCCATTTAATCAATTTACCAACCGAAGTGTTGGAATTGGCCAACATGCCGGTGGCAGGGTGGAACAAGGTTTCCGCCACGTCGCCCAGTAAGGTGTATTTGAATTTGTCTTGAAGGGCCTTGCCTAATTGCTTGTGCGCCATGACGCCCGACACTGAATCGCGGAATTTTTTGTCGCCCAGCAATTCTTTTTGGCGATCGGTTTTAATTAAATCGTCAATCGATTTACCCTTGTTCAGCAAGTTACCTTTTTCGTCTTTGGCATTCTTGCGGGCTTCCAATTCCGCCAAGCGTTTTTCCGCATTGTCGCGTACCGCTTGGGTTTCGCCGTTCTTGATCAAATCGCGCAATTTTGCTTCGCTGTCGATGTCGCCCTTCTTTTGTTCTTCCTTGGCACGTTCGGCGGCAGCCTTCATTAACTGCTTCGCACGGCGTTGTTCACCCATTGACAAATTCTTAAATTCGGCCGAATTTTTACCCGCGGCCATCGCCTTTTTCATGCGTTCTTCGCGATCTTTCAAGGCGTTTTGTTTATTTTTGTATTTGTCTAACCACGCCTGCTTGCGTCCCGAAACCTTTTCCCCCGCCGCAAGTGCCGACTGAATTTCTGCGGCTTTCTCATCACGTTTTTGGCGACGGGCGGCAGCATTTTTGAAACGACGGTCAATTAAACCACCCGCAAACTTACCGACACCATCACGTGCCTTTTTCGTGGCGTTTAGCGCGCCTGGGATACCGGTAGCATTGTAGGAATCTTTGAACATTTGACCCAAACCTTTAGATTGGATACTGGCGGCACCGAACAGTTCGGTAATGGTGTCGCGAATTTTGGGCAACATTGAAATAAACGCTACCAAAGCCAAGGTACCCATTAACGAACTGCTGGTCATACTGATGGCAGCCTTGCGCACCGGCGTAATTAACAGGAAGAAAATGTTCAAGGAAATAATAATTGCGTAAGCGCTGATGGTTTCTTTGTAAAATTGTTTAACGAAACTGTTGTTGAAACGTTGGCCATCGTCGAACGGATAAAACGCAATGGTGACGGGACTCATGACATACAATACCGCCATGTTCACCGCGCGCTGGATCAAGCCGAAAGTGAAGTTCAAATAAACCCCTACCGCCACGGTCATACCCAAGAACCCGATGACCCAGTTAATCTCACCAATGTCGTACAACGCGGTAATTGCCGAGTACGAAGTATACCCCAAAGTGCCAACATATTTGGTTTGTGCCGCGGTCGACGAACAATCACCTTTGGTGGCGTCGGCCAAGGTCAAATAAACCCGCCCCGAATTACGCTTGTCCATGTAACTGTCCAAATCTTCAGCCGTTAAGGTGTAGGTCGGGGTGATGGTAACACTACCGCCGAACCCCAAAGTTCCGGAAGCGTTGATCCATTTTTTCAAGGCCTTAATGTCTTTACTGGTATCTGATTCTTGGGCGCTTAAACCCAAACGGCGGAAAGTAACGATGTTTTTAGCAAATTCATTGGTAATACCGTCCGGCGTGGTCGTGGTTTGGTCGGTATTGGCTTCCCCATTGGCCGCTTTTTCGGCTTCAATCGCCCGCACGCGCGCCACCAAAGCGTGCCACGGGTCATTATCGGCCGCGGGGTCTTGGTCGTCACTGACGCTGGCCGCCTTTAACGACGCGGTGGCCGCACCCTCCGCACCGGCACCCTTTTTCAAATCCTCCTTGGCCGCCGCGTCCGAGAACGTATTACCCTGGATCAGGGTGTTGGGTTTAGTCGGCAAGGTGATACCAAATGTCCCGTCGATAACATGTTCAAGGTAATAACTGGGAGCGTACGGTTCACTTTTGGTTTCGTAGACGTCAACATAATTCTTGTTGGCTTTTTGAATTTCACTGGTATAAGCAGCCCAATCGACAAGACGATAAAGGCCTTGTCCGCCACTGGGGTTATTCACCAAGTTGATGGTTAATTTTTTACCATTTTGCAAGGCCGCAACAATGTCTTCGGCTTTCATGTTTTGATCGGAGGTCTTGGTATACTGGGTTTCAAACACGGGCAAGTACAGGTGTTTAACCATGGCCGTGGCTTGGTAAGCGCTGGGCTTTTGGGTACTTTGGTTATAACGGTGATCGACATACTTTTTCAGCAGTGTCTGCCAACTTTCTTCAATGCTTGATTCAACCTTTTCCCGTTCTTCCGCAGAGCGGGTACTAAAATCATCAGACAAGTAATCCGCAGCATTATTGAGTAAAAGTGCCAACGGATTACGAATTTCGTTGTTATACTGGTCAACCAAGCCCTTCCATTTCAGCCACGCTTCCTGTTGTTGCAATTCGCCCACCAATTTGTCACATTCTTTTTTGGCTTCATCCAAATCGGTCAACCCTTCTTCATAAGAACTGTTTAATTGTTCCTTGAAGGTATCCCAACTGTTGGTCACTTGCTTCCATAAGTCCTGCCAATTTTCTTCGTCAAAACAATCGTATAAATAACTTGTAATTGGGATATCGGCACTACCGAACTCGATTTTAATGAAATCTTGGTAATTTTCGGTACCGCCCATGGTTAAGGTGTACAAAGCAGAGTTCAACAACGCTTTAATCATTGGTTCCAGCATCGTGGACGCCAAAGTGATCATGTTAAAGGAAACGGGGCCGATGTAAAACCATAACGGCATATCCGGAATCTCGCCCACCAACTTATTAACCAACCGCACCAGCAGGTTATTGGCGACGATATTGGCCATGATTTTTTCCACCGGCATTTCGTTACTGAACACGTCTAAATCAAACTGGGCGCCCACTTCGGGACCTTGCAAGGCGGCTTTACCGTGCATACTGATACTAAATACTTCTTCACCACCTTCCACCTTTTCGTTAACTTCCCCCACTTGTTCATAAACAACGTTTTGGAAGCCCATCGGGATGTTGGTCATGTTACCCATGATCGAAATAGGGATATCGGTACGCACCACATCACCTTTTTTCTTTAATTTCCACACATTCCTAACAATTTGGATGGGTGACCATTCCACGTCAATGGCGGGTTGTAATTTGGTATCCACCGCCGACAAGATGTCGTTTTTGTAACCGGCCGAACCGTGGGCGTTGCCCGAATCGGCACTGAATTCCTTATTGGTTTCGCCCGCAATGTTATCATAAACAGTGTCCTTAAAATTCAGTTTGGTTTTATCAATGTCAAAATCACTGTCCAACGTCGCCAAATTGGCCGCCGCAATATTTAACGGCGTGACGGTGCCGTCGCTGTTAACCACGCCCCAATGGTTAGACGGGATCGCGTCGTACCACGCTTGCGCCTGTGCGTCCGATGCCGTCGCCCCCGACACGTCAACGATGGTGTAGCGCAAACTGCCGCCCCCATCACCAACCATACCGTCGCCACTGCCACCAACTCTCGCGTAATAATATTCGTCCGCGGTTTCGTAATCGGCTTCTTCTTTACCAGGATTACCTTTACGCAACCGGTTGGCGTCAGCAGCCATGGCCGTGAAAATTTGGCCCGACACTCCTTCCGCGCCGTTTTTGGTCGCGTCATCCAGTGCGCGGAACACGACGCCCGACGCGTATAGCCCAACCAGCACCGCCGCGGTAACGAAGAAAAACATCAACATGCCCTTGAACATCCGGAACACAATGATGTACGGGTTGCCCCCTTCCTTTTCCTTATATTGTTGTTGCACAATCTTGACAATGGTAAAGAAAATCAATAACGCCGCGGAAACCCCGACCAAGTTATTGAAAACGGTCTGCACCATCTTGTTGGTAATAATTTCGCCGGCCATGTCTTTGACTTCCCCGTCACCGCCGACCCCCGCCAAATTACGGAACACACCTTCTATCGCGTCCACAATGCGCGCCAGTCCCGTCCAAATAAGCAAAAACAAGCGGTCGAAAAGGCGAGATAAATCATAAAGCATACGGCTTAAAACACCCGGAAGGTTCTCCAAGCCGAAAACAAGAAACATATTTCCCCAATTCACTACTTACAATATAGCCCCCCCCCCCGTCAAAAGGCAACTAAATTTTTAATGATTTTACTGGTTGGTCAACACGGGTTTTACCCAGCATAATTACACGTTAAATTTGAAATGGATAATGTCGCCGTCTTGCACCACGTAGTCACGGCCTTCTTGGCGCACCCGCCCATTTTCGCGGGCGGTCAACAGGTCACCGTACTTAACAAAGTCGGCATAAGACACGACTTCGGCCTTAATAAAACCTTTCATAAAGTCGGTATGAATCTTGCCCGCCGCAATTAAGGCGGTATCGCCACGTTTAATCGTCCACGCGCGCACTTCCGGTTCGCCCGCGGTCAAATAGGAAATTAAACCCAGCAAGTCGTACCCCGCCACAATCAATTTGTCCAGTCCGCTTTCCATTAAGCCGTACATCTGCATAAATTCCGCGCGTTCGGCGTCATCGGCCAAATTCGCCAGTTCGTTTTCCACGTGCGCGCACAGGCCAATAACCCCCGCGTGATCTTCCTTGGCGATTTGTTTAATCTTTTGGTAGTGCGGATTGTGTGCCCCGTCATCAGCGATGTCGGATTCGTTATAGTTCGCCAGATAAATGGTCGGTTTCTCGATCCCCGCGTAAGCCAGTTCCAACTTAATGGTGTCGATGTCACTTTCGGGGTTGGCACCGCCCGCCACGTGGGTTACGTTCGGGTCGTCAAACGCCCGCACCACGTGCACGATGGCGTCAACTTCGCGGATGTGCGACAAAAATTTGTTACCCAAACCTTCGCCCTGACTGGCGCCCTTAACCAGTCCCGCAATGTCGACAAACTTAACGGTCGAATGAATCACCGACTTCGCGTGGTAATGTTCGGCCAAGAAATCGACGCGCGGGTCGGGGACCGGCACCATGCCAACGTTCGGCTCGATCGTACAGAACGGGTAGTTGGCAACTTCCGCGCCCGCCCGCGTCAACGCGTTAAACAACGTACTTTTGCCCACGTTCGGTAACCCAACAATGCCAATTTTCATCTTTTGCTCCTTTATTAGCGTTTACGATCCTGCAACGACATAAACAGTGCCAAATAACGCAAGAAATACACCGCCGACAGCGCAAAACTGATCACGTAGGTGTTCGCCGCGGCGCCCAAGACCTTGGTGACCGCCCGTTCTTGTTCGCGGTCGGGCGTCAGTTCCATGGCCTTTAACATTTTTTTACCCCGTCGCGACGCGTCAAATTCGGTTGGCAAAGTTACCAGTCCCACCAACGCCGTCAGCCCGTACACGATACAAAAGCCCAACAGCACCCATTGCATGGCACTTTCCGTGATAAAAGTAAAGGAAAAAATGGACAGGATAAAACTGATAATAATTAACGGCAGCAATAAACGACTGCCGAAATTACTTACTTTAATACACACGTGGCGCAACCGCAGGGGGAAATAGTTCTCCGCGTCTTGCAAAGCGTGTCCGCATTCGTGCGCCGCCACGGCCAGTGCCGACACCGACGTCCCGTTATAAACTTTGGGCGTCAAGCGGACGACTTTGGCGCGACTGTCGTAATGATCGCCGGTGCGTTGGTCGGTTTGCTCGACCGTAATCGCTAAATGGTGCTCCGACGCAATCCGTTGCACCAGTTCCTTGGCGGTCATGCCCCCCGCTGCGGGTAAATGGTGATACTTATTGATTACGCTGGTTACGCGTGCCGAAATAATTAACGCCAATAAATAGATAGGCAAAATCAACAGGCACGCAATTAAATAAACTAAATCCCAACTCATACGGACATTATCGGTTATTTCATCAATTTTAACAACATCTTTTTCAAGGCCGCCAAATCTTTTACGTAAAGCAGTTCGGCACCGTTTTGTACGTCGGGGTTGTTATCTTTGCTTTTGAAGTAGTCATAAACGGTCTTAAAAATTTGCCCCGCGCCCACGAATTCTTCCACGATAATCATTTTTTTCTTGGCGAAGAAGGAAAACAGCAATTCGCTGAATGTACCCCAACTGCCCCCCAACGCCACAACCACGTCACTGTAGGGCGTCATGTCCATACTGCGTTTTAAGAAGTTTTCGCTGTTGGTCGGCAGGTCATGGTCGTTAAACACCAAGTCGCTGACCCCGTCGGTCGCGAAGTGGTAACGGTCGGTATGTTCCTTTAAGTTCAACGCAGGCGTATAACCAATGACTTTGCCCCCCGCCTTGACCGCACCACGCCCCACGAAATACGGATACCCACCACACGCACCGGTCAAAATTGCACAGTTATGTTCCGCCAAAAACTTACCCAAGTCTTCGCAAGCGGCAATTTCCGCATCGCTGTAATGACTGTTGTTGGTACCACCGTAAACGGTAATTTTCATTTAGAAGCCCTCCCTTAAACTAATCGTCTTATTAAACACCAAACTATCTTTGGCATCTAACACATAATAACCTTTACGCATAAATTGGTATTTTGTTGACGGATTATTTTGTTCCGCCAGCCATTTTTCCACGTAAGCCGTACTGCGATACAACGAATCACGGTTGATATTATCTTCGGTTAAGGCGGTACCAGCTTTTAACAAGGGTGCAAAACTGCGAATTTCGGCCTTTACCCCCGTGCGCGCATCCACGTACTGCACCACACCTTTGGCTTTGTCGTCGGTAATTTCGCATTCTAAGGTGTCACCAACTTTGCGTAAACACTTAATCTTGTACGCCCCGCGCAGTTGCACTACTCCGCCCACGGTTAAACGTTTGTATTTGGGGGGCGGGTTGTCGCTGAAATCGTCGCCGTCAAGATAGATTTCGTTACTGAAAGTCATGGCATGCGTGCCGGCGGCGGGGTCGTGCGGATTATTGTCCACGGTAAAGGTTTCCGTTTTATCGGCCGGATAATTAACGATTTTAACCTTAAGCGGGTTTTCCACCACCGACACGCGCGTGGCCACTTTGTCCAATTCCGTGCGGACGTAAAATTCTAACGCCGACAACGGAACCGTCATCACGTTTTTGGTAATGCCAGTGGACTGCACAAAGTCCATAATCGCCGTCGCCGGATAGCCCCGTCGGCGCATCCCCGCTACCGTCGGCATCCGCGGGTCGTCCCAACCGTCAACCAAACCTTCGTCGACAAATTTTTTCAGCCAACGTTTGCTCATCACGAACTGTTCAATGTTCAAGCGCGAAAATTCGTACTGTTCGGGTGGGAACTTCGGTAAGTTCGGCAAGGCGCCTTGGCAGTTAGCAATGCACCAATTATATAACGGGCGGTGGTCTTCAAATTCCAGACTGCACAGACTGTTGGAAATGTGTTCAAGATAATCACTTAAACTGTGGGCAAAATCGTACATCGGGTAGATGCACCATTGGTTGCCCGTCCGGTAATGGGTTTGGCGGTTAATGCGGTACAGCACGGGATCGCGCAGATTCATGTTCGGCGACGCCATGTCGATTTTGGCTCGTAAAACCCGACTGCCGTCCGGAAACTCACCCGCCCGCATGCGCGCGAACAAGTCCAGATTTTCCGCCACACTGCGGTCGCGGTAAGGACTGGGTTTGCCGGGTACGCCTAACTCGCCACGCAAGGCTTTGATCTCGTCCATGGTGCTGTCATCCACGTAGGCCAAACCCTGTTTAATTAAATGTACGGCACACGTATATAATTGTTCATAATAATCACTGGCAAACACCACGCGGTCGTACTTAATGCCCAACCAATTCAAATCGCGTTTGATGTTTTCCACGTAGTGCATGCTTTCTTTGGCGGGGTTGGTATCATCAAAACGCAGATTGGCGCGTCCATGATATTGGTTGCGCATACTGTTAGTAATGCTAAACGCCTTGGCGTGACCAATGTGTAAATAACCATTGGGCTCGGGCGGGTAACGCAAAATAATGTCTTGCCCCCGATCGCGAGCCTTAACTACCCCTTCTTCAATGAAATTCATAGGTAATTGTATATTTCCTTTTTTAATTTGTCTATGCCAATTTTCTCGCGAGCCGAGATACCAATCGCCCCGTCCGGCACCGAAAAATTCGGGTTTTTGTCGATTTTATTGTAAACCATCAGTTGTTTAATCTGCCCCGCCCCAATGTTCTGTAACACGTTATTGACCACCGCCACTTGTTCCGCGGCATGCGGGTTACTGCAATCCACAATGTGCAACAACAAATCGGCTTCGCGCGTTTCGTCCAAGGTCGACTCGAACGCCCGAATAAACTCGTGCGGTAAATGGTTAATAAACCCCACACTGTCGGTCAAAGTAAACTGCTTGCCCTCCAAATAAACCGCACGCGTAGTGGTATCCAAGGTGGCAAACAATTCGTCTTTGGCATACACGTCAGCCTTGGTGATTAAGTTAAACAAGGTCGATTTACCGCTGTTAGTGTAACCCACCAAGCACACCCGCGCCTTACCACGGCGTTGGTTTTTACCGGTTTCACGAACCTGTTTAACCGCCGCCAGTTTCTTTTCAAGCGCGGTAATTTCGTCGCGAATCAACCGTTTATCCAATTCCAACTGCTTTTCGCCTGGCCCCCGCATGCCAACACCATTGCGCATTTTGCTCATCACTCCGTTCGCCCCCGTCAAGCGCGGTAAGTTATAACGTAACTGCGCCAATTCGACTTGTAACTTACCTTCTGCGGTACGGGCGCGGGCGGCGAAAATATCCAAAATTACTTTACTGCGATCAAGCACCGTTACGCCGAACGCTTGTTCCAAATTACGGACTTTACTCCCCGCCAATTCCACATCAAACACGACCACCGTCGCGTTGGTGGCGGCGATTAAAGTTTTAATTTCGTCGACCTTGCCCGCCCCAATATAATAGGTTGGGTCAATGTCTTTACGGTTTTGGCATACCCGCCCGACCGTCTTGATATTACAAGTCGCACACAGCAACGCCAGTTCATCTAAATCCGCCACTGACAAAATTTGGTTGACCCCCACGCCAACCAAAATCGCCGCATCTGGTGCGGGTAAATTATTGTGCACTGTTCTTGGCGGCCGCTTCGGCCTTCTTGGCCTTAATGTCGGCCTTGGTTTCAATGCGTTTAACGCCACGATAATAACCGCATTCCGGACAAACCGTGTGCGGCGGAATCATCGCCTTGCATTGTTTGCATTCGGTTAAGGTCGGCGCCGTCAATTTGCTGTTGTTCGCGTTACGCGTGTTGCGACGTGCTTTTGAAACTTTTCTTTTTGGTACTGCCATAATGTAACATTCTAACAAATAGTACTTGAAATGTAAAGAGCTTTGTTGTATATTGGTCGAATGGGATTATTAGCAAAAGCAACTATGATTAGGGAACAAGCAGCATTGGCGACCAAGGAACGCCAAAAAGTCGATAAGGCGGTTAATATCGCCAGCGAGTTGGACAAGGCCAACGCTTATTTAGCACAGGTCGCCTTAACCCAAGCACAAGCACAAAAAGTTATTGATGCCTCCATCGCCACGGGCGAATTTATCAGCGTTAAGTCGACGATTACCCCCAAGGCCGTGCGGGCAGCCCGTCGCCAAGCCGAACGTGAAGCGGCAGCCAGCGTGGAACAAATGCACACCGAGGCCGTCGCGGTAGCGGACGTCGCTGCAACCGTAAAAAAGCACCGCCAAAAGGTCATTCAAGGTCACTTCAAGAAATTACGTCGTTTAATTACCGCGTTCGCGATTGGGTTAACGGTTGCCCAAACGTCGTTACCAAACGTTAATAACCTAACGCACCACGCCCCGTTAACTCGTACGGAAATCGAAACTTCGGTATATAACGAAAACTTGGCTAAATTTGCCAAAGATTTAGGCAGCAGCGTGTCGAATCAAGAACGCGACATTTTGGCCAAGATGTTATACGGCGAAGCCGGTTTAGGTACCGACCCGTTTGAAGTGTTACACACCGTTTTGAACCGTAAGGCGTCGCCACTATTCAAAGGCAGCATTGCCGACATTGTCACCGCCCCGAACCAATACTTAGGTTATAAAGAAACTAACCCCGTTACCCCGGCTTTCCGTCGCATGGTGGATATGGTAGTAGACGAATGGGAAGCCAACGGCGAAAAGACCGTCGACGGTTGTCACCATTTTTACTTCGTGACGGGCAGAGCAGGTAAAGACAACAAGTTTGAAGACAGTCCTACTCTCGACGGCCGATGGGTGCCATACAAGGACAAAAAGTACGCGAAGCTAGGTCACTACTGCCCCGTGGCCGAACAACAAGCCGCCCGTTATTACCAACAATACGGTCACGGCAACCATCGCAGTCTGTAAGCAACAGTCGTCTAAATACTTAAAAAGGTTAAGTGGTTACTTAACCTTTTTTGTTAATAACTTTTCACACGCTAAGGCAATCGCTAATTCTTCGTTCGTGGGAATCACCAACTTTTGACAGTTAGGTAAGAAAGTAAAATGCGCCATGGCCCGCTCCGCCACCCATTTACGGTGGACACCAATGCCCCCCGTCCACACAATCGCGTCACAGCCTTGCATTTGCGCCACGTAACCGCCGATGTATTGCACCAAACGGTGTAAGAAAACTTCGGTTGCTAACTTGACCCGCGGGTTAGTGTCCATCGCGGCTTCGATGTCGCGCATGTCGGAACTTAACCCTGACAAACCGAGTAGCCCGCAATTTTTGTTCAAATAAGTAATGGCTTCGTCAATGGTAAAGTGATGTTCACGACACAAAATTGGCAGAATCGCGGGGTCAAGGTCCCCCGAACGCGTTCCCATCACCAGCCCCGCCAGTGGCGTCATTCCCATACTGGTATCAACACATTGACCATGTTTAATTGCGCAAACACTCGCCCCATTACCGATGTGGCAAGTGATTAACTTCAAGTCTTTTAACGGCTTACCCAACTGCTTGGCCGCTTGTTCAGCAACGTATTGGTGACTGGTACCGTGAGCGCCGTATTTGCGGATTTGGTATTTTTCGTAGTCTTCGTACGGCAAACCGTACAAGTAGGCACTGGCCGGCATGGTACTATGGAACGCGGTATCGAACACCAAAACATTGGGAATGTTCGGCATTAACGCCCGACACTCTTTGACCCCCAGCATGGCGGCTGGATTGTGCAGTGGTGCCAAGTGTTCAATCTTCGCCATTTCCGCCATTACAGCATCGTCAACCAAGGTGGCGGCTTGGAATTTTTCCCCGCCGTTAACAACGCGATGCCCCACTGCTTGAATAGTTGCAATGTCAACATTTTGTAAAACTTCTTTAATTGCCGCCGCATGGTCGGTAACCCGTTGTAAATTACCTTCTGTTTTGACAGCCTGCGTCGTGGTTTCAATCACTTGGTACTTCACGGAACTGCTGCCGCTGTTTAAGACTAAAACTTTCATATAACTGATTGTAGCATAAATTTTTTTTGTGGTATAATAATTTATCATGAAGATTGCCGTGATTATTGCCGAGTTTAACCCGTTCCATAAAGGACACGAATACTTGTTGCAACAAGCGCGCGCCACGACAGGTTGTACGCACGTGGTTATCGTTCAAAGTGGCAACTTCACCCAACGCGGCGAACCGGCCATTATCGAAAAACACGTCCGTGCACAAACCGCGATTATGTGTGGGGCTGACGCCGTGATTGAAATTCCTACCGCCTACGCCACCGCCAACGCCGAAGTCTTTGCCAAAGCGGGGGTCCAACTGGCTAACATTATTCCACACGCATCGTATTTAGTGTTCGGTGTTGAAGATAACAATTTGGCGATTCTCAAACAAATTGCTTACGTGAAGTTAATACGCCACAAAGAATTTGAAAAGTACATTAAAGAGCATTTGAAACTGGGACTGGCTTACGAAGACGCCCAAGGCGAAGTCATCAAGAAACTGCTACCCCAAATTCCCCCCGCGGTGATTGCAAAAATCTTAAAGGGTGGTAACAATATTTTGGCGATCGAATACTTGCGTGAACTGTTCCGCCTACGCAGTACTATCCAACCCGTACCAATTTTACGCCGCAAACCCGACGAGACGACAACTACCGCGTTGGCAATTCGCGACGCGTATTACCAAAACGGCCCGTCCTTTGAACAATTTATTCCCGCCCACGTGTTATCACTAACCTTAACCGCGTTAGAAAAACACCCCGCAAAGACTTTGTTTGAATCGTCAACTCTTTTTGGGGCGTTAACTAAATTGGACGCTAACCAAACCTATAACGCGTCCCCCGAACTGGCGGTATTGTTCAAACGTAACCGTCCGGTGACTTACCAAGAACTGGGAGCGTCGATACCTAACCGCCGCTACCCAATTGGCCGGGTTAAGCGGTTGGCTTTGCACGCGACCTTGGGCATTACCCAAAAAGACATTGATTTTTTGTATAAACATAACCATTTGCCCTACACTAACCTGTTAGCAATTCGCAGCGACGCCGACGCCATGTTTAACGAACTGTGTTCGATTCAGGCGACTCCCGTAATTTTGCATGGTAATAAGAATCAACCAACCGTTAATAAATACTGCACTCGTTTGTACCAAATCGACCAGACCGCCAACGGCTTGTACGAAATTATCTGTCAACAAAAATTTACGCAAAAACCACTTTACGTCAAAGTTAAGCGCGGTCGCAAAATTTAGTATGCAACAACTGTTGCGCCAATTTACTCGCGGGATCACCTAAAAACTCGGCATATAATTGTTTAATCGCGGGGTTGTCACTGGCCTTGCGTAGTGTGTTATACTTGTCCAACCGCTTAATCGTCGCCGCCCGTTTTTTCGCGTTACCGCGGTTGTCTTGAATTAAACTTTGATCACTGGGTTGCCCGCCGCCGTTCACGCACCCGCCGGGACAAGCCATCACTTCGATAAAGTCATAATGAACGGTGCCGGCCTTAATTTGTTGCAACAACTTCTCGGCGTTGGCGATGCCCGACACCACCACCGACTTTACGGGGCGCGGTAATTGGTCTTGAAGATTACGCAAAGCGGCTTCGCACACGCCACCGGACGTGCCAAACCTTAACCCTGCGCCCGAAGACAATGACAACGGGTCGTCAAAAAGTTCATCAGGCATTTTGGCCATGTCGATACCCTGCTGTTTTAACAGGCGGATCACCACGCGGGTGGTCAAGACCAAATCAACATCCTTGATGTCGTCGCGAGTAATTTCGTCCATTTTGGTAATACACGGCATTAACGCCACCAAGTAAATTTGTTCGGGTTTAAGCCCCATCTTTTGGGCGTAGTAACTTTTCGCGATTGCCCCAAACATACCCATGGGTGACTTCGCGGTGGATAAATGGGGAATCAGTTCGGGGTGGGATTGTTCCACGTAATTAACCCAACCGGGACAACACGAAGTAAACTGCGGTAAGTTTTGCCCCGTATGCAGACGTTCTAACAATTCCGCCCCTTCCTGCATAATGGTCAGGTCGGCAGCAAAATCTAAATCAAACACCTTGGCAAAGCCCAAACGGCGCAGGGCCGCCACCATTTTACCCTGTACGTTGGTACCGGGCTTAAAGCCGAACGCCTCGCCCAGTGCTACGCGGATACTGGGGGCGGTCGCCACGATACAATGCACGGCAGGATCATTTAATTTTTGTAACAAGGTTGGCAAGTCCGCGGTTTCGGATAACGCCCCCGTCGGGCAGTTCGCTACGCATTGTCCACAAGCAATACACTTGGTAGTGGCTAAATCGCCGCCAAACGCACAACCAATTTCGCCCGTAAAACCCCGTCCGTTGGTACCCAGTACTCCAACCTGCTGGAAATTCTTACAAACGCGCACACAGCGGCCACACTTAATGCACTTGGCGTTGTCACGGGTAATATGGTTACTGGTTACCGGTGCGGGTAACGGTTTACTCGGAGCAAAAGCATTTTTGTCCGCCCCGTATTGACTGGCGAAACGACGCAAGCGACAATCTTCACGGCGATCGCAAGCCAGACAATTTAAGCGGTGGTCAGCCAACAACAATTCTAACGTTGTTTTACGGGCTTGGTTAACCCGGGGACTGTTGGTCAAAATTTGCATCCCCTCGGCAATGGGCGTATTACAGGCGGTAACCAGACCCCGTCGCCCTACCACTTCCACAACACAGACGCGACAGGAGGCAATGACCCCAATACTTTTTTCGTAACACAAGGTAGGAATCGCGATGCCGACCGCCGTACAGGCCGCCAAAATAGTTTGTGGTTGGATGAAAGTGTAAACTTGATGGTTAATGGTGATTTGCATTAGTTACCTCCCTTAATCGCGCGCACGGGACAAATTTTCGCACACAAACCGCATTTGATACAGATTTGCGGATCAATGCAGTGCTGGGTTTTAGGTGCGCCACTGATCGCGTGCACGGGGCATTGCCGAGCGCACAGCCCGCAGCCGACGCAATGGTCAGTAATGTGGTAACCATGAAAGCAAACGCCCGCGGGACAGTTCCCGTGCAAGTGGGCTTGAAATTCGTCGGGGAAATAACGCAAAGCGGACAGTACGGGGTTGGGACTGCTTTGTCCCAAACCGCACAAACTGCTATCAATAATCATTTGTGATAACTGTTCAATTTGTTGCAAGTCGGCCACGGTGCCTTTACCGGCGGTCAGTTTATCCAGTAACTCACCCAACTTTTGGTTACCGATCCGACACGGAGTGCACTTGCCGCAACTTTCACTGGCGGAAAACTTCACGAAGAACTTGGCAAAATCCACCATGCAGGTAGTTTCGTCCAACACGACCAAGCCCCCCGAGCCGAGAATTGCCCCAACGGCCTTGACGCTTTCGTAATCTAGCGGCGTATCGAACAAGCGCGCGGGAATACAGCCACCACTGGGTCCCCCAATTTGCACGGCCTTAATGGTATGTCCCGCTTTGGCACCACCGCACAGGTCGTACACCAAGTGCGTAATCGTCGTACCCAGTGGCACTTCCACCAAGCCCGGCTTTTGCACCGCTCCCGACACGGCAAAAATTTTGGTGTTCTTAAAATGCTGGGCACCATACAAAATAATGTTCGGCACATTGGCCCAAGTTTCCACATTGTTAATGACCGTCGGTTTACCGTACAGGCCACGGGTCGTCGGGTATGGTGGGCGTGGGTTAGGTTCCCCCCGTTGCCCCATGACGCTGTTAATCAACGCGGTTTCTTCCCCACACACGAACGCCCCCGCGCCCAAACGAATGGTCACCGCAAAGTCTCCTAAACTGCCGTTGGTGCGGGCTTGGTCAAGGGCGGCTTGCAAGCATTCCACCGCCAACGGGTATTCTGCGCGAACGTAGATCACACCCTGTCGCGCCCCGACCGCGTAACCCGCAATGACCATGGCTTCCAATAGTGTGTGCGGGAACTCTTCCATGATCGCGCGGTCCATGAACGCCCCCGGATCCCCTTCGTCACCGTTACAAATGACATATTTTTCGTCACTAACTTCTTGGGCAATCAGTGACCATTTCTTACCCGTGGGAAAGCCCGCTCCACCCCGTCCGCGTAAACCGCTGTCGGTAATTATTTTAATGACGTCCGCGGGCGTCAGGTGCTCATCGCGAATTTTTTTTAACGCCGCATAATCGCCTTTACCGAAGTCCATGGATGACCTCCTTAATTTGCTCTACCGTGGCGTGTTCGTAGATGGTATCGTCAATTTGCACAAGCGGGGCGGCGGCACAACGACCTAAACAGCGGGTATTCTTCGTCAAAGAAAACTTACCGTCGGGTGTAATTTCACCTTCCTTGATGCCCAACTCTTGTTCAATCATTTGTAAAATGGCTGACGCCCCCGTAATGAAGCACGCCGTGCCCATACAAACCGCAATCACGTGTTCGCCTTGGGGCGTAAAAGTAAACTGGTGGTAAAACGACGCAATAGCGTAAACCTCACTGGGTGATACGTGAAAACGTTTGGCCACCGCGTTAATGGTGTCCCGCGTCAGGTACTTATCCCGTGCTTGGGCGGCTTGTAACGCCACAATAATGCTGTCTTTAATCATGCTTTACTTTTCAACAACCGTAACGGAAACGGCAGCCGTGCTCCTTTTTTGTGATAATCTTTTAATAACTGTTTTTTCATTACCGTTGGGCGCAAGTCAACGTCTTTAATTTGGTCCATGCCCAACCACACGGGTTCGTAAGTACCGGTAATGCGGTTGGGTTGGGTATATTCTTCGGCGTCGGTGGGGTGTGGTTCACCGCTTTGGTACTCGCATACGAAAAAGGTTTGGTAGCCGTTCCCCCGTCCGTGTTGGTCTTCGTACCAGTATTTGTACAGGTCACGGAACGGACGCACCGTCACCCCCGTTTCTTCCAACACTTCCCGCGTACAGGTTTCGGTGATAGTTTCGTTTGGTTCGGCGTGACCGCCGGGTAAGACGTAGTAAGTTTGCCCCGCCTTGTGGCGTTTAATCGCCAGTAATTGGTTACCGCGGATGACAATGCCCCGCGCAATAATGTTGGGTGCTGTTTGCCACGCGGGTTGCTTTTCGGGGATGGCAAAACCGTTAAGTAACGTCTGCATCTGTTCCTGTAACGCGTTACCCAGTCGGTTAACTCCGTCCTTAGTCACCCGACCGTCCACCAAATATTGCTTACTGTCAATGGCGTCACCAATTTTGAATTTAGTCAGGCGCCAAAACTTAATGCGGCGGTTCATCACAATCGGCACGATGGGCACGCCCGTGCGCAAAGCCACCATTGCTACGCCGTTACGTACTTGCAACTTGTCCGCTCCGTCAAAGGAACGGTGCCCCGTGGGCATTACCACCAACGCTTGGTTGTTGGTTAACACCTTTTGACTGTCCCGCATCAAAGCCAATTCGGCACCTGGGTGTACGGGTATCCCCCCCATCTTGGTTAAAAAGTTACGCCAGCCGCGCGTACGAAAGAACTCCCCTTTAATCCACACGTAAATTTTGCGCGGAATATCAATAAATAAGGTTGGCCCGTCAAAACCGCTGCGGTGATTAACCGCAAAAATTACCGGCTGTTTTTGGTACTTCTTTAATTCCCGTTTGTTAACCCATTTACTCCAAAACATTAACTTGTAAAAGGGGTACGCAATAACTTTAACTAACCATCTTAACATTCTATTATTTTAATATAATTTGCAACATTTCGTCCACTATTTCCTGCGGTTGTCGTCCCGTAGTGTCGATGGTAATGGCGTCGGGTACTTTAATTAACGGTGCAATGTCCCGTTCAATATCCAACCGGTCCCGTTCTTTGGTCAGGCGCAACACTTCGTCGTAGGTAATTTTTTCCCCTTTTTTAATAAAGTCCGCGTGACGACGACGCGCCCGTTCTTCTACCGCCGCGGTAACAAAAAACTTGAAGTCCGCGTGCGGGAAAGCCACCGAAGTGGTTTCGCGCCCTTCCACCACTAAACTTTGGTCAGCGGCAGTTTGGTGCTGGATTTGGTGAACCTTGTCTTGTACCGCTTGGTGCACCGCCAAAGTGGCGACCAACCGTCCCACCGTAACCGAACGAATTTCGTCCGTAATGTCTGCCCCGTCCAAATAAACCAACGTGTTCTTATCCGCCCCGCACTTAATGCGCAAGTCCGCCCGCGTGTAATCTTGGCCGCGCAAATGGCAAACCGCAATGGCGCGGTAAATCGCCCCCGTATCCAAACACAAAATATTTAATTTTTTAGCCAACATTTTGGCAATTGTGCCTTTACCACTAGCGGCCGGTCCATCGATTGCAATAATCATCTTATAAACCATAATAAACTGCCGGCTTTAACTTGTAAAGGGAATTGTCTTGTGTTATAATGTTGACGTTAATCTGGCGGTCGCTGTGGGTAACCACAGAGGAAAGTCCGGGCAGCAACGGGCAGTAGGCAAGTTAACGACTTGTCACGGTAACGTGAAGGACAGTGCCACAGAAAACAAACCGCCGTAACTATACGGTAAGGGTGAAAAGGTGGGGTAAAAGCCCACCGCGTCTTTGGTGACAGAGACGGCACGGTAAACCCCCTACGCTGCAAGGTAAGCGAACGCGATTTAATGGTGGCCCACCACCGCGTTCCGTACACCGCGTGACCTTGTCGGTGACGACAAGGCAAGATAGATGACCGCCCACGACCTAACCCGGCTTATGATTAACTAAAAAAAAGACCCTTTGCTTGCGGGTCTTTTTTTATCACTTGGTCAAAGTTATTTTTGCAACTGATAAGTGATAGTCATGGTCGAACCATTTTGCGTGTCTTCGACCACTAAAGTGTTCCCCTTGATGGTAAATTCCTTACTGGAACTTTGCCCTTCTGTGGTCATGGTAATAGTGACTTTACCGTTCGCAACCGTGTAAGTGCCTCGGTTGGTCATTTCCATGGTTTGTGACTCGCCCG
>CATLHJ010000015.1 GCA_949949035.1 uncultured Clostridia bacterium | reverse complement strand
ATCAAATTGGAAATTTTGACAGTGGAAAGGTTTGGTTATATACCAGTTCGCCGGAATTTCCTGCAGCAAAAGTTATGCTGTATTATGCTACTGTTTACAACAGTGATGGTAAGTTAGTCCGTGATTTTGTCCCCGTACGAGACACAGCGGGAACTTTAGGCATGTACGACCTTGCCAACGATAAATTTTACCAAAATGACGGCACGGGTGATTTTGTCGCGGGCGATGAAGTCAACACCGCCATTAAAAATTGGGAATGGTTAGACAGTGTGGACGATGAGCAAAACAATGTAACCTTGCAGGCCAACACCAAATATTACGTGTATTATTACACCCCAAATACCGATAGCACCACGGTGACCCCGTTGGCGGTCAAAGAATTTTACGTAAATTGTACCAATCACGTTTACGGCGATTGGACAATCACCACGCCGGCAACGTGTACCACCGACGGTGTTCGCGAACACAGTTGTACGGGTTGTGGTCATACGGAAAGCGAAGTTATCCCCGCCACGGGACACGATTACCAGATCGCCGACGATGTGCCCGCGACTTGCACGGAAGCCGGTTATACGCGTTACGAATGTATCCATTGCCACGACGATTACCAAACCAGCGGGGCAGAGCAAAAACCCTTGGGTCACCAATATTTACCCGAAAATGTAACGCAACCCAGTTGTACCGAAGTCGGTTATACCACCCACACTTGCGAACGGTGTGGTCACAGTTACCAAAGTGATTACGTTCCTGCTACTGGTCACAATTACAGCACGTGGACAACCACTGAACCGGCGACCACAGAACACGCCGGCGAACAAAAACGCACCTGCGAACACTGCGGCGCCGAACAAGTGCGTACCATACCGGCCTTGGCGGGAACCACTACCGACGGCGGTAAAGACAACACCGCCCCCTTGCTGTGGGGCATTATTATCGGTGTAATTGCGGTACTGGCGGGCTGCGGCGGTCTGGCGTGGCTGCTGATCGTCTTGTTCAAACCCAAAAAGAAAGAGAAAGTCGCCGCGGCGTAATGTTTGGTAATCGACAAAATAAGTGTTTGCATAATCGGTAAATCTAGGGTATATATGGAATATGATTACGGAAATTTTGGTAGGGGCGAATGATATTGTATCTTACATTTTAATTGGTGTGCTATTGGTCGGCATGATTGTGATGATGTTTGTCCAAAGCCGTCGCTCAAAAAAGGCACAGGACGATTACGTCGCCATGTTGGATACTCTGCGGGTTGGCGTTAAGGTTAAAATGGCTTCGGGTTTATTAGGGCGCATTAAAGAAATTCGCGAAGAAGCCCCCGGTTTCAAAACTATTGTCGTTAGTACGGGTGATGACAAAAACGCCACGACGATGACTTTCATGATTGAAGCCGTACAAGGTATTGTGAACGAAGAGGCGATCAACCGGATGAACGTTGAACAATTAGCCAAAGCCGTTAACGCCCAAGAAGAAGGCGCTGCGGTAACTAACGAAGCCGACAATGTTACCAAGGTTAATGGTGAACCGATTGACGCGAAAGCCGACGTTGCCCCCAAGAAATCAACCAAGACAAGAACAAAAAGCAACTGATAATCGCACCAATTACCGGATAACCCCATTGTAGAATTTGGTTAAAACCGAAAAACGAACTGATAAAGGCTAAGCCACTAATACTCACCAGTACGGTTCGTGGTTTCTTGGTGACTGACGGGATAATTGCGTTTACTTTTTGAATAATGGCGAACAAGGCGGCGTATTGACTGGTCAGCATGGCCAACAAAATTACCGCAAAGGTGGCAGGGTGGTGACTGCTGGCCAGTAATGGTAAGGCGACGTCCGCGGTTTCAGTTACGGTAACTGTGTGCAAAATTAATAATACGAATAACCCAATCAAAGTGGCAGTGATTAAACCTGCTAGGTAAAGCGTACGCTTACTGTGTTGTGGGGCGGCGGCGGCGACTAATTCGGGTAACATCATACAGTTTAATCCCGCGTACAAAATCGCCCACATTACACCCTTTGGCAGATCGCCGTAATCGACAAAGGGACGGACGGGAATAAACAAAGCACGGAAACAAACACCAAACAAAACGATTACGATGCTGATTACCACCAAAGTGTTAAAGCGCGCCATTTTATCAAAGCCAAATTGGACTACCAAACAGGCAATGATTAACGATAATAAACTCATCCATACTCCAGCCAGTTGGGTAACGCCCGCGGTCATAGCGGTAAACACAATGAAATACAAAACGACGAACAAATAGTTCAGTGGCCGACAAATAGTTCGTGGCGTTGGGTGATTCAAAGCGATACTTAACGCGATTAAAGCGAAGGTGGTTAAACCGACCAATAACGCGATTAACCACAAAGGTAAACGCAAGTTACCAAAAAAGGTTACGATTTCGGCACCGGTGGCAAAACCCGCCCCGATAATAGTGCCAATGAACAGCATGGTCATCGTAAATACCGCCATGGTTAATCCTCTTGTTCCGCAAACAACTTGACCATAGTAATGTTACGGCGAACTTTTTCGGTCTTTTTGCTTTCCAAATTGTTGTACATCATCCCCATAATTACGGGCGGCAGGTAGGTGCCGTCCTTAATTAACTCGCGGTAAGTTTGGGAACTCTTTTCAAATTCGCCTAACGCTGAATAGCATTTGGCAATGAAGATGCCGATGGCTGTTTGACGGGCTTTGGTGTCGGCGTATTTCTTGGCAATTTGGGCGGCGGTTAAGGCCGCGTTAGTTTGGTGTTGTTGGTAGGCCAATTCCGCACGGCTAATATAGTATTCCCAGCCATCATAAAGGTCGCAAACCGTTGCCATTACCCATGTATATCCCGCAGTAATAAAATTTATTGCATTTTATGTCAAAAAATGGTAAATAACCAATATGGGTTTACTTAAAAATATTGAATGGAAAGATAATTCTAGCAACACAATCGTTCACAAGTTGGATATGAAAAACGATTATATTTCGAAAGGTTCGGTCTTAACTGTGCGTGATGGGCAAGTGGCGGTTTTTGCAACCGAAGGTAAAATGGCGGACGTTTTTTTACCGGGACGTTACAAATTAGACACTAACAGTATTCCAATTATTACGAAATTGATGTCGTGGAAGTACGGTTTCCAGAATCCGTTCCGTAGTGATGTTTATTTCGTTTCGACTAAACAATTTACCAATCAGAAATGGGGAACACCGAATCCCATTACGCTTCGCGACAAAGAATACGGGGCAGTGCGTGTGCGTGGCTTTGGTACGTATAGTTTTCGTGTGCAAGACGCGTACGTTTTTTTGACCGAACTGTCAGGTTCCAAATATTCGTTTACGACTGACGAAATTACTGATTATTTACGTAGTATTGTGGTTAGTGGTATTACCGACGCGATTGGGGAAAGCAAATTGTCGGTTTTGGATTTTGCCGCTAACTTGGACGAACTGGGACAAACTGTACAACAAATGTTGGCTAAAACTTTTAAGGCGTTGGGGTTGGAATTAACCCGCTTTAACTTTGAAAATTTTTCTTTACCCGAAGAATTGGAAAAAGCGTTAGATAAGAACGCTGCGGCGATGATGCGTCGGGGAACTACGGATATTGAACTGCGTTTAGCACAGGCTGAAGCTCTAAAAGAAGCCGCCAAAAATCCGGGGATGGCGGGGTCAATGATGGGGGCCGGTATTGGTATGGGCATGGGTGCCAACATGGGTCGGATGTTTGGGCAAATGAGTAATCCGGTTTATTCAGGTGTCACCAACCAACGATTCTGTCCGGAATGTGGTGCAGAAGTTAGTGCTAAAGCTAAATTTTGTGCGATGTGCGGCGCGAAAATAACGGCGACCAATACTTGTAAAAAATGCGGAGCAACCGTAAAGAGTGGCGCCAAGTTTTGCCCAGAATGCGGTAATAAACTTTAAGGGAAATGGCCGAAAAAGAACAAAAAGTTTACAGTCAAAAATGTGTTACCTGTGGTGGTGATTTAGTTTTTAATCCCAAAAAACAGGTCGTGCAATGTGTGCAATGTGGCAATGTGGTTCCAATTAAGACCACGATGACCACGGAAAAGTCGTTTGAAACTTTGTTGAAAAACGCACCGCAATGGCAAACCGATACCATTGTTTTGCGCTGTGAACATTGTGGGGCCAAGGCCGTAATCAATAAAAACGATTTGGCCAAGCGTTGCGATTATTGTGGTGCCACCAGTATCGTTAAAAGCGAAGACTTGCCGGGGATTCGTCCCGACACGATTGTCTTATTTAATTTGACTAAGGTAGAAGCCGTTGCCAAAGCACGTACTTGGTTGGCCAAACGTTTCTTTGCACCACGTTGGTACAAAAAGTCCGCCCGTGCCCAAAATATGCACGCCATTTACTATCCCTCCTTTACTTTTGACGCCCAGACTTTCAGTCGTTATCGTGGCTTGCAGATGGAAACGTATACGAAAACGGACTATGTCGATGGTAAACCAGTGGTGCGTACCTATACCACTACCCACCCCGTGTCGGGGGAGTTGTCCAAGGTGTTTGATGATGTGTTGATTCCGGCGTCGGACACGCTTAATGCCGCCGCCTTGGCAAAACTGCAACCGTTTGCCACTAACGAAGGCGTGGCTTATCAAAAAGAATTGCTGTCGGGTTATACGGCCAGCCATTACACCCAAGACGCCTTGCAATGTTGGAACACCGCCAAAAATCAAATGGACAACCGCATTAAGCAGGAAATAGTGAGACGTCATGGCGGTAACGTAATTGATTTGGCGATTGATACCAAGATTAGTAATGTTACATATAAATACGCGTTGTTGCCGCTTTATGTTGGACACAGTGAATACGACGACTGTAAATACGAACTTTACGTGAACGGACAAACGGGTAAAACTTACGGTAAGACGCCAGTTTCGCCGTGGAAAGTGTTGCTAGTTACGGCTTTGGGCTTGGCGGCGGTGGCGGGGGCGTTTTTGCTTGCTATGATTTTATAAGCAGGTTACAATATAAAAGGAGCAGTAATGGACAAAAAATTTCTTTTAAGATTGATTATGCCGGCCGTAATTTTAGCGGTGGCGGTGATTTCGTTGTTAATGGTGATTCCCGCGACGGCGGAGTACTTCGCTTGGTTTTCGTGGGCGTGGGCGGTCACGATTATTACGGGCGCGTTAGGTTTGCGTTACTTGTTGGCGGGTTTGTTTAGTAAAGCTAACCCTATGGTGCGTAAGGCTAACCTTTGGTTCGGCGCTTTGTTTTTGGTAGTTACCGTATTCTGCTTGACTTGGGCGATTGCCGTACCCAAGGATTGGATAGCACCCTTGGTTGCGATTATTGTCACGGGGGTTTTATTCTTGGGTGTATTGTTTACCGGTGGTCGTAAATGGGATGCCGGCGATAACCAAAAGGCGGGGTATAAGACCTATCGTCAGCGTAAGGCCGACGAAGACAAACCCGCGTAATCTTGACTTTGTGGTGACGGTAGCGCATACTGTTACCGACCTGCCTCCGTGGCTCAGTTGGTAGAGCAATTGACTTGTAATCAATAGGTCGTCAGTTCGAATCTGACCGGAGGCTCCAAACAAAATTAAAATTTGCTATAACGGGCAATAATTTGTATAATAGAAAATATGGCCAAATTGGGAACGAAAAAGATTATTTTAATCGCTTTGGTGGTCGTCCTGGCAACCAGCGGTATTATTTGGGCGATTGTGGCTACGTTAAAGCCTACCTTTAATTCGGGGATTAAAGACGTCCCCGCGGCGTATACCGTGTCGGGTAACGGCAGTGCGTCGGTAATGGTGGATGATTATTTATATTTCGCGGGGGCCTATACCGCAACCAATACCATTAAGTACGGCGATAACGATTATTACGCCAACGGCAAAATTCCCGACGCCGCCATTTACCGTGTCGCAATTAAAGACGGTAAGCCAGATTTACATTACGAATACGATAACACTTATACCGATGGTGATGAAACTTTGACTTACGGTCCCGACAACCCGAACTATAATAAAATGGATAATGTTAACAAAATTGCCGATTGGGAAAATGTTACCGCGAAAGATTCTAACCTAGACGTAGTGGTACCCAAAATTGCGGGGCACGACCAAACCGCTATGTGGGTATTCGGTAATAATTTGATTTATACGACGCCACATAACCTGTTGAACAGCACGGGCGTGTTGTTGTCCAATAAGTTAGATTTTTATTGCGTCGATTTGAATGGTAAAAACCACCGTTTAATTTATACTTCTGCCGCCGACGTGACGACCGACAATTTTACGTTGTGGGCGAATAATGCCGATAATATATATTTGTTAATTAACGAAAGCGGCACTTTGAAGAAAATTAAGATTAGCGATAAAAAGGTGACCACGATTGCCGAAAATATTACTGCCGTGGCGTTCCCGCAAGTTACTCAGTACCGCACTAATTCCACGACCGAACGACTGTCCGATGTTTATGGCGGGGTCATGAGTTACGTCTATTATACCACTGCACGTGACAGCGATGCCCAAACAGGGGGCGGTAATGGTAACTTAATGTATCGTTACCAAATTAACGCGACCAACGATCCCGAATTGATTGGTGATAAGACCACGGATAATGTTGGCACCACGTTTACACCCGTGGCAGTGATGCCGTACGGGGTGAATAACGCGCAATTGGTGTTTACGACCAAAAACAATACGACCGATGTGGCCAGTAAATACCACGTGGTTACCAACGACGTAGCCATGAACAACAAAGACGATTTTACCCGTTTAATTGATTTGGGTGGTGTCACCTTAGGCACCGCGGACGATGCCGTCAAAATTTATGCCAATGGTTTTTGGACCCAAAATAACAAGTTGTATCGTTATACCATGGCGTACGATAATGACAGCAATTTCCCTACGTTGGTGGCTAATGCTAATTATCTGCGGGACAGCGTTAACGATGTGTTTGCGGTCATGGGCGATACCGTTTATCTGCAATACTCGACGGCGGTGGCGGTGGTGACTTTTGTGGGCGGCGATACCAAAGGGAAAGGCCTTACTTGGGAATTGACCACAACCACCGGTGACGATGATTCTACCACTGACGCCAAAGTGTATCTGTCGTTGGCGGGACTGTACCAATCTTACGCCAATGGCGGTGCCGCGGGTGGAAATTTGGTGTTTATCTATGATGACAGCGGTATTAAATTGTGTTCGACGACCACCACGGGACAATACGCCTACCTGCGCCTTTAAGCTATGGTAAAAAAAGGTAAAAAAATGCGAAAAATTGTTTGACACGATATAGCATGTATTATAAAATCATAATAGTTAATAATTAACTAAAAGGAGAAAAAACAAAATAATGAATTTCATTAAGAATTTATTGGCTAGTAGTATTATTGCTGACACTGGTTCGGCAACGGAGGCTATGAAAGATTTGGCGGGCACTATTAAGACGGTGGCGATTACTATTTTTAGTATCATTACTATCGGTTTGGTTGGGGTAGCGATTTTCTTGGCGTTCAAAATGTTTACCGCTTCGGATGAAACCAAACGTAAGAACGCGAAAGGGCAAATGATTTACGCCATCATCGGTGTAGTCGTACTGTTGGTCTTCTTGATTTTGACGCCTGTTATTACTGATTCAATTACCAATGCCTTAAATAGTAGTAATTAAGTAAGTTAAGTTTAAAGATTTAGTAAAAAAACACGGTCGCACACCGTGTTTTTTTATGGCATATATAACGGCATGCGCAAAATTACCAAGGCCGTCATTACTGCGGGCGGTTATGCCACCCGTTTTTTGCCGATTACCAAGGCTGTGCCCAAAGAAATGTTGCCATTGGGCGATAAGCCCGTTATCCATTACATTTTACAAGAATTGGCGACGGCAGGCATTACCGACGTATTAATTTTAATCGGTCGCGGACGGGAAAGCCTGTTAAATTATTTGGACAAAAATTACGAAGTGGACGATTATTTGCAAAAAAATGGGAAAACCACTGCTACCAATTTTTTTGGTGATTTGAATATTTATTACCGACGGGTGCCGTTGCCGAATGGGGTGGCGGATTGCGTGCGTCACGCCCAACCTTTTGTGGGCGATAATCCGTTTGTGTTGGCGTATTGTGATGATGTATTTATGGATGGTAACCCTACTCGCGAAATGTTAACGGCGTACGCGAATAATGGACAACCGTGCGTGGTGGCCGCCACCGTGCCGGCTGCCGATGCGCACCAGTACGGCATTATTGGAACGGACGGCATCATTGTTGAAAAACCCGCCGTGCCCGCCACTAATTTGGCGGTAGTGGGGCGTTATTTATTACCATCGCATTTTTGCGAAAATTTAGGCGACGACATGATTGCTGCGTTAAACGCTTTGCAACCCAAAAACATTGTGGCGACTACCGCTAAACGCTTTGATACTGGCAACAAAAATGGTTTTTTTCAGGCGTTTCAATACATCATGTCACAAAATTGAATCTGGTAATCAACATTGGTCATAAAGGCGTTTACCACCTGACGGACCAAGGCCTTGCCTTGACTGTGGGTTAGGTGGGCGGGGTCGTAGGTTAGGTCAATGTCGTATCCCAGAATTTGGAGAATGGTACCAAAGAATGCTAAAAAAATGGGGTAACAACTTTGGTCGGTGGTGGCCAAGTCCGTCAGTGCGTTAATTGCGGCCACCAGCGCAGCGGGGGCTTGCTCCACAAATTCCAAATGCCATAAAGCGTCGGCAATACTGCACGCCAAATAGTAACGGTTAAGGTCGCCGGTCAGCCCGTACGGCGCGGTTAGCACGTTAATGCCCGTGATGGTTGAACCATTTCCCGAAAATTCAGCGACGGTGAATAGGCCACTGGCGCCGGCAAATTTAGCCTTGGGCCGATAAACGCCTTTCAAATTGAACCACTTCACGCCGGTGGCGGTAAAGATGGCCAAACGGGCGTCGTAATCACCGTGGCGCACGCTTTTGATAATGACCCCCAGTTCGACAAAAGTTTCACGCATACGATGGCAGTGTAACGCAAATAATAAGAATATGGAATTGAAAAATACTTTATGGCAACTGTTTGAATTGACGGGTGAAATTGGATATTACAATCTTTACATTGCGTTGGACAAAAAAAAGCGTTAATCTGTAAGCGTGAAACACACGCGAAACTTTTGCATCGTGGCCCATATTGATCACGGTAAATCGACATTGGCCGACCGCTTGTTGGAAATTACGCACACGGTGGCGCCACGCGATATGTCCGCCCAGTTACTGGACAGTATGGAATTGGAACGGGAACGGGGCATTACCATTAAACTTACGCCCACGCGGATGAAGTACACTTACCGCGGTGAAGAGTATATCTTAAACTTAATTGATACCCCCGGTCACGTCGATTTTACTTACGAAGTTTCGCGCTCGTTAAAGGCTTGTGAAGGGGCAATTTTAATCGTGGACGCCACCCAAGGCGTGGAAGCCCAGACCTTGTCGAACGCGTACTTGGCGTTGGACAACGGCTTGACGGTGATTCCGGTTATTAACAAGGTCGATTTACCCGCCGCCAATGTGGAACAGGTGCGTGCCGATATTGAACAAGTAATTGGTATTTCTGCGGGCTTGGCACCTGCCATTTCGGCAAAAACGGGCTTGAACGTCGAACAAGTCTTGGAACAAATCATTGAGTTATTGCCCGCGCCAACGGGCGACCTAGACGCGCCGTTAAAGGCGTTACTGTTTGATTGCTATTACAACAATTTCTTGGGGGCGGTTTGTTTAATCCGGATTTTTGACGGTGTCGTCAAGGTTGGTGACCGCATTAAAATGTTGGCGACGGGTAAGGAATTTGAAGTTACCGAAGTTGGGGTCTTCACGCCCAAGCAAACGCCGATTGAGCGCTTGACCGCCGGCGAAGTGGGCTACCTTTGCGCCAGTATTAAAACGGTTAACGAAATTAAGATTGGCGACACTATTACCGAAGCCGCCCGTCCGTGTGCAGCGTTGCCTGGCTATAAAGAAGTGCTACCGGTGGTTTTTACGGGCATTTATCCGGTGGCCGGTGATAAGTACGGCGAGTTAAAGGACGCGTTGGACAAACTGAAATTAAACGACGCCAGTTTGGAATTTACTAAAGAAACCAGTACCGCGTTAGGCTTTGGCTTTCGGGTCGGTTTTCTCGGCTTATTACACATGGAGATTATTACCGAACGTCTGGAACGCGAATTTAATTTGGACATTATTACTACCGCCCCCAGTGTTAATTACATTGTGCACAAAACTGACGGCAGTGTGGTAAATGTTGCGAACCCCAGTAACTTGCCCAAGGCCGTGGATATTGAATATTTTGAAGAACCAATCGTGAACTTAAAAATGTGGACGCCGCCCGAATACATTGGACCGTTAATGGACTTGGCCACCGAAAAACGCGGCGTGTTTGTCGACATGCAACACATCGACGAGCGCCGTACCGCGTTAAATTTCCGCATCCCGTTGAACGAAATAGTCTACGACTTTTTTGACCGCCTGAAAAGTTGTAGTCGTGGTTACGCAAGTTTGGACTATGAACCAGCGGGTTACGCCCGCGCCAAATTGGTCAAATTAGACATCTTGTTGAATGGTAAAATTTGCGATGCGTTATCCATCATTGTCCACGAAGACGCCGCCTATAAGAAAGGTAAGGCCTTGGCGGAAAAGTTAAAGGAGGTTATCCCCAGACAAATGTTTGAGGTGCCGATCCAAGCCGCGATTGGCGGCAAAGTGATTGCTCGCGAAACGGTCAAGGCTTTACGCAAAGACGTGTTGGCGAAATGTTATGGTGGCGACATCACTCGCAAAATGAAGTTGTTAGAAAAGCAAAAAGAAGGCAAGAAAAAAATGCGCATGTTAGGTACCGTGGAAGTGCCCAGTGAGGCCTTCGTGGAGATTTTGAAAATCTAATGAAACCGTTAGCAGTTTATTTACACTTGCCGTTTTGTGAACGGCGGTGTGGTTATTGTGATTTTTTATCGTGCTGTAATTTGACACAAATGGACGCTTATTTGGCGCGTATAACCGCCGAAATTCGGGCGTTTGATTTTTCGCCCTATATTGTGCAAAGTATTTACCTTGGCGGGGGAACGCCCAGTCTTTTGTCGCCGGACCAGATTAAACACCTGTTCGCTTGCTTGCCCAAGTGTGACGGAGAAATCACCATTGAAGTTAACCCTAATTCATTGTCAGCAGCCAAATGTGACGCTTATCGTACGGTTGGTATTAACCGCATCAGTATTGGCGTGCAATCTTTTGATGACGCCACCTTACGCAATCTAGGGCGGTTACACGACGTTAAACAAGCGGTTGCTGCGATTAACTTGGCCAGTGAGTACTTCACCAACGTATCCATTGACCTGATTAAAGATATTCCCGAGCATCCGTTGGTGACGCCGCCGGCAGACGCGTTGACTCTGGTAAAGCACATTTCAATTTACAGTCTAACCCGTGATGACCAATGCGTTTTGGAGACTGATGAACCCGTACATCTGCCACGAGTTTTTCACCGTTACGAAGTTAGCAACTACGCGCGTACGGGCTACGAAAGTCGTCACAATTTAACTTACTGGACGGGTGGGGAGTACGTTGGTTTTGGCGCGGGGGCCCATTCGTTAATTGACAACCACCGTTTTCATAACAGTGACGATATTTTGCATTACCGCCGTATTGATGACGGAGTACGTGACGCCACAACAGTGCGACAGGAACAAATTATGTTGGGTTTGCGCTTGCGAACGGGGGTAGCGTTGTCGTGTTTGACGGGCAAAGAAAACGTGATTGCAACTTTACAGTCGCACGGTTTAGTGCACGTGAAAGGTGACCGAGTGATTGCCACAACCAAGGGGCTAAAAATACTTAACCAATTATGGTTACAGTTGGTTTGAGATTTTGGCAGGAGCGGTAGGAATCGGACCCACACCACAGGTTTTGGAGCCGTTTTGGGCGGTTAGAACACAATATAATGTATTTGATGTGTTATAAATATAACAACGTGTTGTGTTTAGTGTGGGTAGATTTTCTTATTTTTTGGGTCAATTTTTGGGTCAAATCGTTAATTTGACATTGGAACGTATAATTGGTAAACTGGTTTTACTTTTAGGGAGTTAGTTTAGTGGTAGAACAGAAGTCTCCAAAACTTTTGGTGAGGGTTCGATTCCTTCACTCCCTGCCATAAATCAGTAACTTGTTGGGTAAAAGTCGTCCCAAATATTGACAATATCGTCTTTTGTAACCGACATATCAAGCGTGGTGTATGTGTCGTACGTTTGTTCGATGCTAGAATGACCCATTAAATATTGGTGTCGCTTGGGGTCGATGCCAAGGTAATACAAATTTGACGAAAAAGTGTGCCGCAGGCTGTGGGTAGTCTTGCCGTTTATTTTTAGACTTTTTAAGAAAGTCACTATCTGCTTTGACTTTTGACATGGTTGTATCTTGAACATCTTATGCCAATCGTCTTTTATAAACTCGCAAAACTTTTTGGCAAGCGGAACAACCGTTTGTGCCATACCATATTTTTCGGTTTTGTCACGTTTAATTTTCGCCACGCATTTTTCAAAATCAATCTCAGTGTTCCACGCTTCGCGCAGTCGGCAGCCGGTGACCAAATAAAACAAAATTTCTTTGCTAAGGATGCCGTCGTTGATGTGGTCGCGGATTGCTCGTTGTCCTTTTAGGTCAATCCACGAACCTTTGGTTACGCAGCGTTTGGCTGGGAACGGATTTTTTAAGGTGGCAATCGGGTTAAGTCTGATTGTACCTTTTTCTTGCTCGTCGGCAAAAACTCGTTTTAGCAAATAAAAGCAATAAGCACCAGTTCGATGTTGGCGCAGTCCGTTGAAGAAATCGATTATCATGTCTTTGGTGTAGTGGCGAATATCGTCCTTAAAGACCGTCAATTTTTTGATGGCTTGTTCGTACTTTTCCATTGACGATGGTTTCAAAACACCAGTCCTGACTTGCGTTCGTATATTGCGTTCAAAGTAAATTTTAATGCGGTCGATTAAACTTAGGCTTTCCTTGTGTTTGGCTAACTTGTTGGCGTTGGCGTTCTTTTTTAATTCTTTTTTGTATTGACTAAGCCGTTGGATAAGAACTTGTGGGTCACGGTTAATGATTTGGTGCGGAACTCCGTTAATCATTTTGCGCCACTCGAAACGACCGTCGGCACGTACTCGAACATTTTTAATATTTTTAATTTGTTGCATAATTGTAAATTCCTCCTTATTGTTTGGTTGAGAATTTACAACATTTGACTGTATGGAGTTGTCAATGTTCGCTTGGGGAAGTAATTGGTTGACTAAAAACGGCATCATATTTAGCCTAATCTTTTCGTTATAGCCGACAACCATTGCAACTTCCCTTACTGCCGAAAGTACAATGTCGTTTCGGATTTGACGTGCATTGTCGTCAGCGATTTGCAAATTTTGGTACATGTTATCGAATATTTTTAATATTTTGTTTTTCATCAAATTAAAAATACTTGATGAGATAAAATGATTTCAATATGTACCCAATAAATTATGAATATTTTTTTTCTTCGTGAATCACCCCCTCAGTATCGGCAAGACGTTGCCCTGCGGCATCGCCTTGGGTATAGGCAATATTGACTGGATTAGTCGCATTATTTGAACCAGTAATATCGTCAATATAAGTTAAAACTTTCTTCCGTTGTGATTCTGTTAAAGTATTCCATTTGTTTAATAGCGGGGCTGTGGTGACGTCATACGTGGTGTTTCGTTGGTTCTCTTGTCTAGTAACGGGCAGTGTTTCGCGCCCGACAAGGTAGTCCAAAGATACATTGAAATAATTGGCAATTTTAATCAGTGCGTCGATATTTGGACGTTGCTTTCTTGAATTCCAAACTGTAAAAGAGTTTGAAGACAAATTGCAGTCTTTCATGACTTTGTACATAGTGATTCTATTTTTTTTAACTAAATCCATAATTATTTCAATCGTTTCCATTCTTAAAAACCCCTAAAAAATAATTTGACTATCTACTAAATAGTATGCTATCGTTTAGTAGACAACAATAAAACGCCGTTGTCGCAATCACCGCCGAGAGTACTGGTTGTTCCCAACACAACAAAAAAACTACCCCCGGCGGAGTTTGGATCAGCACCAACAGATTAACACAACGGCGGGTGGTTGTCAATTTGAGCAAAGGGGAATGTGAAAGTGAAATCTGGGCGTAATGATTGGCAAAGCGATTACCGCAAAAGATTATTAACGGGCGGAAAGGCTTTTGCTATTAAGGAACAAAACAGATTGAATAATGAAACAAAGTCTGCCGATAAGCGAACTTATAACGGACGGATGACAAAAATTTTTAATGACGCTTATTTATCGGTCGTTAATGATGTCATTAAAGAGAAAAAATGGGACGCTATGCCAGCGAAAAAATTGGCTTGTGCTAAGTCCAAAAAGACGGGCGGTAAGAAAAGATGAAAACGTTCTTGTGGATTTTGTTGATTGTCGGCTTAGTACTGATTTTTGGTACTTGGCCACTGGCTGTTATAGCGAAACTGCTTGAATGGACTGCGTGGGCAGTGGGCTGGGTAGCCAAACTGTTAGACATCTTCCATTGGAACGGTATTTTGCAAATTGGCATTGTGGGGTGGGTATTATGAAGTATAAAGATTTAGTTCCTGTAAAAGTGAAAAAGCACCGCGATAAAAACGGTGCTCATAATCATGTCATTTTGGGTGATATTGATAACAACCATATTTCTGTTGGCTTATCTACTAAATCGAAGAAAGGTAAAAAAGGTGGTAACAATTTCCCGTTAAAGAAAGATACGTTGGATGTTGGTCAAAAGGGTTATAAACCACAGAATCCAACATATATGCGAAGACAAGCGACTGTTGATAATCAAAATAATTATTACCGCTCGTTGAAAGGCAGCATGGTTAAAGAAGATTATCAGCAAGCAATGGTTTATGGGAACCGAGCAAAAGCCAAGTATTTAAGCAATAAAAAAAACAACGGTAGTGCCAAACGTGTGAATGAATCACCATCAGCCATGGGGCAAAAATTACCCGACCGTTGCTCAAAGTTAGAATACGCTAAACGAAAGAATTTGTCAAGTACCAAAACCAAGTCGAATGTCAAGGGCGAAAAGCGGGGAGGTAAGAAATGAATAAAACAACGCGTATTTTTAATATCTGTTTATACGCAGTGACGGCGGTGTTCGTTTGTTTGATATTATTTAATATCTACATCTGCACTGGCGGTAAGGGTATGGTGCCGAGTGCTATAACGTCGACTTATGCAACAAGGGTTACTGATCCCGAAACTGGGGAAGACCTGCCGATAATTGAAGCCAACTATTACGCTAATGCCAATCATGGTAGGGGATATGAGGTTGTCGAACTGTTATTTAATGCATATTCGGGAACGGGTAAACAAGCAATTTATTCGCGTGGATTTCAGTTGATAATTTTACGCCATTCAAATGGTATGATTATTGGTCAGCAATTGTATTATTTGGATCGAAACAACAGTAAACAAGGTTTCGTATCCGCCCACCCGTATGCTTGGGGTGATAAAATGCCAATTAACATTAACGACAAATTATACGGTATAGCCTTAGACGGTACCTATTTGGAGCAACATTGGGAGCCAGATTGGCGAACGCACGCGACTGGGTGGCTTTTTGGTTTGTCCTATATTTGCCATTGGGGTGGTAATATGGTTGATAATGCGGAAGCGACAAAATACACATGGGAAGATTTATTATTAAAAGTTGCCGAGATTATCCGTTCGTGTAGTAATGGTACGGGCGACAGTGTTATTTCTTTGGTTGATTTAGCCAATTACTTACACGTCTATGAATATGACGAAGAAAGTGGACAGTTTGCTGGGGAAGCGATCGGTGCGCGAACTTTGCAAAATAGTTATTTCACTATGCAAACACATTACGATTTACGAGGAATGGCAACAGCGAAACAATCTATGTTTGGTTCAGTCGCGGGTGACAGTAGTTATAACGTTAGCGGTGTCAGTGATGATGTGGATTATTACCAAGCCACTAGCGTTTATAATTTGACCGAAGCCGATTTTGAAGAAAATTACAGTGCGGTTGAAGGTGGCTATTATTACAGTTTACCGACCGCTAAGATTAACGAGATTAAAGGCTTAAAAAATATTGAACTGAATATCACCTTTAACATAGCAAACTTAAACAAAAAGGTCTTGGGTTTCTATAACCACGCTCTTTACGGAGTTAAGGTCAAATCGTTATCTATTACGGCTGACCAAAATCAAGATTTTGCTTTAATGACTAATTGCTTAAAGGATACAGGTTTAACCCAAATTACCACGAAAAATATCAATTTAATTAACAACGGAGCGGGGGTGGAATTATGAAAGCCTATATCAAGTATATTGTATGTTTCTGTTTAATCATTGTTGGTGTGTTATGCACGATCAATATCGTAAACACATTTAACGTGCATAGCAGTGAATATGGCAAGTCATTCCGTATTGAACAGCAACAACAAACCGAATTATCTAAGTTTGATGACGTACGGCTTACCAGTTTTGAAACACAGGATTATTCAGTCTATAAAACAGTAACAACGTTTGCTCACGAAGAATTTGACGGTCGCGATAAAAATATTGCGTTAACCGTTAATGAACAGCCAGCAACCGACGTCACGGTTAGTAGCGGTAAAGTAACCGGTGTGTTTGAATTAAATTTTTACAATTTAGACGGTGACAAAATTACTACGGCACAGGTAAACATTGCCATTGAATACTACGCATCACAAACCGTGGTCACTATCACTGTGCGAAACGAAAATGACAGTTTAGCGTATTTGAACGCCTACGTTGAAATTAACGGTTTTGTTTTACGCGTTTTGGAAAGGGGGACTAAATGAAAAAAACAATTATCAGTTTAGTTTGTGTTTTGGTGGTAGCCGTTGTCGGTACCACTCTTTGGTGCTTGTACCCAGCGATCGTTGGTGCCGTTAACGGTTCACGTTATTACACCTATAACGATATGGAAAACCAATACCAAACCGGGTACAGCGATGGCAATAAAGCCGAAGCAGAACTAACGGAGCGTAACCAGTACTTACAGGAACTGACGGATACGCAGGCAACGGAAATCGCCAGCCTGAATACTGCTTACCGTGAAAAATTGAATGCTTTATATGCCGAATTGGCGGAATTACGCGAGACTGCTGAACGCGTTCCGGGGTTAGAGCAGCAAATTGACGAATTACAAGCCAGCATTGCTCATTATGAAGATTTGTTAACCAAGATTGGTGCGGAAGATTTTTATATTGCCAATTATTTTGTCGGGCAAGAATTGTACGCGGCAACGGCGGTTAAAAAAGGCGACAAATTGACGGCGGTCGATGCCCCCAAGAAATACGCCAAGTTCCTTGGGTGGTCTTTGGACGGTATGCATGTTGTCGATCTTAACGAACTTGAAGTGACTAGCAATTTGAAATTGACGGCGTTATTCAGTTATCGCATTGATATTATCAGTTACACTGGTTGGGACCATAAAAAATCTGAAACCATTGGCATAGTTACTAATAATTTGACAACCGTGCGGGTTAACGAGGGTCAAACCTTGCAGTATTACCGAGAAGATGGCGAACTTATTACCAAGAGTTTGCGCGATGACGACGGACAATTCTATTTAACCAAATCCGCGGGTGAAATGGACGAGCGCTATTGGCAAAGTGCGACCGGGGACCAAGCGTATATTCATGGTTTAGAATTTGCCGACAGTTATGGTAATAACACCATTAAATTGTACAAGTACACATTCACTAATGAACCTAATCTTGGTTACTATTACGTAATGCTGAACCTCGATGCAATTACTGGGGTTGACATTGGCAGAACGTATGTGAAAAAGTTGGTTAGTGATTGTGAAGGTATGATTTTTACTGAGGTGGACCGTTACGGAACTGGCGGTGGATTGGTTGTTATTCCAAATGGTGAATACTTACGATTTCATCTAGAATTCGATAAACAACTTACGGATGAATGCGGGCATACGCACCGTTTAACGTTAGAAGTTTTTGCAAGTTGTAGTGGGTGTGGTTATGACCTTGATGTTATTGATAGCAGCAATACCCATGTGAACCCTGGCACAAATTTCAAATATATCGGTGATACCAGTAAAGGTTACTTGGCAATGACTTATGCCGACTACCTCAATGCCCCGACGAATAAAACAACGAGTAATGGAATTCAACCGTGTGATCCAAACGAAATGCATTAAAGGAGTAAAGAATGATGAAGATTAAAAGAATTGTTATTTCGGTTGTTTGTTTGTTATTGGCGGTGATGCTGGCGGTGGGGGGCTATTGCGGCGTTATTGCCGTTAAATCGCATTATGACACCCAAATGCAAGAGCAATACGACGCGGGCTACACAACCTGTAACGACGAAGTTAAACATAAAATGAATGTCTTAACCGCCGAAATTGCCGACCTGCAAAAACGGTTAGTCAATGTCAGCGACCCCGCCGTTGCAGCGTTAATGGAAAACGTCGGTACGGCTTTGGAAAACGGCGATGACGCTACGGTAGAAACGCTGTTGACCGATTATCTCGCCAATGGTGGCAGCCAGTCTGTTGTAGAAATGGTGCGTGCTATTATTAGTTTTGAGCAAACCTTGCAAGAGGAGAGAGAAGAAGCACGTGGTGCGGTTATAGGTCTTTATATATCCGCCGTCATACAAAGCAATGAAGCCAGGCGAGAAGAAGTTTATGCTGAATATATCGCAAATGGCGGTGCGCAAGCGGAAGTTGATTTTGTAGAGAATATTATAAAATCGAACCTTGAAACTCAAAATCAAATTGCCGATTTGGAAAAACAGGTTGCCGACCTACAAAAACAAATCGAAGAATTGCAAAACGGCGGTACAACGGTAGCCTGTGACCTTAGTGCCGTGACTTGGAACGGTTTCGTGCCGACGTTGGGACAGAATATTTGGACGGACGGCGTTGATTACTATTATTCAGACAAGGATAGCAACGGCGCTTACAAACATTATGTACTTGACGTTGCTACGCAAACTTGGTCACCAATGGTTTGGAATGGTACTACAAGTTTTACCAATTCGGGTATCTGGACTGACGGAACCAATTATTATTATCGTGGTACGTATGTTTTAGATGTCGCCACTCATACGTGGGTTGCAAAAAGTTTTGATTATGGCAACGCACAAGTTCACTGGGAAGAACTTTGGACGGATGGTGAAAAAATCTATTCTTCATATGCCTACTATCACTATGTCATTGACCCAGTTACTCGTACTTGTTCGTCAATTAGTTTTAATGCAGGTTTTAATGGCTCAAATGTATGGACGGATGGTACACGATATTACGTGACTACCAACGGTAATACTAGATTGATTGATACCACTACGTACACTTTAACAGCAGTAACTTGGAATGGTGATTTTGTACCAACGTCGGGCAAAAATATCTGGACGGACGGCACCAATACTTACTACTCAGACGGACTGGAACAGTACGTACTGGATATTGCTACGCAATCGTGGGTGAAAAAATCTTGGAATCCAGTATTGAATATTTCGGCAGCGAATGTTTGGCGAATGGGCGACAATGTTTACTTCTCCAACCTTGCCGAACAGTACGTATTCAATAAGGCGGTGGCGTAATGAAAAAAGAAGACGAATTATTATGTGAAGCCGAACAGTACGCTATGGCGGAAGGTATTTTTTATGCTTGGTTGCAAGGACAAGTATCACAAAATGATTACGATGAGTTTATAGAAGGTTGTGTTGAAAAACTGCGTGAAAAATACAACAAGGAAGAGAAAAAATGAAACCAATTTTAGACGTATGTTGCGGCGGAAAGATGTTTTATTTTAACAAGAACGACCCGCGGGTCTTATTCTGTGACAAGCGACAAATTAAGACTACATTATGCGACGGCCGACAATTTGAAGTCGCCCCCGATATGGTGGCAGACTTTACGCAATTACCATTTCCAGATGGCAGTTTTAGGGTGGTGGTTTTTGACCCGCCACATTTGCTGCGGAATACGGGTAAAAGCAAATTTAATACAATCTATGGTAGTTTGAACGAAAAAGCCAATTCCAATAAGGTGGGTTGGCAACATACCAAGTACGGCGAGTTAAACAATGGCTGGCAAGATATGCTGCGCCGGGGATTTGCAGAATGCTTTCGGGTTTTAGAACCCAACGGCACCTTAATTTTTAAGTGGAATGAAACCGACGTGAAGTTAAGCGAGATTCTTGCATTAACTGACCAAAAGCCTGTGCTTGGCCATAAGTCCGGCAAGCGTAGTAACACGCATTGGGTGTTGTTTATGAAAGGCGGAGTTACAAAATGAGTGATCCAAGATTTAAGGCAGGTGATAGGGTTTGGTTTTTTGATGAAACACTAATGACAGTGCGAGTATTTCAAATCGATAAAGTAGAAACGGCACCCGACGGTAAAAGTAAATATTTTGAAAAATCTAGTTTTTGCTGGGCAGATGAGAAAGCCCTTTACTTGCATTTGCCGGCGAAACTTTTTTAAGGAGTTAAAAAATGATAGATAAAGAAACATTATTAAAAAAGATTGAGAACGAGGCAACTATTTATTATCTCGCGGGCGAGGAGTTATGGGATGTGGCGTTATCAAAAGAAAATTGCCCAGAATTAAAAACCGACGGTAATTTATATACGCATAAAATATATAACACTTATAGATATAAGATGTATTTGAATAATCTTTTTGCCACCAAAGAAGACGCCGAATGGGCGTTTGAATTTGGGAACATTACCCGCACGGAAAAATTGGAACTGCCGACTTGGGGAGAGTTCAAAAAAACGCACACAACTATAAATTTCTATAAAAACGGGTGTGAATATGGTTTACACAGAGTGAATTATTCGGCGGATCGCAATAACCCCGATTTTAAGATAGAAGTGTATGTCGTTTATAACGATTTAGAAGAAAGTAGTGATGACTTATTTAGTGAACCCTTGACCAAAGAAAACTACATCAAGGCTTGCCGTCTTTGCAAAAAATTGTTTTTGGGCGGTGCCGCGTGAAATACATTGCCAGTTGCAGTTTTGGCAAGGACAGCCTTGCACAGGTCATTTTAGCCCACGAACACAACGAGCCGCTGGACTATGTTGTTTATAGCGAAGTTATGTTTGACATAAAAAACAACATTAGCGGGGAAGTCCCCGAACACCGCGATTTTATTTATAACGTTGCCATACCTAAAATTGAAAAAGAATTTGGTTATAAAGTTATCGTCGTTAAAAGTGAATTGGATTTTATAAGCGAGTTTCACCGTAAAATTGTTAATGGTAAAAATAAAGGGTTAATACGTGGTTTCCCTATCGGTTGGAAGTGCTGCATCAATCATGATTGTAAGGTGCCGCCAATGAAAAAATTCTTAAAAACTTTGGCTGACGATTATCAGCAACATATTGGCATCGCCCTAGATGAACCCGAACGTTTGGTGCGGTTGCACAAAGACAAGCGCAAAATATCATTGTTGGAAAAATATGGTTATACGGAAGCAATGGCCAAAGACCTTTGCGCCAAATATGGCTTATTAAGCCCAGTTTATAATTACACCAACCGTAATGGTTGTTGGTTCTGCCCAAACCAAAGGTGGAGCGAGTTGCGGTGGCTGTACCAACATCATCGTGATTTGTTCGATAAGTTGGTCGAATTACAGAAAACACCTAATAAAGCCAGTAAAAAGTGGAATCGCCAATTTACGATTACGCAGATTGCGAAACAACTTGATTTAATGAATCGCCAACTAAGTTTCGACTTGGGGGCGCTATGATTAAGGTCGGTACAGTGTGTTCGGGTATTGGCGCCCCCGAAAAGGCGTTGCACAATTTGGGTATCGAATACGAACTGGCGTATTTTTGCGAGTTTGATAAATTCGCTGCCGAATCTTATTGTGCGATTCACGGTGTAACCCCCGACAAGAATTTGGGCGACCTAACCAAGGTTGATATTAGCAAATTACCACACGATTTGGACTTGTTGGTCGGTGGCACGCCGTGCCAAGATTTTAGTATTGCTGGGTTACGCAAAGGTGGGGATGTAGATAGTGGCACTCGTTCTAGCCTAATGTGGAACTTTGTGCAAATAATCCGCGAAACACAGCCCAAGGCAGTGCTGTGGGAAAACGTCCCCGGCTGTATCAGTGGCGAAATGAAATTGAACTACGACAAATTCTTTAACGCTTTATTGGACGCGGGCTACAACGTCCACAGCCAAATTTTGAACGCCAAACACTTTGGCGTACCGCAGAGCCGTGACCGCGTCTTCGTTTTGGCGATTAGAAAAGATATTGCCGTTAAATTTGCTATGCCGAGCGGCTACGACTGCGGTATTAAACTGAAAGATGTTTTAGAAGAGAATGTCGACGAAAAATACTTTTTGTCTGCGGCGCAAATTAAAAGTTTAATGGCACAATCTGCGAAGAATGGAAATAAGGGTATGGGCTTTAAGTTTAGGCCGATTAGTAGTTTAGGTATGGCTAAGGCGGTAACAACTAAGACCGGGGAAGTTGTTGATAGCAACTGGATTAAAGAAGAACTACGCTGTATCGAATTAACGCAAGGGCAATTACAAGGCAACCGTGTTTACAGTGTTGACGGCGTAAGTGTCACGCTAAGTACCAATGGTGGTGGGCTCGGTGCTACAACTGGTTTATACCTAGTTCCGCACGGTGGCAACAAGGGCGGATTTAAGGATGCCGAGTTTTGCCCAAGTATTACCACATCGGCGTTCCAAGAAAACTGTTTTGTAATTGACCTATACAACGGAATTATCCGCGATGATTGTATGGCAGGGACACTTACCACTGGAACTGCTAACAATGGCAGTGGTACGTTCGGCGTCTTGGTGGAAATTGGTCGTGACGGTGTGCGTCGATATTATCGAATCCGCAAATTGACGCCCAAAGAATGCTTTCGCTTAATGGGTTTCGCTGACACTGATTTTAAGGCGTGTAAGGACGCGGGAATTAGTAACTCCCAACTTTACAAGCAAGCGGGCAATTCAATCGTGGTTAACGTCACAATGGCTTTATTCGGCGAATTATACGGGGTAGAGTGGCGACGGAAAGTCTACGGCGACCGATACCAAACCGAACAAGAAAGAATGGCTGGGATGCCGTTGTTGAACTGGCAGGTGGGTTAATGATTGAACTAAACAAAGTGTACAATCGCGACTGTATGGATGGTATGCGTGAAATGTTACGGGGGGGGGGGGGGGGGGTATAGGAGATTTAAAGTTAAAATATAATCA
>CATLHJ010000014.1 GCA_949949035.1 uncultured Clostridia bacterium | reverse complement strand
CCGAATAGGTCGAATACGACGTGGACGCGATGGCGTAATTCATCGTGGCGCCAGAACTGGCGCCGTTGGGCGCCGAAGTAATCAATTGTTGCGCTTCGCCGGTGTAGGGTCGGTTATTAAAGTACCCATCGGCGTACGAGCCGGCCTGACCGGCACCCACGACCACAATACTGGCCGTACCGGTGCGTATTGTTACGGGGTTGGCGCTGACCCGATTACTGCCCCCCGGGCCCTTTAATTGGTAACGCCATACGACGTTGGTCACCCCCGCGGTCGTACGAGTAGGCGCCGTCGTAGAGAAAGTTCGGCCGCCGTCGGTACTGTAGTCATAATAAGTAGTGAACAAACCATTGTACAGTGGGTCGCTGACGTTAGTGCTGTAAAGGTCCAAACCGTACGTTGCGCCCGCGCGGTAATTATCTTGGGTGGACGATGGGTAACGAGTCGGCGTTAAACGACGCAATTTAATCCACCCTTGCCCCGTGGATTGGCAACCGTTATAATCGGCGGTTTTCCGCGGGTAACAATTCGGGGACGAAACCCCGCCCGAACCAAAATACCCAGTAACATTTCCGGAACTTCCACCATTCTTCAATTTATTATCTCCCGTAGCGTATGATTTGCCACCAACATAGCCATTACCCCCCTGACCACTGATTACCGCACCACCTGCGTCAGCATGGTCGGCACCTTTATTATGTTTGGAAGCAAAGGCAAACATTGATTTTGCGCCGCCCATTCCACCACCCGCTGACCGAGATACCGGTTGCACGCCACGCGACGTAGCCCAACCGCCATCACCAGGGGTATAATATACATGTCCATTAACTCGCGCATCCCGATACCTTTTTCCTTGGTAAGACAATGAATAATCACGGCAGGTGCCATTGTCTGCACCCTTGCTGTGTAACTCTCTACTCCTATTCGTAAAATCGGTACTTCCGCATCCGCTACCAGCATTGGTCATGACAACCGCGCCACCACCACCCGCGGCATAAGAGTTACCGGAAGAACCGTTCAAGGCAAAATTAAGGTTGACACTTGTATACCCCCCGGCATAATTTTCCGCCCAAGTCGTATTAAAACTCCCTTTAGAAGTATCGGTTACGCCTTGATTGACGTAACCTTGAATGGTACCCGACATTGACGTACCCCGATAAAAGCCGTAACAGGTGGCCCCGTAACCCGCCCGCATACCGTCCCAGCCACCGGTGCCACCGCCCCCGTTCGCCCCCGCAAATTCAACAAAATAAAGCGGGGCTTCCCCCGCAGGCCCCGCATTGAAAGTAAAAGTGTGGCCGCCTACGCCGTATTCGTCACGATATTGTTCAACCGCCGTTGTCGGTTGGGGGGGGGGGGGGGTAAGTACATTAGAGTCAACACCACTGACCACCAGGGTCGTCAGGATAACGGCACAAAAAATGACGGCACAAACGCCCGTCACAATTAAGGCCGCTTTTCGTCTTTGGTTTTTGACCCCCATATCTACTTATTATTTATCACAATGGCCGAAAAATGTAAACCGATTTAGTGGTGGTTCAACGTGTCCAGTCGTGCGTAACGCTTGGTAACCACCGCGTTGGTCAAAAGTTTTAATTGCGCGGCTGGCGTGCCCGCACGTGGCGAAAACGGGAAGATGTGCAATTTATCCAATCTTAAGTCGGATAAAAATTGGTAAGTGCGGGCAAAGGCAGTGTCGGATTCGGTGGGATAACCGACAATAACGTCGGTGGCGAAATAACCGTCGGGGAACGCGGTACGTAAGTCCTTTATGATTTGCGCGTAATCGGCGGTAGTATAATGGCGGTTCATGTCGTGCAGTACCCCATCGTCACCACTTTGCAAACAAATGTGGAAGAACGGCACAAAATGACGACAAGCGCGCAAGGTGTTAATCAAGCCGTCAGTAATTACGGGCGGTTCCAAACTGCTGATCCGCCACGCTCGCCCGCAATCATCCACCGCCCGACACAGCCCAGCCAGGTCGGGATAATAACTCAGGTTAATGCCACACAGTACTATTTCGGTCACGTGTGGGCCTTGGGCGTTAATTTCCGCCGTAACTTCCGCCGGCGTACGATGGCTTAACACATTGCGGCGGTACGGAATGGTACAGTAACTGCAAAAATTTTGGCAACCGTCTTGCACCTTAATGAAGGCTTTTTCGCGTCGATGTTGTACGGTAGTAGCGGGTAGAATTTGCCCCGTGACTTCGCCAGCGACTTGTGGGCGAGCAACGAGATCACTCGCCAAACAGCCGCTGACTTCGCCAGCGACTTGTTCGGGGGTTTTACGGCCCAGTGCGCAACCCATGGTGACGATGTGTGCGTGCGGGTGGTACTTTTTAATCTTGGCAACACCATAACGGGACTTCTTTTCCGCCATACTGGTCACCGCGCAGGAATTGACCACAAACACTTCGGCATCCGCCAAACGAGCAATAGCACCATCGTTAACCATTTGGTTGGGCAAATTGACGCTGTCCAGCAGCGACGCGACGGCTTCGCTTTCCCAATAATTGACTTTACAGCCGTAAGTAACTAAATAAACCATTGACTTCTGTGTCAGCATACGCTATTTTATTGATATTGTAAATTAAAAGCGGGGTGAGAAAAGTGAGCCAAGTCATCGTCGGTGAAAACGAAAGTTTGGAAAACGCGTTAAAGCGCTTCAAACGCAAAGTACAAAAAGACGGCATTCTGGCGGATATGAAACGCAAAGAAGAATACGTCAAGCCGAGCGTTGCACGCAAATTAAAGAGCGAAAACGCCCGCAAGCGCGCCCGCAAAGAAGCACGCGGAGGCAAGTCGGCGTACTAACCGCCCGCCCCACCGCCACCAAAAAGACCGCCCCACACACGAGGCGGTCTTTTTTAGGCCAGTACGTCAAATTATTTGGCCACTTCGGTGGCACGGGTTTCACGAATGACGTTAACTTTAATTTGCCCCGGGTATTGCAGTTTGCTTTCGATCTCTTTGGCAATATCTTTGGCCATAAAGACGGCTTGGCTGTCGGAAACTTGGTCGGGTTTCACAATGACCCGCACTTCCCGCCCCGCAGAAATCGCGTAACACTTGTCGACACCGGTTTTAGCCCGACAAATGTCTTCCAAATCGTGCAGACGTTTAATATAGTTTTCCAAGTTTTCCCGACGAGCGCCCGGACGCGACGAACTGATCGCGTCGGCGACTTGGACGATGATGGCTTCCAAAGAATGGTACGGCACATCGCCGTGGTGGGCTTCGATACAGTGAATCACGGCTTCGTTTTCTTTGCAACGGCGTGCCAAATCAACACCAATTGAAACGTGAGTACCGTCGACTTCGTGGTCGGTGGCCTTACCAACGTCGTGCAGTAAGCCACCACGACGGCAGACCTGCTCGTTCGCACCCAATTCAATCGCCAACAGCCCCGCCAGTTGCGAAACTTCAACGCTGTGCTTTAACACGTTTTGACCATAACTGAAACGGAACTTCAAACGCCCCAGATGTTTAAGAATCTCGGTCGGCAACCCGTTAACGCGCGCGTCGTAAGCCGCGTGTTCGCCAACGTTACGGCAATTTTGTTCCAGTTCCTTTTTCGTACGTTCGACAATCTCTTCAATGCGGGCGGGATTAACGCGACCATCCATAATCAATTTTTCCAATGACAGGCGGGCAATCTCGCGGCGGTACGGATCAAACGAAGAAACGGTAATGACATCGGGTGTATCGTCGATAATTAAATCAACCCCCGTCGCGGCCTCAATCGCGCGGATGTTACGGCCTTCTTTACCGATCAGGCGGCCTTTAACTTCGTCACCCGAAATGTTGACGGTTGAGGTCATGATCTCGTTGCTGACGTCGGTCGACAGGCGTTGTACCGCGTTAGTAATAATCTCGCGTGCCTTTTGGTCGGCGTTTTCTTGGGCGTCTTCTTCGATTTCACGAATCATTTTGACTGCGTCGGCTTTGGCTTCTTCCGTCAAGTTATCGATAATCAATTTCTTGGCTTCCGCTTTGGTCAAACCCGACAAGGTTTCCAATTTAGTGACGGCCTCTTCTTTTTTCTTTTGGGCGACCTGCAAATTAGTTTCCACTTGGCGTTTGGTGTTTTCAATTTGCGAACGCAAATTTTCCAAGGCCAGTTCCTTGTTTTCAATGTTATCTTCCCGTTTACCCAGTTGCTCTTCCCGTGTTAAGATCCGTGATTCCAGACGTTGAATCTCCGCACGGCGGTCGCGAATTTCGTTATCACAGTCCACCTTCAATTTGTGGACTTCTTCTTGGGCGGCCAACAAGGTTTCTTTTTTTATCGTGGCGGCGTCGTTAATCGCTTTTTTCGCCAATTCACTGGCGGCTTGACGATTTTTCTTCATCGTATTGGATTGAAACAGTCGGCACGCGAAGAATCCAGCAACTAATCCTAAAACCAGAGCCACGATAATGAGGGTAATTGCTACTCCTACATTCATCGTTAATTTTCTCCTTTACTTTAATAAGTATAATTGAGTATACTCTTTTGTGGTTACAATGTCAAAACATATTCCCAACATCATTACCGCCGTACGCATTTTATTATTGCCCTTTATTTATTTGTTTTATCTGGTCGACGCCATTCCCTACGGCAAAATCATCGCGGTTGTTATCTACTTGGTGGCAGCAGTTACGGACTTTTTAGACGGCCATTTGGCGCGCAAGCACAACGTTGTATCCAACATTGGCAAAATGTTAGACCCGATTGCCGACAAGATGTTGTACTACACGGGGTTACTACTCATTATATTAGATAACATTTTACCCGTTTGGGCGTGCGTAGTAATTTTCTTTATTAACCTGATGCGCGACTTTGCGATTGATTGCCTGCGCATGTTAGCCGCCACCAAAGGCACAGTAATGGCCGCCAATATGTTCGGTAAGATTAAAACCACGATTGCTTTCATTGCGGTACCGTGGTTAATGTTGTTGCCGTGTCTGCCGACCGATTTAAGTTGGTTGTTGGTAATGCAAATTATCGGTTACGTGTTAATTGGTCTGCAAACGCTTTGTTGCCTGTTATCGGGTTTGGTGTACTTAATCCAAAACCGCAAAGTTTTGGCGTCATAACGTATCATCAACACTGATATTTACCTCTAACTTAACTGCCATTTGTACCACGCTTTCCATCTGGCGTTTAGCAATTTCGCAGACGGTGTCAATCTCTTCGGGAACGCAATCGAAAACCAATTCGTCGTGAATTTGCAAAACCATTAGACTTTTCAAGCCCCGCTCTTTAAATTCGGCGTCAATGCTAATCATGGCCTTTTTGATAATATCCGCGGCCGTCCCCTGCATGGGCATGTTCATGGCGGCTCGCGTCGCAAACGCCACTATGTTATTATTGTTCGCGTACAGTTCGGGAATGTAGCGACGACGACCAAACATCGTAGTGGAATAACCACACTTCTTGGCCGACTCAACGCAATTTTCCATAAATGCTTTTATCTTCGGGAAAGTTGCAAAGTAATTATTGATAACGTCGGCGGCTTCACGGAAACTGCAATTCAAATCCTTGGCCAAACCAAACGATGAAATACCGTAAATAATACCAAAGTTCACCGCCTTGGCGTCACGCCGTCGTTCTGGGTCACCAAACATAATTTCCGCTGTTTGACGATGAATATCAACGCCATTATTAAAAGCGTTAATCAAGCCTTGTTCGCCAGACAAGGACGCCAACAAGCGTAACTCAATTTGAGAATAATCAGCGGAAACAATTTTACCCCGCGGGAAACGTGACACAAAAATTTTGCGAAATTCAGCACTTCCTGCACTACGTTGTGGTATATTTTGCAAATTGGGCTCGCTGGACGACAACCGTCCGGTGGAAGTTCGATCAATATTAAAGGTGGTGTGAATTAAACCTTCCAAATCCACCGCGTTACCATAACCACGAACGTAAGTCGAATACAATTTGTGCTTACTGCGATAAGATAATACTTCGGCGGCCAACGGCACCGTCGGTGCTAATTTCGTTAACACTTCTTCGTCGGTAGAATAACCAGTTTTAGTTTTCTTGGTCAAATTCACACCCAATTTCTTTTGTAAAACTACGCTTAACTCTTGTGGCGATTTAATGTTGAACGGTTCACCCACCAAGCCGTAAATTCGTGTTTCCAATTCTTTAATTTCCGTTTCTAAACGCGTAGCCAACGCCGTCAGCGCCTTAACATCAACTTTTAACCCATTGTTCGACATCGTTTGCAAAATCGGCATTAACGCGTTATCAATGGCCTTACTTTCGTCAGGAACGCCTTCAAAGACACCAGCCAAGGGTTTTTCCGGAGTAACCCCACTTTGCCAAATGTTACGCCGTAACAAACTCTTGAAACCATATTGTTCAAATTTGGTCTTAACTTCATCACTAAACGGATAAACAAAGCGGCAATCATCAATTAAGAATTTAATCGGCACATCACAGTTGATGGTCGCCAGTTTTTTGGACAGTTCGACCATCGCCACGTTACTATTAACTTTCGGATTGGCCTGCGACGCAATGACACTTTCCACGCTACCGTAACGTTGAATCAAAGCCAACGCCGTCTTTTCACCGATACCTGGGGCACCGGGAATGTTATCACTCTTATCGCCCATTAAGGCTTTAACGTCTATCATTTGTTTGGGTGTAACACCGTAAACCTCTTTTACTCGTGTTTCCGTCCAGACATCTAAATTAGTAACCCCCGTTTTGGTTAAATGCAATTCCACATTGGGCGACACTAATTGCAAACCATCACGGTCAGCAGTTAAATTGATGACGTCCAAATCGGTCACACGTTTAGCAATCGTACCGATGATGTCATCGCCTTCGTACCCTTCGCATTGGTAAATTTTGATTTGCATGGTGCGCAAGATATCTTTCAGTTGATCAAACTGCAAGGCTAAATCGTCGGGCATTTTGTGACGATTGGCTTTGTAGTCCGCGTACATTTGGTGACGAAAAGTTTTCGCCCGTACGTCAAAAGCTACACAAATGTGCGTTACTTGTAAATCAGTAGCCGCCCGTATCATCATATTTAAGAAACCATACACGGCGTTGGTTGGCATTCCCCCAAAACTTAATTCCCCAATTTCGCCCCGTCCGCCGAACGCGTAGTAGGCACGGTTTAACAAACTGTTACCATCAATGACTAAAAATTTATCCACAAAGTAATTATAACATACTTACGCAACTTCTACATCTTTATTTCGCAAGCGTAGGACAATCGCCGAAACCACACCAACCAAGGTTTGGAATAATAAATCACTTAACGCCCCCAGACCGATATGGAAATTGCCATCCAGTAACGAGAAAAGTAAGAAAGTAAAAACCATGTACAGAATGCCAACTATGCCACCCCACAGCCAACCCTTACTTTTGGCTTTGCGCAAAGCAATGGCCACACCCAAGAATATGCCTAAAACTTTAACTACTTGCATAATGGGTTTGATTACCGCGTTACCCAAATTTGTCCACTTGATAATCAAAGCAAACAATAAAACAAAAAGTAATGTACTGATTACCGCGTACATTACTCCTTTGAAAATACTTTTAACCATAGCCATCTATATGGCCGTTATTTTTTGATTATTCTACCGAGCAGAACTTTTTGTCCTTGGCCTTGCGCGTGAAATGTACCGTGCCTTCCTTTAAGGCAAATAAAGTATGGTCGTGTCCACAACCAACATTATTGCCGGGCTTTACGTCAGTTCCCCGTTGACGCACGATAATTGCCCCCGCTTTCGCGTATTGCCCGTCGGCCAATTTAACGCCCAAACATTTGGCGTTACTATCTCGTCCATTAGCAGTTGAACCGCCACCTTTGTGATGTGCCATTGTTAGTTATTACCTCCGATTTTAATTTTAGTATAAGGTTGTCGGTGTCCAAATTTTTTACGTACGTTGTTTTTGGGTTTATATTTGAAACCGTTAATCTTATCACCCTTACCGTGTTCCACGATGGTGGCTTCAATTTTACCGGGCTTCGTATCAATCTTACCATTGTCAAAAGTCATAATCGTTGGTACGCTGATTTTGGCACCAATATTGGCATCAATCTTTTCGACGATAACTTCATCGCCCTTCTTGACGGTATATTGCTTACCACCTTGCATAATTATCGCATTCATAACAACAATATTAAAATATATCAACAATTTTGTCAATCACTAATTGCAGTTTAGATAGCGTGTTCGTCGGCGGTGAAATACGCCCGCATCATGCGTAAAACTTTTTGTTCAATACGGCTGACCTGCACCTGTGACAAATTTAATTGCTGCGCCACTTCGCTTTGTGTCGCGTTGCGGTAGTAGCGTAACAACATCACCTTACGTTCGCGAGTTGGTAACTTAGCCAGTAAATCCTTGATCATTAAGTTATCGACATAGTGGCTGTCGTCCGTAGCCACAATCTTTTCACCTAAACTCAACGCTTCTTCACCGTCATCATTTTCGGCACTGGCGAATAACGGCAAGGGCATACGCGATGCCTCCATTGCGAAAACAATATCTTCTTTGCTAACCCTAAATTCGTTGGCCATCGCTTCTACGGTCGGCGTAGTTGGATCGCCGCTTCTTTCCGCCAAAAACTTTTTAATTTTTACGTACAGTGTTTTTACCGAACGACTGACCTTAATGGTACCATCATCACGCAAGTAACGCTTAATTTCACCAATAATCAAAGGTGTAGCATAAGTAGTAAATTTTACTTTATACTGTGGATCAAACTTGTTAATAGCCTTAACAAAGCCTAAACAGCCCAGTTGGTACAGGTCATCGTACTCTACGCCTTTACCGATATAACGTTTTAATAATGATTTAATCAAGGGACTGTTTTGTAACACCAATTGCTGCTTGGCGTCTTCGTCACCTTGCTTGGCTTTTATTACCAAGTCGATTACTTTATCTTCCATCAGCGGGGTTATTCCCCACTAACTTTTTCCGCTTCCTTAGTAAAATTTTTTTGCATAGTCACTACTGTTCCGCCCCCCTCGTTATTATTGACCGATATCTTATCCATAAAACTCTGCATGACCGTAAAGCCCATGCCGCTACGTTCACCGTCTTTCACGGTAGTATAAAACGGTTGCATGGCTTGTTTGATATCCGGAATTCCCACGCCGTGATCACTAATTTTTACCGTCAACATGTCCTCTGCTAACTCACAAGCAATAGTGATAATATCATCATTACTTTGTCGTTTCTGATAAGCATGTACTACACAGTTGGTTACCGCTTCACTCACTGCGGTTTTCAAATCACTGATTTCGTCTACCGTTGGATCAAGACTGCTGCAAAAAGCCGCTACGGCTGCCCGAGCAAAGGATTCGTTTTCACTTTTCGCGGGAATCGTCATTGACATGGTGTTAATAATTTTTTTGTTCATTATATTGCCCCTTTTATTTTGGGCATAATTTTGTATAGCCCAGTCATATTAAAAATACGCTCCGCCTGTACTGACGGATTAGAAATAAAAATTGGTATGCCCCGATCTTTCATTTTTTTGTAACGACCGATTAATACGCCAATTCCCGTTGAGTCCATAAAAGACAGATTGGCCAAATCAATGACGATTTGACCAGCGTTCGCCTGTAACATACATTTTTCCAAAGCCAACCGCGTGTATTCGGCAGTCTTTTCGTCCAACTCGCCGTTTAGGGAAATGTACAAAATGTTACGATGCATTTTGGTTAAAACTTCCATTGTTCCTCCTTCCTACAGTGAAGGTTAACCTACCGTTAAAGACGAATAATGACGAATTTTATTTTTTTATCAAGAATATTGTCACTAACGCACTGACCACGACAAAAGCCGCCCCGACACACAAATCAATGATTAAACAGTCAAGCAAGCAACGACTCCATAATTTGCACGGCATTGGTCGCCGCGCCTTTACGTAAATTATCACTTACCGTCCACAGGTTCAAAGTGCGTGGGTGGTCGAGGTCACGTCGCACCCGTCCCACATACACGGCATCTTGCCCGCTAACTTGGGTTGGCACCGCATAATCGTCGCACCAAACTACGCCCGCTGCGTTTGATAAAATGTTTTTTACTTCGATCAAATCTGGTTCGCGGGCAAATTCCACATTGATCGCCACACAATGGCAATTAGCTACCGGAACGCGGGCGGCCGTGGCGGTTACCGCAATCTCATTACGTCCCAGAATTTTTTTAGTTTCATTAATCATTTTCGTTTCTTCTTTGGTACTGCCGTCGGGCAGCAGAACATCAATATCAGGTAATACATTATTGGTGATGGGGTGTTTGAAATGCGGATTACTTCCCGCCCCACTGATGGCTTGGTAAGTCGTGTAAACAATGCGTTTAATGTGATAGACGCGGTCTAACGGTGCCAAAGCCACCACCGCACCAATCGTTGAACAGTTCGGGTTAGCGATTAACTTGGCATCACCGATGCTGGACAGATTAATTTCCGGTACCACTAACGGTACTGTTGGGTCCATGCGGAAATGGCTGCTGTTATCAATCACCGTGGTGCCTGCTGCGACAAAGATTGACGCCCACTGTGCAGCCACCTCGGCTCCCGCCGCAAACAACGCAAAATCCGCTTTAATTTCGTTAACTCTTTCCCGCGTTAAAGTTTCCACTACGTACTCATCGCCGTTAATGGTAATCTTATCCCCCGCGTGGTTAGGACCAGCAAATAAAAAATATTCACCGGCGACCGCCCGCTCCTGTAAAACTTTAAGCATCATTTGCCCGACCAAGCCGGTCGCCCCAACTATGGCGATTTTAGTTGTTATCATACTAATAATATATTAAAATGTAGCAGAAGTTGTTTATGGGGGATTAAATGCTTTTTGGTTACGAATTCAAAAAAATTTGGCGGCGAGTTTCACCGATATTGTTAATCGTTTGCCTAGTTGGCATTGCGGCCGTGACCATGTTAATTTCATTGATTGCCTTTAACCACGTCCCCGCTACGCCCACCGATGTCGATGTTGAATACGCTGCTTTAGCCGACAAGATTAACCACTGGGACCTTAACCGCCAATTGCAGGCCAGTGAAGCGTTTGATAATTTCTACGCCGCTTACAAGCACTTGAACACCGACACCGCTACCGCCAGCGACGCCGTGATTATCAACGATTACCAAAGTGCCCGTAATGCCTTTGAAAACTTTTACAGCGATTACTACCACCAACTAACCAGTGCCAGTGATTATCTGTTGGTTAAGGGCGACGATATTACCGCACTGGACGCCGTATTGATCAAACTTGACGCTTTCTTTGTTCCCGAACTAGAAAACGCTACTGCCATCCGTAACGGGCTAAAAATCAATGCCACCTGGGAAGCCGCCAATATTGAAACGGTACTGAGTAACCTACAAATTCAAATTATGACGGATGAGAACTTAACCACTCTACAACAGTTCTTTACCAACCATCCCGCAAATATCCCCGACCAAAACTACCATGATGCTTATGATTACGCGGTCAATTACTATTGGTTAAGCATTGACCACCACACACCGCATGACGAAAACTTAAATCAATATCAAGGCTTTACCGACTACCAAAACCAAGACGCGAGCACCCAAGCCATAATTACTGCCGAATACCGCCTTAACCATCCCGACCAGAATTTTGCCCAACCTTTTGCTTTCGGTAAAATTTACAATAATGGCGTTACCATTAGTTTACTTGACTTTGTTTTTACCAATTTAGAAATGGCCGCGGTTCCGTTATTACTATTGGTCATTATCGTGGCGACCGCAGCATTTTTTACAGACACTTACCAAAATACGATTATTACTGCCGTCGCGGCCACGAAAAATCGAACTTTGGTAATTGTTAACAAAGCCTTGGTGGTCCTAACCTTATCAGTGGTTGGCCTGTTATTGTTTACGGCCCTTTACCTAATAGGTGGTTGGTTATTCTTCCAAGGCACGCTAACCAACGATATTTTGTTTTTGTTCAATGGTCGTTCTCCCATAGTAATGTCGGCTATCAATTACTTGGTATTATATTTAGTTGGTTTAGTATTTAAGATTTTACCATTCATTGCTTTGGCCGGAATTTTCTCCCTAGCCAAAACCAAACCCATTATCATCGTCGGTTCAACTTTGGCGGTGATAGCAATACTGGTTTTTGTTAATGCTTTATTGGGTGGTTTTGCTTTTTACCGTTTTATGCCATGGCAAGCACTGGACCCACTACGCTACTGTGGCGCGACCCTGTTCATCTCACCGACTCCCGCAGGCAGCAACCTATGGTACACTTTCCCTGTTATGTGGCTATTGGTCATCTATTTATATTGGCAACTGGTCCATAATTTCCGCCACCGCGACTTCTAAATATTGATTGCCCAAAGTTGTACATTGGTCTACAATAACACTAATGGACGAAATTGCAGTTTACACCGATGGTGCGTGCAGTGGTAATCCCGGTCCGGGCGGCTGGGGTGTAGTTTTACTGTACCGCGACCAAAAAAAAGAACGCTCGGGCTTCGTACGTGACACTACTAACAACCGTATGGAATTAACCGCAGTAGTCGAAGGCTTATCCGCCATTAAGACCAAAAATGTACCGGTTACCGTCTACACCGACAGTCGTTACGTTTCGGACGCTATTAACCAAAATTGGCTAACTAATTGGGTCAAACGAAAATGGCGAAATTCGGCCAAACAACCCGTGGCGAATCGCGACCTATGGGAGAAGTTGTTGGAACTCAATCAAAAATACCAGCCCACTTACGTTTGGGTCAAAGGTCACGCTGACAATATTTACAATAATCGTTGTGACGAAATTGCTGTTAAAGCCATTAAAGATAATCTTGGTTAACTTTGTTTAACATCATCAACCCACTCACCTTCTTCACGCGTATTATCGGCGTATAGGTAAGTACCGTGGCCATGCTTCTTATTGTTTTTCCACTCGCCAACGTATTGTTCTTGATTAGCAAAATATTGACGCCCCATACCATTGCGTTGGTCGGCACGCCAGTTACCTTCGTAACCATTACCATCTCCACAATTCAAAATACCTTTACCTTCGCGTTGGTCATTAACCCAATCACCTTGATACTGTCCGCCTTCGGCATACATCAATACCCCTTGCCCGTGTTGTTTACCATTTTGCCACTGCCCATGATAGAGATTACCATTATGGTAACGATAGGTACCTTCACCGTCAAATTGGTTGTTTTTTAAGGTACCTTCGTATTCATCTTGATTGGCAAATTGATATAACACCTTACCCGTTAATTCACCATCATGCCAAATTCCGGCTAAAACATCACCATTAGCAAAATAAAAAATTCCCCGACCGTGTTTTTTATCATTTTGCCATTGCCCCTCGTAACGGCTACCACTTTTGTAAAAGTACGCCCCGATCCCGTCTTTTTTGTTATCGATCATTTGCCCCGTATAGGCGTCTCCGTTTGGGTATTTGATACTATTAGTTTCCATTAGTTACTCCTTCGTCGTTATAGGCATTAGTCGCTCGTAAGGATTTGGGAGTCAACGGCAACAATTCCGGATCAGTCTGCGACACGGAATAGATGTATTTGGGTTTACCAACTCCCGCTACCACATCGGCGGTAATAATAATTTTATTCAAATTTTTTTCGTTAGGAATATCGTACATTATGTTGGTCATAAAACGTTCACATATAGTTCGTAAACCACGGGCACCAGTTTTTAACGCTTCTGCCATTTCCGCGATCTTATCAATACTACTTTCATCAAATTCAATTTCGACTTTTTCCACATCCAACATTTTCTTGTATTGCGAAAGTAAAGAATTTTTGGGTTTAACCAAGGCTTCTTTTAAGGCTGCACGATTTAAAGCTTCCAGAACTACCACTACGGGGAAACGACCACAAAATTCGGGAATCATACCAAAGGTGGCAAAATCATCCGCCACCACTTCTTTCAAAACTTGAAAGTCACTCAACAGGATAGATTCACGTTCGCCAAGGCGAGAACGAACGATACCCGGTAAATCAACAAACGCCCCACCACAAATGAACAATATGTTGTTCGTGTCCATCTTGACAGTTTGCCCTTTATATGGCACTTCGGCGATTGTACCTTCAACAATTTTTAACATTATCTGCTGAATACTTTCACCCTTCATGCGGTTAACGCCAGTAACTAATTTATCAATTTCGTCCAAAAAGACAATACCCCTTTCGGCAGCACGCACATCGCCGTTAGTCTTATCTAACAGTTTGATTAACATTTTATTGATTTCATCACCAACATTGTCCGAGGCTACAATCGCCGTCGCATCAGCAACTACGAAGGTGGTATTCAAAATTTTTGCCAAAGTAGTAACTTGCAAGGTTTTACCAGAACCAGTAGGTCCCAACATCATTACGTTACTTTTTTTAATTTCAATATCACTTTTTTCGCCAGACTGTGCAAACTGAACACGTTTATAATGATTGTAAACCGCCACTGCCAAAACACGTTTAGCGTCATCTTGCCCAATAACGTATTCATCCAACTTACTGACGATTTCTGCCGGTGTAAACAAATTGATCATATTTTATATTATACGCTTAAAGTTGCACCTGACCAACAATTTTTCGCAATAAGCAGTTGCTTTACTCCGCCTGCTTGTGATAAGATATAGTTATCTAGGAGCGTAGTTTAGTGGTAGAACATGGGTCTCCAAAACCTGTGGTCAAATCCTTACCACAATATAAAGGGCTAAAACACCCACTTAGTACACAATATTTTGTATAAAAACGATTTACAGCATTTGACCCAAAAATTGACCCAAATTTTTTACGTAAAAAAAGTAAGAACCTGCAATAAATGCAGGTTTTTTGTTCTATATGATTTTACACAATATTATTTACCTTTCGGCAGCAATAATTGATTAGTCGTATGCGTCAAGACGCGTAATTGCGATTTTGCCATGTTGTTTAATTGCACTAACCTTTCGCCTTGTGGCACGTTTTGTTCAATTAAAATTGCGTTAAAACTTTCCATATTTGCAATAACTAATAATTGCTCAATGGTGGCATAGTCCCTAATGCTACCTTTTAGGGTTGGGTTAGCGTTGCGCCATTCGGCGGCTGTTTGACCAAATAAAGCCACGTTCAATAAGTCGGCTTCATCAGCGTAAACGTACTGTAATTGTTTTGAATTTAGTGTGGGGACAATATTCTCTTTTATGGCGTCAGTATGAATATGGTAATTGATTTTTGCTAGTTCGCGTTTGGCACTCCACTCTAAGTCTTTTTGTTCCTGCATTTTAAGACGTTGAAACTCTTTGTTTAGATACAATTCAAATTCAACCGAAATCCAACTGGCAAATTTTAGAGCAATATCACTGTGAGCATACGTTCCGCCATACCTACCAGTTTTGGAAATTAAACCAATCGCATTTGTCCTTTCTATCCAATCTTGGGTAGTTAGCACAAAGGCATTTTCCCCTGCATGGTTTTTAATGTAACCGAATTCGGTTACATTAAAACTGGGATTGTATAGCGTTTCCCATAATCCTAAATATTCTATTGTCGAAAAATTTCTTAACCAATGAGAAATTACTAATCCTGTATGCTCAGGATTCTTGACTTTTGCAATGTCAGTCAAACAAATATAATCTTCTTCGTTGATTCTTTTGTAATTTACGGTTACACCGTTAACAATAACTTCTTTTGTAAGCATATCACATATTATCATGTATAAAAAAATTTTGCCAAGTAAAAAGCCTCGCACTGTTACGAGGCTTTTTGTTGGTATAAATCCGCTTTATCTTATTGTTTCAAAACGATATAATCGAGATTCTCCACGTCCAAGGCATAGTACATCGACCAATTACCATATTGTTTTTTGCTTGCCTTTGCCTGCACCAACCATTGGTTTAACTCTATAATTTTTGAATTAAGCCCTAAATTTTCGTATTGCGTAAAATCGCCTTGATATACTTGTTCCACTAGGGCTTTGGTTTCTAAAAATTCGTTGTATTCCTTATTTGCGGTTATGGGGTTTACAATGGCAAAAAGCAACACTAGCGCAAAAGATGCACCTGTTAGAACAATAAACATCTCAGTTAAAGTGGAACCACAATCTAAACCAAAGTAACTACTTCTACTGTTAAATATAAAGTATAAAATCCCAAATGCCAGAGTTGCAATTCCAAGCCCAATAACCACCCACCATAAATTATACATGTTTATTTCCTCCTTCGGTTTTATTCAAAATGTAGTTGGTTAAGTCTTTGCAAACTTGCTTGGTGACTTCCACGTCGTGTGCTGCCAAACTTTCAAGCGGACAATCGATCACTTGATCGTCATCCCACGGCTCTTCACCTTTAATGCGGCAATGCGGTAACTGATCGTTACACAAACCGCAATTTCTCGTAACGTCATGGTAATTGTGAAAATACTGGCATTCTCGGCAATCAGTCGGTATTTTGTCTGTTGTATATAACTTTTTCATTTTTCCTCCTTAAAAATTTTTTTTAACATTGGAACATTTTTTGCCCGGCTAATAGCCGTGTCCAAAGCCTTAATATGTTCCCGTATGGTATCTTCAACATAATCTTCCCATGAAGTAATTGGTTTGCTATGAACAATGTTGTATTTAGGTTTAACATTGTTTTCCTTATTCCATTCAGCCACATTAAAATCTCGTTTTTTCTGTTCTTGGTGGTTATTCTCGCTGTACTCGCCATATTCAAAATTTTGTACAAACATAAACACTTCATAATCCCAATATTCATCCGTGCCAGCAATAACAATATCTTCAATTAAGGATAAACGATTTTGATTTGGGTTGTAACCACACTCTTCACATTCCCAAAAAAATGTCGGATAATCGCTACCATCATCAGTAAAGATAAAGTGTCCAGTATGACAACATGAGCAACGCATTATCCTTTCAGTGATTTTACTAAACAATTCTTCCTTATTGTTTAATTCTTGCATCAATGCTTTGTTGTCACAATATAGTTCAATCATTTTTCATCTCCCATTCTTACTGGCAAAACGATTTTTTCGATTTCACCAACGCTGGTATCTCGGTTTTTAATAAAAATTGGCTTCTCTGGATCACCAAAAGTAATTTTCACAATTCTATCTTTGGAAAAACCTTTTAACGCTTTCAAAAGCAAATTTTTATCAAAATGAATTGACGTACTCTCGTTCGAGCGATTGTTCTTGTACACTCCATCTAAGTCTATAAACAGGTCGTTATCATCATTGACAATTTTTTCAACGGCGTTTAAGTCTTTATCTAACCACTTAAAACTTACGTGATTGTCCAACTTCTCAACCGTTATTGTTTTGCAATATGTCTTATCATAGTCAATCAAAAACGGATTAAAAACAAAGTCAAATTTTTCTACGTTGTCACAATGATGTTCGATTTTAATTATTGTTCCACAAAAACCGTCCACCGATTTGAACCTTACGTATTTATTATCGACTTCGCATTGGCATTTTTTAAGTACGGGTCGACTATCATCGACTGCCAACGTTCCCTTTATTGTTTTAATGGCTTCATTGAATAAATTATTGTTAATTGTTATTTTTTTCATTTTTTGTTTACTCCTTCTAATTCTTTCTCTCGATTTTTTAATTTTTGTTCAAATGTCAATCCTTGCGTTTTATAAATTTGGTCAAAAGTATGTTTAACTATCCGTAACGCATTTTTAATACTATCTGGTTTCAACGCTAACCTCCCCGCAGTCATAGATCTAAACTCATCGTAATAACAAGCGGGTATCGTCATTAACCCACTTTCAATGTGGGTAGCAAAATACAATCCTTTATAGCGCTTATCGAGACCAATATTTATAACTTCTCCGGACTCTAATTTAAGTTGTTTAATTATACATTCAACTTCCATTGTTGAACGACCATCTGTGCCTAGCCTTATTTTAATTTTCATTTTTTGTTTACTCCTTTTTTATTGTTATTTGTTTTAATTGGTTGCCGATTTTAATGGCTACTTTTTTTGGTTCGCCAAGTTCTATCGGCTTCATGCACCCAGTCATCTTTTCAAACTCAGGGTGAAATTCGGCACCAAACTCAATGCCGAGCGTTACCCGACGATTTAATAGGTCTTTAATGGCTTGCTCAAACTCACGGCGGATGTAACTTTCGTTATCGTCCGTAATTGTCCACCACCAACGCAACAAGTCTATCGGGCTATGCCGCCATTCCCGCAATATTGCCGGTAGCCCTTGGTAAATTTCTAACGCGCTTTGGTAACCTGACTTAGTCGCACCCCATATTTGCTCCCAACCACGCTCACGGGAATAAAACTGGGAAATCTTTTTGGCTGCGTTTTCCGCAAACGCAAAAAGTTCATCGGCCGTCGGTAAATTGGCTTGGGCGCGGGCGTTTATAATCGCAAACACATCGGCGGGTTTCACTGGGTACTGTGCGTTGGCTAGGGCTTGCCTAAAAGCCGCTTCCACTTGCGAACCGTCACTGTCTTTGAACAGATCGTACCAAACGTTAATCTGCAATGTCAATTCACGGTCGCTTAGTTTGTTGTAGAATTGCGGAAAAATCGACAAGTTAATCATTAGCAACTTTTTTACTGCATCGCGTTCCATATTCACCTCACAGCCGCGCCATACGACCAAGGTTGTCATTGTCGCTTGGCTGTTGTTGTTTGTCGTGTTTAGCGTCATAGCGTTGCTGGGCTTCGCAGAAGACCCGACACGCCGCATAGTGCGTGGTTACCCGGTTTCGGTATTTCGTCAGCAAGCGATCGCTTAAATGGTCAATGGCTTTGTCAACGACCGCTTGCCCGAAGTCAGTTACCAACTGGTTGTATTCTTCATCGGTAATCAAGACGTTACTGTTCTTCCCGCGCGGAGTAACAACAACATTACAACAACACTTGTCTAAGTAACTGATAATATAATCATACTGTTGTTGTTGTTTAACGCGCGATTGCACGCGCGAGAGAACATCCCACAACACGGTGTTAAGCACTTGGCGCCTTTCTTTCGCGTCTAATTCTTTATACAATTTTTTGACAGTTAAAACTTTGTCAGTACACATTTCGTACAAACCTCCTTAAATGGTTATTGCGATTTTTACGGGTCGTCGACTACCCGCAAAAAATCTAAATATAAAGTCTGCCAGTAGAATGTTGCCACATCGTGTGGCAGACTTTTGCTTGGCAAAACAAAATTTTGTACCAATTCGCGATAGCGAATTGGTACAAAATTTTCACGCGTGCCACATTGTGGCATCACCCCTTGCTAGGGTGGCTGTTTCACCCGCTGGGCCGCCAATTCCGCCTTTAACGGGGCTACGGCTGCTTTATGGGCTTTTTTCAGGTTCGCCTTATCAATTTGATATTGCACTGCACATTGGCGTTTGTAGAGCCAATTCTCGTACTTGAGTTTACGCAACAGAAAACGGTCGGCAATCGCCTTGCGCTTGTTCTCGCGGGTTTCCGTTAGCAACTTCTCGGACTCTTCTTTATCCATCGCCTGCCCTAAAAGCAATGCCCGGCGTACGTACAGCAAATTACGCGAATGGTTAAAACTGGTTACCACCGAATCGTGTAATTGCTGGTAAATTTTCGGCTGTAAAAGTTGGTCGCTATCTTTATATTGTTCCAAAATGCTTTTTTCGGTTTCGGTCAATTCTAGCAACTTCTCTTCGATACTAACCAAATCACGACATTGGTCAATGTCGAATACATCGGGGTCATCTTCAACAATTTGTTCTTCCTTTGTCGCATTCTTTTTAGTTGTCATGCTGCTTCCCTCCTTTCAAATTCAAAAGCCTTATCTTCCATACCAGCCAAGAATTCGTCATTTTCCAAGTAACTATCCACGCAATCGTGGATGTTACCTTTATGAATAAAAATGCGTGGTGTAAATGATACTTCTGCCGTGTGGTTAACCAAAAATTTATCGCAAAGTTCCGCACTGGCAAATTCCAAGCAGTACCACGTGGTCTGTGTCAGTTTGCTCTGGTTAAAACCGTCTTCACGGTGAACAATTAACAAAATATTCTGGCTCATCTGCCTAAAACGCTTGTCGGCACCACTGGCTAACAAGCAACCAGTAATTACCGCAATGCCACGGTGACGGCAAACTTGTAAATACTTCCGCATTCCCGCAGGCATACTGACGTCTTTTTTATTGAAGTCGCGGGCGTCGAACTTCTCCATCAGTTCGTCGATTACTTTAACCGCACCAAACGGTTCAAATTGAACATTGCCACCGTTTTCGGCGTTCGGTACCTGCATCCGCATTACATCTAACGGCCAAGTATGTCGCGGTAAATAACCTTGATCCTTGGACGTACTAATCGGAATATCGCTATATACCAAATGGTTAACATAATGGGGAATTACGGCGTTTTTATAACCTTTTGCCCGTAAGCCAGCGGCTTCGGCACGGGCAATGCGCATTTTAACGAAAGCAACATTGGGCAACATTTGTGTACCAGCCAAATGGGCTAAAAGCGTTGTTTTGCCAGCCCCTTTCGGTCCCGTGCAAAAAACCACCATTCCACCCGTGATTTCAAAATCATTAGGTGTTACATGGCGAAATAAGTTCAAAGAACAATAACCTTGTTCAACCAAGGATGCTGCCATTCCGTCCCCCGAACATTGTTGCAATTTCGTCGTACGTGTAGCCAAAAATTTGTGACAAACGCGTTATGTCACAACGGGTTGGGTTGCGATCGCCCGTTTCCCAACTGCTTATTGCTTGTCGACTACAACCAACCATTTTTGCCAGTTGCCCTTGTGTCAAAACTGGCTTAAATTGTTCGCGTAATTCTTTTAAGGTCATTTCGCAACACCCCCTTGCATAATCAAATCGTTAACCACTTTTTGGTTGGCTTGGTACTTTTTTTGGGCAGTTTTCAATTTGTTGTACAGTTCTTGACCCTGCATAAATTCTTGCGGCGTTATATCAGTACGAATAGAGGTTTTTTCTACCCAAGCAAGCCACGCCTTAAATGCGGCAGATTCTTCGTCAACCAACTGCGAATTGCGGGCTAATTCGGTCTGCGTGCGGTTATGTAAAAGTCGGTTGCTTAATCTTTCCGCAACATCAATTTTGGTAGATTTAAAGAAATAGTCCAAGTCTTCAATCGCGGTAATAAGTTCTTGCTTGGTGTAATTCTCAAAATTGTTAGTCATGCGGCACCCCATTTTCGATTAGTAGATTGAATTCTTCAATAAGCGTAAAAAACTTACGATGTAATTCTTCACCACGTTTATAATCTGCGAAAAATAGCGATTTTGCTGCAAGAACTTCCCTAAGCCAGTCCCCATAATCTTTGGCAACCATTGATATTTCATCAGCAAGTTTCTGTGCATGGTAGACGGTCAAACTTAATACCTGCAAATCGTGGTTAAGGTTCCGTTCAGTTTCTAAGTTATGTTCAGGATTAACCTTTGGTTTCGGTTTAGAATTACGCTTTGACAGGCAAATTAAGGCAATATTTAATACCGTAATTACTATCGAAGCCAAGATAATTACCAAAGAGATAATGTGGGACGCACTCATTTGGCACCTCGCTCGGCTAGTGCTTTTTCGGCTTCTGCCTGTGTGGTAAACAAAACACCTTCCGCTATACCTAAATAACCATGTTCTTCATAAAAGATATGATATCCTTGTCCGTCTACACTAATGGAAATTTCGTCAATAACAAAAGAAAGCACACAGTCGCCCTGTCCTCTATCCCCGATGTACCACACTTTCTGCCCGACCTTAAATTTAGGTACAAAAGCGTTTTGCAACCGCTCTTCCAATTTTTTAACTTTGGCAATCGCTTTTTGGGCAATTTCCCTTTCTTGCTTTAATAAATGTTCTAAGTAGTCCATTAGTTCACCTCCGCTGTTTCAAACCCCGGCATCGGGACGTACCAAACTATTTTCCAGTGGTACGGATCGCTAGTTGTGTTTTCGACTTGTTCAATCACGTAGCAAACATTCTCTGCCACGCTGAAATAGTCCATTTTGTAATCGTTGGCACCGACCTTAAACACCAAAGCGACTTCTTGCTGTCCTTGATAACTGTTTTCGTACGAACTTTGTACCGAAAAATAGCCTTCGGCGCTGTATAGCAGTTCGCCGGTGTATAAATTAACAAAGGTCATTTTACGGTAAGTTTTGAAATTGTCGGCATCCTTACCAATATTGTGTTGGACGGTTTCTGCTTGTGAACAAGCCGTAAGCATAAACGGCAAAACAACCACTGCCACTGCGACCAACAGTATGATGCTAATCTTATGAAATTTAGTCATGGTTCACCTCCAATAATTCGGGGTTGTCGTGGATGTTGCCGATGACTTCAATTTCCCAGTCGTATATTTCACTTAATGAAATTTGCAAACCACCATCGCTTAAAATAAATTCACCGTCTTCATATTTGACTTCCATAGCACCATCCTCTTCGTCGTGATTTGAATTGCAATAATAAACAAGGTCGCACTCAAAAATTTGCGTGCCGTTTTTATCACAACGCCCCGTAAATTCGCCAATAGTCTTGGGGTCAACTTTCGCAAAGGCACATTCACACATGACATCATTTTGTCTAAATGGATATGGCTGTCTTTCATACATTTCACCACTTGCGTCGTTAGGCATAATAAACCAGTATGGTGAGTCAGCACTCAGTTGTATTAGATCTCCATAAACCCATTCGCCAGTTTCAATACGCTTTCCTCTGTATAAAAGTTTTCTCATCGTTTGCTCCTTTTCTGTTTGTTGTGGACTGGTTTACAATCTTGTGGATTCTCCATCCAAATGTTATAAAGTTCACGGGCGGTATAATTGCTTGCATACGGTAAAGATGTTTTCAAAGTTTTACCGTTCTCTTTGACTTTAACGCTAATAGTGTCGCCACGCACTGAAACCCGCTTAACCTTTCCCTTAACCCCGTAATCAATCTTTGCGTCTTTGTACCAACTATTATTGATTTTATCTTTTAAGTAATTTGCTTTGGCTTTAATAGTTGCAGTGCTATTGGGTAAAGCGTGCTTCTTAATTTTTTGATTTTTCATTTTTCCCCCTTAATTTTTAACGGCTTTATCTTACGCGGTGCCTTAAATGATTTCACTGGCTTTTGGCGTTTGCGATGGTAATCATAATCTGCCCTTATGACCTTGCAAGCCTCCAAAAAACCACGTTGGCAACTTAACTCACTGCGCGTGGCTTTAATCTTCCCCGCTTCCATACGCTTGACAACGTCGCTCATCCCTTTAATTCTTTCGTCCAATGATTTTTCAAATTGTTTATTCTTCATCCTTTACTCCTTCTGCCCCTTGTGGGCTGGTTTAAGGCAAGTGGGGGAACCATCGCCTTAATGGTGTTAGGTTGTCTCGTACAGCCTAACAAAACGGTGGTGGCGCTCCCGTCCACTGGGTCAAGTTTTTACTCGAAACTTGCAAACGGTGAACCCCTACCGGATCGGTTCACGCAACAGCGGTCAATCGACTCCACTGTCGCCGTGGTGAAAGGTTGTTACGCACAACCCAACAAAGCGTTACCGTGCGTTCATTTTTTGCCTCCGTTTCGTTTTTCTTGTAAGCAATACAACATAGTCATTACGTCGGCGTTGGTCTTGCAGCCATTAAATCGTGCAACGTTAATTAACTCCCCGAACGTAGTCATACCCAGTTTCAACGCCAGCGAGATTATTTTTTGTCCCTGTTCAAAACTCATTTGCACACCTCGAACCGATAAAGCGGTAATCTAATAATTTGTGGCTTCATATTTTCTACTGGCTGATATGCGTCTTCACACATAAGCATTGGTTTTTCGATAACAAAACGGAAAAGTAACTGGCGACCTAATTCGTCATTTTGGCTAACTTTTATTACATAATTAGGATTGCCATAACATTTTTCGCCAAGCATATACCGTTCTGAGCCAGTTAAAATCTCGTTAGCATCTAACGCATTTTTGTCACACCACTTCCTAAATTTTTTGTAATTACACAACATCATTCTTCACCGCCTTGCCAATAACGGAAATCGTTACAATTCTTGCAGTGGTAACGAATTTTTTTACCGTTGGCAAAAGATATCTCTTTGCACGTTTTGCCTATCTTTTTAGTGTCTTTAACCTCAGAAAAAACCAGTTTTGAAAAATTTCTAAATTTTTGGTCGCCACGATGTTCTACTTTTTTAAGTTCTTTAACCAAATCTTGATTGGTTTTAATTAAACTATTAATGTAACCGTCGACACGATTAGAAACGTTACTTTTCAGTGTTTTACCGTTTTTAGTGATTTCAATTTTCTTCATAAGACCCCCACCTGTGAACGGTTAAAAACCGCCTTAACCAAAGCGTCTTGGTATTTGGTACCATGCGCTTCGCCAAGGTCAACAATTTGCTTTGTCGCCATTGCCAACGGCAAGCGCAAGATGCTGTCCACGAGATGTTGGCTGATTTTGATTTTCATTTTTGGTTGTTCCCCCTTTTTGTTATCTACTATATAGTAGATGTTATTTAATAGTTAGTCAACTACTTTTTAGGTGAATTTTTGCAACAAATTTTACAAATTAAAAAACGAAACTTGCGCCTGCGCCTGTGCTAACCGTTCCTGCCCGCGGGCGAAGTAATCAGGGTCTAATTCAAAACCAACGAATCGGCGACATAATTTGTGGGCGGCAACCGCTGTTGTAAAACTACCCATGCAGGGGTCAAAAATAATGTCGCCCTTATTGGTTAAATCTCTTATCAGTTCATACCATAATTCTAACGGCTTCATTGTCGGGTGGATCGTGTTTGTACCGCACGGGTACCTAAATACCGTATTCTTGCAAAACGCGTTAAAAGTCGCACCCGACCGTTTAGCAAAGACCGCCAATTCCAAACCTGACAAATAATTGTGCTTACCGTTTAATGGTGCAGGGTTGGTCTTCTCCCAAACAATTACTCGTGTTGTCCAACCTTTATCGATAAAGAATTGTTTAATCGTACTAACTTGCTCCGTACCGCAGAACATCACAACACTGCCCTTGGTCAGTTGTTCTACCAATTCTAAAAATTCGGTTAAATTAAATGTTAACTTATCGGCGTTACCTTTATACCAATCGCGTATGTGTTTACCATATTTTCTTAATCCGCAAGTTTTATTAACGCTATCATAGGGAATATCAGTTAACGTTAAATCTACTCTGGGGGGGGGGGGGGGGGGGGGGGGGGGGGGGGGGGGGGGGGGGGGGGGGGGGGGGGGGGGGGGGGGGGGGGGGGGGGGGGGGGGGGGGG
>CATLHJ010000013.1 GCA_949949035.1 uncultured Clostridia bacterium | reverse complement strand
TTTTTCTCTTACCCTTCCCTCTCTCTTTTGCTGTCGTTCGCCCTGGTCTCGTTCGTTTCGGGGTCCCCCCCCGGCCGCCCCCCCCCAATGCATGTTATATGTATATAATAAATAACAGTTATTGTCAAATTTTAAATATCACTTGCTTTTAAGACGTGGCCATGGTATATATGATATATGGCAATACATTTTGATTATGGTGAAGAAAAACCTTGGGGACTGCAAGCAGCGGTGGAAGAGGAAAAACGCAAAAAATATGAACAGGATTTAGTGGAGCAATTCCGTTTCGATCAGGACTACGTAATTAAGCATTCGGCCGAAGTGGCGCCTATCTTGAAGCGTTTGGCTACGAATGAACGGGTTTACGCCGGATTAAAAGCCGACGCGGAAAAGAATCCGGACAACAAAACCTTGCAGGAATTGATTGAAACTAGGCATCAAGCGATTTTGCAGGACTGCGATGAATTAGGTGAGACTACACGGCGTAAAGCAGCCGCCATTAAACAGGCGCGTGACATTTTGCAAGCGGAAGGTCTGTATTTTGATATTCTCGAAAATATTGTCGCCACCCGTAACCAAGTGAAACAAACCACGGTTGAGCAAGGGCGTGAATTGTAAGCAGGACATCGAGGTTACCAATAAAAACATTGACGCGGTAGGGTAGGATACGCTATAATAATTTATTCATTCCGCATGGAAGATTAGCTCAGTTGGGAGAGCAACTGCCCTACAAGCAGTGGGTCGTAGGTTCGAGCCCTACATCTTCCACCAAAAACAACCCGCGCCCACGGGGTGGGGTTGTCGCGGGGATATGGCTCAGTTGGTAGAGCGATACGTTCGCAACGTATAGGTCGTGGGTTCGAATCCCGCTATCTCCACCAATCCAAACCTAAAACGAACTCCTTTTGTGAGAATAGTTTTAGGTTTTTTCTTTGCCGTTTTAGTTTCGCATTGTGCCGCATAACGCCGTTATATCGCCGCTGTAACGCTTTTCGGGTGTTCGGCTGTCATTGTATTCAATCACGCACGAACGGCGGTTTATGCCGCGAAAGCCGCTTGACGTGAGAAAGGGGCGTGTTAGGCTGGAACGCCAAAGGCAAACCAAAACCCGACAGATTTATTTAATCGGTCGGGTTGCGCGTTTCGCCCTTATTTGCCTATATACACGCCCCTGCGAGGCTCGCGTCAAGCGGAACGTGGAATAAATAGCCGTGATTGTATGTTTTTACACATGCATTTCTATTTCAAATTCGTATTGCATAAGATTTACGCGGAACGGCACTTTGTACGCAAGTTTAACCGTTTTCGAGCATAAAGAAAAGCCCCGACGGCTTTCATCGCTATCGGGACTTACTTTAATCGGGGCATTGAATTGTATTTCTATTCTATCGTCAAATAAGATTATTTGTTTTACGAGGTAGTTTATTAAGAGTTTAGGCTCTAATGCTAACGCTTGCGTGTAAAACTCTCGTATTTGCGTTTCGGTAAGTTGTACGGCAGTCTTGCTTTTCTCGATTAAGATTTGCCGTTCTAATACGGCTTGACGGGTTTCGAGTTCGCGCATACGTTTCATAACTGTATTTGTCGTACCGCCGTTTTCAATCGCGGTCATAATGTTTTGTATGGCGTTTTCGGTTTGCCGTTGCTCTTTGAGTAGCAAGTTCAAAACTATATTCGCTTGCGCTTGGCGTTCTTGCTCTTGCAATAAGCCGTTTACAATGTAGTCAAGATTATTCGTCTTTTGTATTTGCTCTATAACATTTTCAAGTATTATCTTTTCCAAAACGTCTTTGCGAATTGCTTGTTTGTGGCAATCGGTAGTTTTCTTTTTACGACCGCAACAAGTATAATAATACTTTCGCTCGCCGTTCTTGGCTGTGCCGTTATCTCCGATAATGCTTTTACCGCAATAGCCGCATTTAATCTTGTCTTTGAGTAAATAGGTAATATGTTCGCTGCGCTTGCCGAATTTATTTGCATTTACTTTTTCGCGGACTATATCGAAAATTTCTTGTGGTACGATTTGTGGATAGATATTATCGAATACTTCGCCGTTGTGTCGGTAGATACCCGAATATCTTTCGTTGCCGAGTATTCCGTAAACGGTATTTTTGGCAAACGGCTTGCCTTTATGTAATACGCCTTTTGCATTAAGCACGGCGATTATATCTTTTACATATACGCCTATGGAATACTGCTCGTAAATGTAACGAACTATTTCGGCTTCTTCTGGTATAATGACGGCTTTCTTGTCTACGTTCTTATAACCGTACGGTATTTTACCGCCTGTAAGATTGCCTTTGCGGCGGCTTTCGTTATTGCCGCGCCGTATCTTCTGCGAAAGTTCGGCTGAATAGTATTCTGCATAGCCTTCGAGCATACTCTCAAAGATAATGCCTTCGGGCGTGTCGGGTACAAATTCCGTTGCCGATACGACTTTCACGCCGTTGTCTTTTAGTGTTTTCTTGTGCATAGCCGTTTCGTACTTGTTACGGCTAAATCTATCGAATTTGTAAACGAGTACGATATTAAACGTCTTTTTCGCGCTGTCTTTAATCATACGCTGGAAATCGGGACGGTTGTCGTTAGTCCCCGTCATAGCACGGTCGATATAGGTATCGAGTATAAGTATATCGTGGCTCTTGGCGTACTCCGTACATACGCGCAACTGTCCGTCAATACTTTGCTCGGTTTGGCTATCCGACGAATAGCGACAATAGATAACTGCTGTTTTCATTTTGGTTTTACTCCTTTATAAGAATTATTTTATTTTGTCTTTCGACGGGAGCGATCATAAACGGAAGCGCAAAAATCTTTACGCATACAAGGCTTTCCGTTCGGTTTTGCAAGGGTTGCGCAAGCAATGCACTTTACCCTTGTAAAAACGTGCGCTTTCGTTTACGCTCCCACTGAGAAAGACAAAATAATGAAATGGGTTTAGTTTGCTGTGGGCATTTGCGCTATTACTTCGGGGGACGACGCTTTGCCCCTTACTACGCCGTCGCTGTCAATACAAGTGAAATCGTCGAATAAAATCACTTTCTTGTCGTCGATACCCGTCGGGCAAACAATATCTTCGTCGAGAATACTGCTCTTTATGTAGGTGGGTAAATCGCCACCGTATATAAGCCGTTCGCCGCTTTTCTCTATATATTTGAGTAGATATTTAACCGAACGCTCTACGTTCTTTTCGCATATCTCCTTGAAATCGTTTCTGCCGAATTGGTTTAGAAAGTGCGTATTTTGAAAAGTGGTTTGATTGCGGTGTTTGCGTGTGTCGTAGTCGGTTACGGTTTCTAATTTGCCTATCATACCGTTTTCGGGTATAACGAATATGCCGTGAAAGTGTAGCCGTTCCGTATCTTTTCCGCGTTCCCATACGCCTATATATTTCCACTCCTTGCGGCTGACAAGGTGTTTCAATGTATTGCTCAATGACTTTCTAAAACTTTCTTCGTCGTGTTTGGCACTATCGAAAGTAAAAGTTATAAAGTAATTCCACTGTTGCAAACGGACTTTACGCCATAGCCGCGTATAGCGTTTTGCGGCGTTGGTTTTCTTGCGTTCGAGATTTTGGGCGGTATATGCCTTTGCTTGCTCGGCGGTTTCAAATTCGCTTTGCAATTTCTCTGCGATATACTTTTTGCGTTCGCGCTTGGGTAACAACATACTTTCTTTGTATGCCGTTTCAAACGCTTGCTTTTTGGTGTCTTGGGTTATTGCTTTCGGCGGCTGTTTCTTATGCTTGCCGCTCGTAAAGTTTTCGGGCGGTATGGCGATAAAATGACTGCCGTCGTTATAGATTTTTGCGTCCTTAATGGGCATTGTAGCGTTCTCCTTTTTTGTTAGATTTTTGAGTAAAAGAAAAAACGGGCAAAGATACAAAACAATACACTTGTTCCGTACTTTGCCCGTTTCGTGCGGCGCGTTCCTTTTTTATTCGGAAATCTTTTTACGCTCGCTTTTTTGGCTGTACAACTATAACAATACGCCTATTCGTTACGCCGATATATTCAATTTTCGTGGGGCGGCGTAGTACGTTGCGCCCCTTAACCGTACATAAATAAATTTGTGTTTGAGTTGTCGTAGCACGTTGCAACTCCGCCGATACATAAATAAATACGCTAATTTTCTTTCTTTTCTTTTGCTAATTCCAAAACTCTTTGATACAGCGTTTCAAAGAATAAATGCCGTTCGCTGTCCGTCAATGCCGATATATTAGGCTCGCCGATTGCAATCACTTCGAGTTCGGTTTTGAGCATTTTCCACACCTCCTTTTTGCGTTTTTAGGGGCAAAATAAAATACCCCTCACTATATAGCCACGAGAAAGGGCAAAATTGGACGGTCTTTCCGAAAATTTCATCAAAATTTAATAAAAGTCCGTATTTAAGCCGTTTTGCCGCTGTTTTTGTGCTTACACTATATAGGCTTGAAAAGAGCGGTTTATCACGGTCTTTCCACGAAAAAATTTGCCCCTACACTATAAAGCCACGAAAACGGCGAAAGTCCACGCTTTTCAAAAAAATAATTTGAAAAACTTTTGCCCGTTGCTTGCAAGCGATAGCAATTATACCATACCGCAAAAAATATTGCGGTGGCATTTATAGGTAGGCTATGGATACAAAACGGCTACAAAGTAGCGGTATAGCGCATAAGGTAGCGGCAAGGTAACGGAACGTAAACGGCACAAAAAAAGACGGTGCGAATAACACCGTCGAAAGGAACGCGCCGTCAAAAAAAGCAATAGATCGCGGCGGCGTAAAAAAATACGGCGAACACGGAAAGCCTGCGCGTGTCGCCGTATTTTAGCCGCCGCCTTGCTTTTTAGGCGGTTGCTCGGTTTTGTCCGTTGTGTTGTGTCAGTTTGTGGCGGGTGCTTGACGGCGAGCGCAGCGAGCCGCTTGTTTTATCAAGCACCCGCCACAGTGCCAAAGTCCTATGATTTGTCTATTGTTTATTTCAAATTCGCTGTTTATGGGCAATACTTTTCCGTATTTGTGTGCTATAATAGTGCTACCAAATGAAAGGAGATATTCATTATGGATATGCAAAAAGTCGGAACATTTTTATCTGAATTGCGTAAAGAAAGAAATCTTACGCAAGACGAATTAGGCGAGCAAATAGGTGTAACAAATAAAACAGTTTCACGTTGGGAAAACGGCAATTATTTACCGCCCGTTGAAATGCTACAAATTTTAAGTAAATTGTTTGACGTGAGCATAAATGAAATATTGAACGGCGAACGGATAAACGATAGCGATTATAAAAATATTTCGGAAGAAAATATTAAATCGGCGTTAAATGAGAGTAATGCGGTTATTAAAAAACATCGCAAAATAATGAATTGGGTTATTGCTATTGTAATTGCGGCGCTGTACGTTGTGATAAGTTTAATATCACAAAAATGGGAATATACTTGGATTATATGGGTAATATATTGCATTTATCGTATAGTGGAAACGATAATCATTCATTATTTGAAAGTACAATTCTAACCGCTCCACCAACAAAGGTCTTAAACGAATAATTCGTTTAAGACCTTTGTTTTACCATCATATCATTTCATCAAGCATCCGCCACAGTGCCAAAGTCTTATTTTTATACTGCTATATAGTTGAAATTTATGTGCATTTGCAGTATAATAATTTTATACTGAATTTCGGACGGTACTAAAAATGCCTTATATAAAAATCGAAAGCGGAAAATTGTCAGACGAACAAAAAACATTGCTTATAAAACGCATAACGGAAATATCTGCGGAAATTATGAATATTCCGCAAGAGTTTTTTGTTACTAATTACGGAATTGCCCGATAAAAATTTCGGTATCGGCGGAAAAACTATCGACATTATCAAAAACGAATATAAGCCTAATTAAAAAATATGAACACGATATGGTCTAAATATATACAAGGTGCAAAAACATTATATTACAGTCGCAAACTGCGCTTTGACGACAAATTCGCAAATCGCTATAAAGCATTATTCGATTTGGACGAACAAAATAGACTGAATATTCTTGAAATAGGCTGCGGTTCGGGCGCTTTTGCGAGCGCACTTGCCCGTTGGTATCATAATGCGAAAATTATCGCCATTGACCGAGACAGCGAATTTATACGATTTGCCAAAGAACACGAAAACGGCGTATCGTTTATTGAAGCCGATTTGACCGCGCTTCCGTTTGCGGACGAAAGTTTTGACGTTGTGATTTCCAATACAGTATGCGAACATATAGAGCCGTCTTTATTTTATAATGAGCAACTGCGAGTTTTGAAGCCTAACGGCGTTTGTTTGGTGCTTTCTTCTCGTAAAGGTATAACGGTTGCGCCCGATTGCTATGCGCAAAGCGATTACGAAAAAGCCTTTTGGAAAAAAGCGGAACAATATGACAATTCGATTGAAAAGTACAATATAGGTAAGTATTATTTGAACGAAGCGAAATTACCTTTTGTAATGGAGCAGTACGGATTTAAAGATATTAAAACAGGTTATGTTCTTGTGGATTTAACGCCCGACAATCCTAAAACTTCGCCTGAATTTGCTCGCGCGATTATCAATGCAGACAGATATTCCGCTATCGAGTCAATCGAATCGGTAGAACAAACAATGACCGAATATTTTTCAAATCAAGAGATATCAGAAATGAAACGCATCGTAAACAACAAATACGACGTTCGTATTAAGCAATATGATGATAAAGAAAAGCAATGGGATACAAGCGTGTCGATAGTTATGATAATGCGCGGGATAAAGTAAAACATAAAATTCGTTTTAGGTTACTACCGCTCCACCAAGAACGACAGAAGTCGAACCAAGACCCGATAACGAGTGTAGCGAGACATCTGACCCCGCAGGGGCAGAACCCCGCGAGGTATTTCTTTTTCGGTGGTTACGCGGGGCTGGTTTTGAAAAGATCATAGGTGGCATTTTGTACTTGTAATGAAGGTTGATGAAGACTGTTTACAGTTATGACCTAGATAAACACTTTATTTTGTTAAACCAAACCAATTTTAAATTTCTTTATCGCAAATTACTTGTTTTCTCGCCGCCATCTGTCCACACCCAGCATTTATATCTTTGCCATCAGGATTAAATTCATAAAATTCAATGCCTTTTTTCTCTAGCATTTCCTTAAATTTTTTAAACTTATCTTGCGTGGCTGATTTTAAGTTACTACCCATGATAGGGCTATAGTGCGTTAACTTTACGGTATCGCCTTTTTCTAAGAAATCCGATAACTCTTGCACATTTTTATCACTATCGTTTACTCCATCTAGTAATACATAGTTCCAACACATTTCGTGATTTGTGATGTTTTTGTATTTATTGGCTGCGTCTCTTAATGTAAACATTGATTGGTGCATAGGGATTAATTTTTTCCTGGTTTCATCATTTGATGCGTGTAGAGAAAAGGTTAAGATAAAACGTTCCATATCTTTTATATCTTTTGCAAGCTGAGGAATTAAATTAGGTTTTACGCCAGTTGTTGCAAGTGAAAAAATACTATGGGGATATTTTTTGTCAAGTTCTGTTATTCCATCAATAACATTTTCATAGTTTAACAATGGTTCACCGACACCCATACAACCAAACTTTATTGGTTTATCTTTATCGAATATATCTAGGTGTTTAATTATGTTAGTGCATTGTGCTACCATTTCGTTTTTTGTCAAATTTCGAGTGAAATTTTTATTAACTCCGTTATAACAAAACGAGCAAGCGACAGGGCACCCTACTTGAGAAGAATAACAAAGTAAATATTTACTATAATCAACAAATGTAGTTTCAGTAATATATTTATCCTCTGTTATTTGTAGAAATTTCTGTGTTTTCCCATCTTTTGATCTGATTTTGTCTATTATATGCATGATTAATTTTCCTTTTTTATTTTGTTCGTGTTGTCTCATAATCTAGAACTTCTATATTGTCCTTAAAGTAGCGTAATTTACAATAATTAACATCTTGATATGGTTGATTGGATATTTCAGCATTGATATTACTAATTGCCGCGCCGTGAGTCACAACTGCTAGATTTTCATATGATGTTGTATGACATGCTTTAGTTATGAATTGTATAATTCGATTAATCAATTGATTTATACTTTCACCTTCCGGAATTTCTACGTCATGGTTACGAAATGCGGCTTGTATCTCTGGAAGCTTAACAAAATCAGCGATTAGCATTCCATCATTTTGAAATTTTCCCATATTAAATCCTCGTAATGCTTTGTGAAAGGATATAGGAAGATTTAAGTTACGGTTTGCCATTAAAGCAGTTTGGATAGCTCTTTCTAAATCAGATGCATAGATTCTTTCTGCTCTAAATTCTTTTAATTTATTGCTAAGGTCATTAATTTGGGACAACCCACGTTCAGTAAAATAAGTTTTGATGTTCTCATTTTGTCCTTTGAGCCTTCCATCAACATTGTAATTCGTTTCACCGTGGCGTATCAAATGAATTATTTTTTCACGCTGGGATTGGTTACCAATAAACCAATCAAATTTCTTAATAGTCATGACTCGTTGAGTTAAACGTCTGTCTTGATTTATTTCTTGTTCGAAACCAACGCCTTGAATAATTTTTGCATGTTTTCTTGCTCTTTCTAATTCAATTTTATCTAAATCATAATGTCCTAAATCTGCTAATTCTAAGAAATCGTTAAAACGAATATCGCTTTGTTCTTTCGCTAATTCCTGATCTAAAAGCGAATGCTTTCCATTAAAGTATTGTGTCGATAATTCTTCCTTACTTAGAGATAGACCAAATTGAACTTCTTGAGATAACTTTTTTAAAATTTCTACGTTTACTCGACTTTCACTCATGTAATCTTGCAAAACACGTAAAGAATAGTATAAGCGTGTTTTCTCATCCTCGAATAGCAAAGTGCCTGCATAATCTCTAACACTTACCGCCTTCATCAACGTTGTTGTTCTAGGGGAGACTTCATTAATTATATTTTCACGGTACTTTGCACCTTTTTCAATAAACGAAAGTGTTAAAGGGTCTTGTAATGTTTTGTTATAAACTTTATTGTAATCGTCTTCGTAGATATTTAATAGATTATCTTGAACACGATTTTGCCATGTACAAACATTACCATTGTATTCAACGATCCAATCCAGTCCGCGTGTCCCATTTGAGTTATAAACTATTGCTGGAAAGTCGCTTTGTGATTCCTCCAAGTCTTCATCAAAAACTTCAACTGTATTTTGAATTGATTGCGTATTATTAAGATCTGGTTTTAATGATGGATCAAAAAATCTTGTTTTACCTGTAATTACTTCGTATCCAGATGGCAAAGTAATTTTGTATTTCCACGGCATTATCTTAATGATATTTTTATCGTCAGATTTATTTTTGCCTATTTTTTGCATTTTGTATCCAGCAAAATATTTATTCATATATTCTGCAAGGGTATTATCACCATCAAAGGTTTTTAACTGTAAAGTAAAATTTTTATTATCACGATATTTTTCTTCGAAAAGATTTAACAAATTTATAAGTGGATGTTCTTTTAGGCGAATACCATGGCCATTGCTAACGCTTAGTCTAATTGAAACACGTGAGCGTGTTTTTCTATTGGCTATCGCTTGATTTATCTCCTCTAAATATTTTTCTGCATTTTTCTTATTGAATGCCCAACTGCCACTTGTCACAAGTATAATTCTGTCGGCCTGAATTTTTTCTATGCATTTCAGTAAAGCTTCTTTTTCTAAAAAAGGCTCACCACCACCTGAAATTTGTAAATAACCTACATTTGCATCATTTGCAAATTTGATAAATTTTTCGACTGCTTCTTTGTTAAATTTATTTTCAATATCATTTTCTTTTATCTTCGGATTTGGTGATTTGAAAAAACAAAAAGGGCAACCTACACCACAGTAAGCAGTTAAAAATGCACAAATTAAGGATTTCCCGTTTATTGTGTTAACTTGTGGATTAATTAAATTTTTTAACTGTAAAATCTCTTCACGATACTTTTGTGGATTGTCGAAAATATTTATTTTTCCCATGTAACCTCGCTTTTATAATCATTTACTTTAAATTCTAAATCAATATATTCTTTCATATATTCTAGGATTTGTTCATTAGTAAGATTGAGTTTATCTTTCCAATATGCAACTGCATCATTATATTTGTTCATTTTTCTTCGAAAATTCTTTGAACGTCCGGTGCTATGTGTTGAAAGATTATGAACATTTTCTTTTTGTAATAGTGAAAGTGCAATGAGTGCGTCTGCTAATCGTTGCTTTTCAATACTATCAATCTTAATTAAGTCCGCCATGCGAGAAGCTGCAATGGCATTATCTTTTCCAAAGTTACACATAGATAAGGTTAAATTACTAATTCCCATGTCAACAGCCAATGGTTTGGTACCTTGTTCCATAAGAACAATAGTGGCCATGTTTATAAATTCATCGGTATTTCTTTTTCGGATAGCAATATTAAAATCTCTACCAAAAATATTTTGATCATTAAGCCCATATTTGTGTCGGTAATGAGCATTAGTTGTGTCAACTTCTTTAATAATGTTTTAATGGGGAAATTTTTGAACCAACAAAATCAACAGTTTTATCAATATTAGAGGTCACTTTAACAGGTTGTTCTTGAATATACCCCTTTTGGTTAAAACATTTAGTAAAAGTATCTTCAACAAAATTTAAATAATCATTATACACTTTGACGTTAACTATATACTATAATAGTAGGTATGTCAATATCCATCTTACCTCTGTTGAGTGTTTCAATTTGACAGGATTATTATGCAAAAGTAAAATATTTTCATGAAAATAATACTGGCAAGTAGTTTTAATAATTACAAAAAAGATAAGAACGGCAATAAACGACCAATAGTATTACCTGATGATAATTTATTTTTATCCACCATTAAAAATAATGTTAAAAGTCTTCATAATGTTGTATTTGTGGTAAGTGACCCAACAACTTTCACGTTAAATGATTCTTTTGGGGAATTATTGTTTAACTCGCTATCGCTTTCTGGGCTGAATGTTGAAAATAAAATTATATTAGATAATAGAAATAAACAGAAAGCAGCGGAAATAATTGCAGAAGCTGATTTAATCTTTTTGGCAGGGGGCAAGGTAAGTACGCAATCAAAATTTTTCAATGAAATTCAATTAAAAAAAATACTTGCAAATTATAAAGGATTAATTATCGGAGGTTCAGCTGGGGCGATGAACCTGTGTGAAACTGTTGTGAATTTTGATGACAAATGTTTTATTAAAGGAATTGGTTTCTTCGACAAAATTATCATACCACATTTTGATGGTGAGAACAAAAAGTACATTCGTGATGGAAAAGACGCCTTAAAAGATTTACTGGAATTGAGCGAAAATACTGAAATTATTGCATTTAATGATGAGGCATTTATTCTAAAGACTGAAGATAATATAAAATATTTTGGTAATTTCTATTTAATCAAAAATGCACAAATCAAAAAGATGTCTACACAACACTAATTAGCTATTATTTATTGTTGAAATGCATATTGAGAGTTATTTGCAATCTATTATCTGTGTTTTTTAGGCTGTCTGAAATTTTACTGTTATTTTTATTGTCGCCCAACTAATACGCTTGAAAAATAGTTTGATTTCGATATAATAAAATTATGAGTTGGTTTAATTATTACGGACTTGCCGTTATGGCAATTATCATGATCCCGAATATAATTTACGCCGTGAAGCATAAAAACAGCGAAAACGCCTATCGCAATAAAGCGGTTGAAATTTTGGAACAAATAGGCAGATACGGCTGTTTCGTCTTAATGATATTCAATATCCCATACACATACTTTAATTTTTGGTTTGATTATGCACTTATCGTATATTTATCGGTAATCGGCAGTTTATGTTTAGTATATTTGATTTTTTGGGTAATCTGTTGGCATAGAAAAGATAAATTAAAAGCGTTGTCACTTTCGATAATTCCGTCTTGCATATTCTTGTTCGACGGTGTTGTTTTAGCAAGTATACCGCTGATTTTCTTTTCTGTTCTTTTTGCCGTATGCCACATTTACATAAGTTGCAAAAATTCGTTTTAGGTTACTCTCGCTCCACCAATCACGACAGAAGTCGAACCCCGAGAAGTATTTCTTTTGTGGTGGGTATGCAGGATTGGTTTTGCAAAGACAGTGAGCAAATCACTGTCTTTTTTGTTTGTGGGTATTGTTAAAAGTTAGTAAATGTTGTATTGTCATGGTAGGGGGAGAATAAATGGTATTAAGTTATGACAAGTTTAAGTTCTATGTTGGGGAAACGATTTGTTTCTGCCAAACAATCGAAAACGATATTAAATTGATTTATGCAGCAATGCGAAAAGGTGATATGTTCGAAAATTTTAGTGAAATATCCGAAATGACACTTGGTACAGTAGTTAATGAGTTAAATGAACTAGATAATTTAGATAATGATAATTTTCTTACGACTGGTGATTACAAAATGTTGCGTTCTATTACTAGCGAAAGAAATTATCTTGTTCACAATATATTTACGGAATTTATTTATGAAAATAATTTTGAGCGAAGTGAACAATATCGAAAAGCGTGTTCACGGCTCATGAATTTTCACAATCGTATTGAAAAACTATCCCAAAGTGTTGAGACTGTAAGACTTAATGCAATCGAAGTTTATAGAAAAAAATGACTAATAACTATATTCATTTTGATAATTTCACTATATAATAATTATGTATGAATGGAATAGACTTTGCGTCATTAGTTATTTCGGCATTATCATTTGTGGCAACCGTTGCTATTTCTGTTGTTATTTTTATGGTGGAACAAAAACATCAGAAAATTTCTCGGCAAAAAGAATTAAAAGAAAAAGCACGCATATTTATCCAAGATAATTATGACGAGAGAGAATATTTGCCGCTAGCGCAGTTTGCAGCAGTTATGAACCCAACTTATCGACATAACAAAAAAATCTATAATAATTTTTGTCGATGTGATATTGATTTACAAAAAGTTATCTTAAAAGAAGCAGGTTTTACCGATTTGCGACTTGAAAAATATTATCATGACGAATTTGTGAATAATCTTTTGAAGTTATATTACGCAGATGCAAAGAAATTAAAGTTAGTAACGGTTGATTTCTTATATGATGGTGCAAAAAATTTTCATTATGGTTTTAATCCTTGCGGCAGTGTTAGATTATCAGGTAACTTCCTTGTAGATAAAAGCAATAATATTAAATCTGATTGTTATTTATCAAATAATTTATATCATATTTACAATGATGAGTATTCTTGTCGTGTCGAACATGATATATGGCTTAGGTTGTTAGATTCTTCATTATTACAGAATGAAGAAAACAAAAAAGATTTTCATAAACGGGCTTTGTCTGGCTCACATTTTGTTAAGGATGTAAAATATAAATATTCATATATTGTACCAGACAATTTCGACGATTTTTTAGAGTTACATAAAGTAGCCCCACTGGATTACTATTGGAACTTAGCAAAGGTAACAAGTGTTTCCACCGAGGAGTGTAGTTATGTTGTCATGGAAATGATTAGACAAAGTGGTATTATCATTATTCGCGAAATATATGATGGAAACTATAAAGCCCCCTTTGAAAGTGGAGATCGAGTGGAAACAAATGAAGATTTATATTATTATGTTGTGCAAGAACTATTTGCAATCTACTTTAATAAAATATCTATGAAATAGTCGATTTTTATTATTTGTAATTGCAATGAAAAAAGAAAGTTAGCGATTTGATTATACAATTAAATATGTTATAATTTCGTAGTAAATTATGAATAACATTAAGATTAAGAAAAACGCCGAAGCATTTGTTGCGTTTTGGCAAAACAAGGGTTACGAGAAAGGCGAAAGTCAAAAATTTTGGCTTAATCTTTTGCGTGATGTTTTAGGGGTTGAACATCCTGAACAATTTATTTCTTTTGAAGACCAAGTGAAACTTGACCATACCAGTTTCATTGATGGTTACATACCCACAACCAAAGTTTTGATTGAACAAAAAAGTAAAGACAAAGATTTGCGTAAGCCAATTAGACAATCGGACGGCACATTGTTAAACCCATTTCAACAAGCCAAACGCTACTCGGCAGAACTGCCGTATTCGCAAAGACCACGGTGGATTATCACTTGCAACTTCCAAGAGTTTTTGATTTATGATATGGAAAAGCCGAACGGCGAACCCGAAAGTGTTTTACTGAAAAATTTGCCAAAGGAATATTACCGCTTGCAGTTCATTGTTAATGCTCAAAATGAAAACCTGAAAAAAGAAATGGAAATTTCAATCAAGGCGGGCGAGATTGTTGGTGTTTTGTACAACGCTTTATTGAAACAATACAACGAAAAAGACGAAGCCGAATTAAAAAGTTTGAATGAACTTTGCGTGCGTTTGGTGTTCTGCTTTTATGCCGAAGATAGTGGCTTGTTCGGCGAAAAACTGGCTTTTCATAACTATTTACAAAGTGTTCCTGTTAAGGATGCCCGACGGGCTTTAATTGATTTGTTTAAGGTTTTAGATACCAAAATCGAAGACCGTGATAAATATTTGGATGATGAGTTAGCCAAATTCCCTTATGTTAATGGTGGCTTGTTTGCTAATGAAAATATTATTATTCCACAACTGACCCAAGAAATCGTAGATACCATTTTGCACCAAGCCAGTGAAGATTTTGATTGGAGTGAAATTAGCCCGACCATTTTTGGTGCCGTGTTTGAAAGTACCTTGAACCCCGAAACTCGTCGCAGTGGTGGTATGCACTACACTTCAATCGAGAATATTCACAAAGTGATTGACCCGTTATTCTTGGACGAATTGAAAGGCGAATTGGAGAAAATTAAAGCCATTAAAGTCGAAAAAATAAGAAAGCAACAACTTGAAGCGTACCGTGAAAAATTATCTAAATTGACGTTTCTAGACCCCGCCTGCGGTTCGGGTAATTTCTTGACGGAAACGTACATCTCTTTACGCCGCTTGGAAAATGAAGCCTTGACCGCCCAAACTTACGGACAAGCAATGTTTGATTTAGGCGATGTCATTAAAGTTTCGATCGGGCAGTTTTATGGTATTGAAATCAATGACTTTGCCGTAACGGTTGCCAAAACCGCATTATGGATTTCGGAATCGCAAATGATGAAAGAAACCGAAGCCATTGTCAATCGCCAACTTGATTTTTTACCTTTGAAGTCTTATGCCAATATTGTTGAAGGTAACGCCTTAACGATTGATTGGAACACTGTGGCACATAAAGACCAATTAAATTACATTATGGGTAATCCGCCATTCGTAGGTGGTATGATGATGTCGGGTAAACAAAAGCAGGAACTTATAAGTGTAGTAGGCAACATCAAAGGTGTTGGTGAGTTAGATTATGTTTCGGGTTGGTATTACAAAGCGGCGAACTATATTCAAAGTACTAACATTGAAGTTGCGTTTGTTTCTACAAATTCAATTTGCCAAGGTCAACAGGCCGTTACCATGTGGAAACCTTTAATCGAAAAAGGTATTAAAATCCAATTTGCTCATAAAACATTCATTTGGGACAGCGAAGCACAACTCAAAGCACATGTTCATTGCGTAATTATTGGGTTTAGTTTTTGTGATAGAAACAAGAAAATACTGTTTGATAATGGACAAATGAATTATGTATCCAGCATTAACTCTTATCTCGTAGATGGTGTAAATATATTTATTGAAAGTCATTCAGAACCTTTATGTTCAGTTCCAAAAATGAACTTTGGTAATATGCCGAGAGATGGTGGCGGTTTTATCTTAACCCCCGAAGATAAATTACAATTAGAAAAGACGGAACCAATGGCGGTTAAATGGATTAGACCGTATATCGGTGCCGAAGAATTTATTAACAATAAACAACGTTATTGTCTTTGGTTGGTCGGTGCAAATCCACATGAGTTAAAACAATGCCCAATGGTCTTAACTCGAATTGAATCTGTTAGAAGTTTTAGGTTGGCAAGCAAAGCCGATGGCACAAGAAAAATGGCGACAACGCCAACTATGTTTGCTCAAATTACGCAGCCTGAAAATGTCGATTACGTTATCATACCAAGGGTTTCATCCGAACGAAGGCGATATGTACCTATTGGGTTTATGGATAAAAATACGGTTGCATCGGATGCCGTTCAAATAGTACCAAATGCTAACTTATATCATTTTGGCGTTTTGACTTCAAATGTGCATAATGCATGGATGCGAGTTGTCGCCGGAAGATTGAAGAGCGATTACCGTTATTCTAAGGATGTTGTTTATAATAACTTTCCGTGGCCAAATATTACACCAGAACAAAAAAAAAAAATTGAACAAACCGCACAAGCGATTTTGGTTGCAAGAGCCAAATATCCAGATTGTTCACTCGCTGACCTTTACGACGAAGTTACCATGCCACCCGAATTGCGCAAAGCCCACCAAGAAAATGACAAAGCCGTTATGCAGGCGTACGGTTTTTGGGGTAAAATCAACACCGAAAGCGAATGCGTTGCGGAACTAATGAAAATGTATCAAAGATTGATAACGAAATAATGAGAAATAAAATTACAATAAGGAGAGTATTTTGAAAGCACCAACGCAAATTTTACCGCCTACTAACTGGCAAGACTTTGAAGAATTATGCAAACGTATTTGGGAAAATAAATGGGGTTATCCTGATGATATTAAAAGAAATGGTAGAGCGGGGCAATCTCAAAATGGGGTGGATATTTATGCTTACGTTGAAAGTAAAAAAGGTTATTGTGGAATTCAATGTAAGGGTAAGGATAATTTTACAAATAAGCAAATGACAACTGCTGAAATTGATAAAGAAATTAACAATGCTAAAAATTTTACACCAGCATTAAAATCCTTAACTTTTGCCACTACTGCGCCAAAAGATGCTAAAATTGAAGAACATGTTAGAATACGAAATATTGAAAACATTGAAAAAGGATTATTTTCTATTTCTGTTTTTTCTTGGGAAGATATTGTTTCACTAATAGAACAATATAAATCAGTTAAAGAGTGGTACGTCTACGAAAAACTTCAAACTTCTAAGCCAAATATAAAAATATTACTTAATGACCAAGAAGCAACAAAAGAAGCACCAGTTATTTTAACCCCTGAATATACAAGACAAGCCATTTTTTTTGAATATGACTCATTTGCTATGTATACTACTGCTGTAGATATAATAAACTCTCGAACCGATACGAAAAAAGGAAATATTGTAAAATTAAGTTTTGATATTACAAACAATGGAGACTTCCTAGAAAATTGTGTCTTTTCTGTCGAGTTAAAAAAATCTTCTAGACACAAATTCCGCAGTGAAAATTTATTAGAAAAAATGAATTCGCCTTATATTATAAAAGATTATTATATGCAGACCGCTAAAGAGTTTACCTTACATGGTGGATTAACAAAAACTATTGAGTTTGATATGGAGTTTTCAGAAATGCCAAATGAAGAAGAGATACTTCTTGAATGTTGTTTTACGTCTAAGCAAAATGAAAAACCTTATTGTACAAATTTATTTATTAAGTCAATGCCAATAATAACCGAATTGCCCCAGAGAACTATCAAAACAAATGAGCCAAATAAAAATGATTATAGAATTGAAATAAAACCCAAAAATTTGTAAGTAAAGTATTAAAATAACTAAAACGGAGTAGTGTCTGGTACTGGTGTAATCTTTGGTTAGGCGATGTCAAATTTTTGTTCATATCCCACATGTTAATTTTGTGTGCCACCACTTGTTACACTGTTACGGGGTGGCGTGGTAATACTATACACGCCCACGGGCATGGCGGCTGGCGCCGCCATTGCCCGTCGTGCGCTGCTATGAGTCAGGCTTATCCTTAAGACTGGCAAAATATTCTTGCAACTGGCGTTCGTAGCAGCAGTTCATGATTTCGGCAACGTGGTCGATTATTTCGGTTTGATTATCGGTTAAACCATTGGCATTAAGTTCGCCAACCTTAATGTAAAGTGGCACATTAAGTAATAATTTACCGTTTTGCCGCTGTAAACCGATGTAGCCAACCTTAATTAAATTGTTTCCCATTTTTACCTCCTACTTATATCCACTTAATCGGTGGGGTGTTAAGGGTTTATTTTTTATCGCCCCTACCTATAAACACGAGGAAAGGCAAATGGCAAGGTTTTTATAAAAATTGCCCCCTATCTATAACCACAAGCAAAGGCAAAAGTTCACGGTTTTACAACAAATCAGTTGAAATCGTCAATTTACACAAAATTACAACAAAAACAGACAACTTAAATTAACCGCTTGTGTTTATCTTACAGTAATGTTTTATCTTCGCTACCACTGTCGGCAAGCACCGTCAAGGGCGGCGATTTATCTCCCGTTAGGCATAAAACGCCGTCCGCTGTGCGGCAAACCCTTGACTGTCCTTGCTTTCGCCAGTGGGACGGGTAGCCAAGCGGCAATGGCGGAGCCATTGCCTTTTAAGGCAGAAAAGGAGTAAAAATGAAAAATGCCGTAATTTACGCACGGTTTAGTTCACACGGGCAAAACGAGCAAACGATTGACGGGCAGGTTAGAATCTGCCGCGAGTACGCCGAAAAGTTGGGGTATAACGTAATTAACGTCTATGCGGATAAAGCCCGTTCGGGAACGAACGACCACCGCCAAGATTTTCAACGCATGATTAAAGATGCCGCCAGTGAGACATTTCAGTACATTATCGTTTACATGCTTGACCGCTTTGCTCGCAATCGTCGGGACAGTGTTTTGTACAAAGAAATGTTAAAAGAGAAGTACAACATTAAAGTTTTATCCGCGACCCAACAAATCAGCGATGATGAAGGTGGCGAGTTTTACGAAATGTTCTTGGAGTGGAACGACGAGAAATACAGTAAGCGTTTATCCAAACGTATCCACCTTGGTTTAGATACTTGTGTCGAGAACGGAACGTATACCGGGGCAAGATTGGTATATGGTTATAAACTGGTAGATACCGAACACAAGGGGAAGAAAGACACAATTCACAAAGTTGCCGTCGATGAAGAACAAGCCAATGTGGTGCGGTATATTTTCGAGCAGTACGCCAAGGGCAGGAAAAAACAAGAGATTGCCAACAGTCTCAATGCCAAGGGGATAACCTACAAAGGCAAGCAATATACCAAACGGACTTTTGAAAATTGGTTGCTGAACCGCAAGTACACGGGCAAATGCTACATTGGTGGTCGTCTATGTGAAAATACCTATCCACAAATCATTGACGAAATTACTTTTGAGAAAGTGCAAAAAAGGTTAGCACTCAATCGTCGTTATGCGGCGGCAAATAAACCACTGGAACGTTACCTACTGACGGGCAAAGCGTACTGTGGCTATTGCGGTAGTCTCATGACGGCTGATGCTGGCACGGGGCGACACGGGGATAAACACTATTATTATGTGTGCCACAAGAAACGCAAGAACCTATGCCATAAAAGACGTGAAGACCGTTATTCCTTGGAAAGATTTGTTACCGCCAAGGTGCAAGAGTATTTGACACAACCCGCAAATGCCCAAATAGTAGCAGTGGATACCATTAACTATTACGAGCAACGCACAGGCGATGACGGCTTGAAAAGTATTGACGCCCGCATTGCCAACATTAACCGTGAAGTGGAAACCATGACCAATGCTTTTATCCATGCCCAAAGCGAATTGCTGCAATTAACGATTGAGAAGAAAATGCACGAGCAAGAAATTTTGCTGGCGGACTTGCAAAAGCAAAAAGCCCAAATCATGCACGAACGCGGTCAGCGTTTGACCGTGGACAAAATCTTGGACTTTATTACCAACCTAGTGCAAGGCGACCCGAACGATAAAGAATACCAACGGCTGTTGATTGACAACCTTATTTTGCGAGTTTATATTTTTGATGATGACGTTGTGCCAATCTTTAACCTTGGCGTCGACAAATCGTTGGAGCGACTGCGCGAACAAGAAACCGAGCAACTGATTGACTACATTAACGGGGTTCGAGTGCAAACAGCCATGCTCCACCACAGACGAATAACCCGAATCAAGATTGTATTTTATATTATGCATGAGTATTTTAGTTCTGCAGTACAATTTGAAAAGTAAATTTTCAGTGGCAGTAAAATGGTAGATTTTATAAATTTGCTGTTACCTTATTGCGGGTACAAATGGTGTGACCCAAAAGGAGGTTAAAATGGGTGGCGCGTGTATGCCCAGTGGTGGGGTAAATAGTATCCTAGGCAGAACTGGTAAAATGCCATATAGCAGTAAAATACCAAATTCAAGAACTGACATGTATAATGAATTTGGCAAAAAAATTCAATCCAGGTGGTACGATTGGCAAGGACAACCAATTTATGATCGGGACTTTAAGCATGGTAATAATGGCGGTATCCATGAATTCCCGCATGACCATCGGTGGGTAAACGGGGTACGCAATAAAAAACCTGAACTAGTAGACGATTCGGGACGATTTTGTTAAAATAAGGAGTAATGATGAAAAATAAAATTGAAATTGAAAAGTGTGCTGTTTGCGGACAAATGGTTACGGTGCGGAGTGACCGGGTGAATGAGTGTCAACATTGCGGGTGGATCGTGGCAGCACAAGCGGCAGAACAACCAAATATCATAGCGATACCAAATTTTATATCGTTGAACAAAGCACAACAATTGTATCAAGCGGGGAAACCATTAATCCCCGACTATGACGATTTCATTAAAATGTTGGATTTTTATGGTGAAGTGGAGTTTCGTTACAATGGTATCAGGTATGGTGTAGCAACTAATCTTGGAGACGATGGAAAATATTATATCGAACTTTTCATTGTCGACGGCGAAGTTGTTTGTAAATATTTGACCTTAGAAGAATTTGCCGCTAAGGCCAACATTAACGGTGTATTACTAAAGGACCTATGGCCACAAGTTACTAATGCGGACTGGTTACAATAAAAGGAGTGTAAAAATGAATAATGCTGAAAAGTTCAAGGAACTATTTTCCACTATGCAAACAGAACCAGACGCAAGTAGTGAAACTTACCAACAAGAGAAACGCCAAAAAAAACAACGCATCGTTCGTAACGAATTTACCTTAGAAGAAAAGTATGGTCTACCGATTATTAAAAAGCAGGACATTGACTTAGACTGTATTGATTTATGGTGTTGGAATAAAGCCAAATTAAATGATAAAGACAACCAACACAAGACCATTCACTTTTTTACCTACGATTGGAATTTTGAAAATGTTTATGCTCAACCAGAAAAGGCATTGGAAAAATTAAAGCAATACTATGCGCTTTTGACACCAGAATTTTCTACTTACAAAGATATGCCACTGGTTTTGCAAATGTACAGCACTTTCAAAAACCGTTGGTGTGGAGCGTACTGGCAGAGTCAAGGCTTAAAAGTTATCCCGACCATCAACTGGGGTACGCACCAAAGTTACGATTGTTGTTTTGCGGGTATCGAAAAAGGCTGCGTGGTGGCGGTTTGTACCTATTGTCGTGAAAATAATAAGGAAGGCTTTTTGCATGGTTACAATGCGATGTATGACGCGATTGAGCCAAGTGCGATTATTTGCTACGGTACGCCGTTTCCCGAAATGCGTGGTAATATTAAAGCCATTGACCCGTTTGACCGTGAGTTTTTAATTGAACAACTTGGGGAAGAAAAATTTAACGAAAAACTGGCCAATGGCGAACTGTATCCGTCGCGATGAGTGGGAGTAGCAATGCAAAATTTGAAATTAACCATTGACTTATTGCCGAAAGGGGCTTGGGGTAAAGATTTTAGTATTACTTTACCCAAACCAACTTGGGACCGATTGCGTCAGACAACTTATGAAGCCGCCGGTTATCAGTGCGAAATTTGTGGTGCCAAACCCGAAAAATTAGCCGCTCACGAAGTTTGGGATTTTGACATTTCCAAGCGAACGCAAACGTTAGTGGAAATTCAAGCACTTTGCCCGGCGTGCCATGGTGTGAAGCATTTTCGTAATTCGACCAGAATTGGTTATGGCGAACAAGCCAAACAACATTTTCTGCAAGTCAATCATTGTGGTTTAGAAACTTTGACTCAACACTATTTAGCAGCCGAATCTTTATTTGAACAACGTAACCAAGTGGAAAAGTGGGAAATGAAAGCCCCCTTATTGGACGAACTCGGGATTGAATACTAGGAACAAATTAGGTATTGATGATAATACCGCAATAAAGGTTGGTTTTATTAACTCTAAATAACATAGTGTTCTTATTTAAGGCTTTCCGTTCCACCACAGACGACGGAAAACGAATCCAGTAAAATATTTTACAATGAGTTCGCATGATTGATATTAAAAAGGCGGTGAGTAAATCACTGTTTTTAATTTGCGGTAGCCGATTTTGGCGTTGACCTTGGCGTAATCGCCGTTAATCCGTTGTTCTAACTCGGCGTGCGATGCTAACCAAATCTAACTTTATCGTAACGAATGTGTTGCACATCGGCGAAAGGGGCTAATTCTTTAGCACACAAAATTGCCCAGTGGCAAGCGGCGCGCTTGTTTTATCATTTTATCAAGCACCCGCCACAGTGCCTTTTTACTTTTTTCACGGTGTTATATGGTTGAAAATAATGTTTGTTCGTGCTATAATATATTTGCTCATACAGAGCGATAAACAGCAATTTAATAAATGGAGCATTGCAAGGTAACAGACCGTATGAATAAGAAAAGTTGCGACGGATACAAAATTTTATATATTATTTTAATTGTTTTGCTGTCGATTCTCAGCGGAATATTTTCGGGGAAACTTATCGCAACGTCTGTTGAATATAGTGTTGGTAATCCGTATCATTTTGAAAAAGTAGTTGCCGAAATCGTTGATACTAAATTTTACCGAGGATGGCACGGTAAACATTGGTTAGATTATTATTGCCTTATTGCTTGTTATACAGATGAAGAAACGGGACTGCAATACAAAGCACAACTATCACGCGTGATAAAGGATAAAAATGAAGCAGAAAGTTATATTGGGGAAACAGCATATATTCTTATTGATAGAGAATATGGTAGAGCAACTTCTTATAACGAAAACGCGATAAAAAGTGATGTTCCTATCGATATTATTGTGTTTAGCGTCTTATTGGCTTTTTGTTTAGCCATTTTAATATTAAGCATAATCAAAATTACGAAAAAGAATAAAAAACATTGGCTATGGATTGCCGTATGCATTTTACTATTGTTTGGGTTAACTGCTTGGGTCGCTTATGGCTCTATTGACTTTAATTATATAAACGCCTTGAAATAATAAATTACAATTTATCGGGCGGTTTGAAAATTCGTTTTAGGTTACTACAATTAAGATCGTGATACCATAGTGTTGCAGAATCGCGGCAAATTCGTCCGCGTGGATCGTGGCGTAACCAATTGAAAACTCAAAATAAGCCACTGGAAGTTGAAAATTTACGCTGCTTGTGTAATAATGTTAAACTATGGTTAGCCGTCCACGATTGTCTACCGCATTGAGTCCCGAAATTTTTCAACAGTATTATTATTTGAAGCAAGAGTTAGTGGCTTTTTGCCGTGGTCACGGTTTGTCAACAACTGGTAGCAAACCAGAACTGACGGCACGTATTGCTGTTTATTTACGTACGGGGGAAAGTGTTACCACAGTAAAGAAGCGCGGAAAAAACGCCACACCGCTGATTATTACACCCGCTACGGAAATTGAAACCAATTTTGTTTGTTCCGAAAAACACCGAGCCTTTTTCAAAGAGCAAATCGGTAATCAGTTTACCTTTATTGTCCCGTTTCAAAAATGGCTTAAGGTAAATGCTGGGAAAACCTATCGTGATGCCATAGCGGCATACCACAGGATAAGCGTACAAAAACGAAGTACTAAACTGCCAATTGATCGGCAGTTTGAGTACAACACTTATATCCGCGATTTTTTTGCCGATAACCAAGGTAAATCGTTGCTGGACGCGATTAAGTGTTGGCGATATAAAAAGAGTTTGCGCGGTCATAATCGCTATGAAAGATCTGATTTAAGTGCGTTAAATTAAGTTACGTTAGTATTATCTCGACTAGCGACGCAACGTAGATGGTTCAGCGTACTATTTAATTTGACGCGCAACTGGTTAAGACGACGTTCAATGAACAAAGTTTGGCTTGGCAAAAGGGGTGGGGCGGTGCTACAATATTGGACGGGCAATTAACTCAGTTGGTAGAGTGTCTCCGTCACATGGAGGAAGTCATAGGTTCAAGTCCTGTATTGCCCACCAGAAAAAATAAAATTTGAACCGCGGTTAACATTCTTTTTCGTCGGCGCCGATGCTAAATTCCAAAATGTTATGTAAGTGCCGGATGTCTTGGACGTTGTCACACAAGAAGCAAAGTCTTTGGCAGGCCTTGGTGATGCTGGCCAAGACGACGGTTTCTTCGCTCTGAATTTCTTGGGCCGCTTGACCATGGTAAATTAGTTGCGGATCAACCTAAGCAAGCGGCCATTAAAGATTTATCATTTTTTAATGGGATGGAAATTCCCTTAAAATTAAAATTGTTAAATTTACTGGACAGTAACCTGAGTACCGATGACGAACTATTTAAGTTGATAAAGGGAAAGTTATGACCGCATTGTTGATTGTCTTTTTTATCACTTATTCTTGTGTGGTCTTCGCGGTCGGTCACCTTTGGTTTTTATTAGGTTGCTCAATTTTTAATCTTATTCTGATTTTTACCATGTTTTTTGCTGAATTATTAAAACGTGTTATCAATTTAGAAAATGCATTAATCGCCCGTGGTTACGCACAAGAGTAGTGTTTTCACTTAATAATTCTCATCAATTAAGTTCTTTCTCGTTCTCTGCGGGGCGGAATTCCAAAATGGTGCGCAAATGATTGCGGTCTTGGATACTGTTACACAGGGTATAAAGTTTTGCGCAGGCTGCACTAACATAGTTTGCGACAGCGCGAGGTTCTATGTTGACTTCTTGGGCCACTTGCTGATTGGTTTTCGTGGTGGGCGAATAATATTTGCACAACATTACCGCTTGGCGGCGCGGGGGCAATTTGGTCAAGATTAGTTCTTTCAATTTCCCTTTCAGCGCGCTCTTGGCGGCCGGGGTTAGTTCGGTGGCGGCTGCTTCGGCTGGTGCCTGCGGGAACGATTGGCAGTACATGGCTTTCAAGTTGGCCAGCGCACGTTTGCTAGCGACGGAGACGGCTTGCCGGCTGCAACCAAATTGTTTCGCGATGTCCGTGTCTGATAATATTTTTTCTTCCCGATCTCCGGAGAAATATTTGGCGGTTAAAAACTTTTTTTGTATGGGCGGCAGTTGGTCAAGGCTGGACCTGAGCCAGACCAGTTGTTGTCTTTGTTCGTCTTGTTCGACAATTTCGGCTTCCAGGTCGATTGGCGCGGCCAGGACGTCTTCGCGTTTTTGCCTAGCGCCGTTTTTATCGATGGCCACATTGTCTTGTAAGGAAGGCATACGGCGGTGTCTTTGTTCGCGGATAAGACGTTGCTTAATTTCGTTTTCAATACAGGGTACGGCATAGTTGTGGAAAGAAACGCCTTTTCCCAGGTTAAAGGCTTCCACCGCTTTCAGCAGGCCATAATAGCCTTCGGACTGGATATCGTCTCGTTCCAAAGTGCGTCCCATGATGGGGTAGAATCTTTTCGCCACATGAAAAACTAAACCGACATTGTTCTCGACGATTTTGGCCACAAGATCCCGGTGTTCCTTAGCGTTAGCGGGATATTTTTCTAAGGCGGCAAATAATTCATTGTTGCTCTGGTTAAAAAACTCAGTATCTTTCATCGTTTTAATTATAAAACAAACCCAACCAAAAGTCCATAATGGCCGGAAAAAAATGTAATGACCGGTTGCCCAAACGCCACGGACTGTGTTATAATACCATAATCGTGGGCAATTAACTCAGCGGGAGAGTATCCGCTTGACGTGCGGAAAGTCACAGGTTCAAACCCTGTATTGCCCACCATTAACTATGGGCAAAGGGGAATTGGTGAAAGGACGTAAACTGCTAAATGTTTTATTGGTGTTAGCCATGGTCGGCGCCGTATTACTGATGATGTGGCTGACCGTAAAGTTTAATAACCCCGCCATTATTATGGTGAGCATGGGTGTTATTGGCGGGGTCGGCTTTTTATCGGCAGTTATTACACTTATCGTCATGTTTGTGCGGGCGTGGCGTGCGGTAAAGGCCGAAACTGACCCCGTGGTCGAACACCAAAAAGACCTTGCCGCGGTGAACACCAGTCGTGGCTACAGCAACCGCAGGGCAATGGCTAACCAACAACTGAAAAGTTGGTTGCGTTTGGTACGGGCGTCATCGACCGGCGACATTATTAAAAGTGTTCTTCTGTTGGTATGGTTGCTGGGTACGTTAATTACCGGAATTGTGTTACTGAGCTGCAACAACGACGGGGCGAATGTGCCACTGACGATTGCGGGCAGTGTTTTGGTCGCTTGTTTCCCGTTAACGATTATTATCTGCTTTATCGTCGTAACGGTGCGCCAACGTTTATCGCGTCGAGTTGACCAAAACCAGCCGCCGTTGTCGGGCACCGTGGTGTCTTGTACGGTCAGCAGCCAAACTGTCAGTGGCGAACATACGCATCACATTCATAACACCACTTACCGCACAGTGGTGGCGGTTAGCGGTGGGGAGCAGTTGGTGGCGTACACGCGACGGGCATATAACGCCGGCGAAAACGTTACCGTTCAACCCAGTCGGGTACGTAGTTTATGTATCGTGATCGACGACCAGTAATAATCGTTGATATTTTTTACCGCCTATGTTACAATTATTTTGTACCCAGTCTTTGGGGATATAGCTCAGTTGGTAGAGCGTTTGAATGGCATTCAAAAGGTCGCCGGTTCGAATCCGACTATCTCCACCACGCACCGCAGAAAACGAACCTTTGTTTGACAAAACAGGCAAATTTTGCTTCATTGTTAATGAACCGGTTAAGCGAATACACGTTACGTGTTGGGAGGTAAGTATGCAAAAAAAATTAGTTGTTGTGGCGGAACGTTGTCCGCAAAATCATCCGTGCCCGTCGGTGCGAGTTTGCCCAGTTGGGGCTTTGACGCAAAAGGGGTTTGCGGCTCCGGTAGTTGACCATGAAAAATGCGTTAAGTGTGGTAAGTGTGCCCAATTTTGCCCGAAAATGGCGTTAGTATTGCAAGACAACTAAAATTGAGGGGAAGGGTGACACTACATCCTTTGACTTTCAAACATTTTAATACCTTTTTGACAAACTCATAACCATGTAGAAAAATCCCTTGACAATGGGGGGGGGGGGGGGTACAATATATTCGTTATGGTGTCAAATAATTTTTCTCCCCGTAAAAATCTTAAAACGGTATGGCGGAACATTGCCGTGGCGGTGTTCGCGGTTTGCTTTGCGATATTGGGCCTGTGCGTGACGGTGTTACCTACGCGCGCCGCGGATAACAACAATTACATTGTCGGCGAAATTTACGGCCAACACGCCAACGTGCAACAGATGTACAATTTAATCACGGGTAAAGAAAACGCGACCTATGATGACGTGGTGGCGGCGGCTACGACGGTGACTAATGCGGCGACCATGCGCGAATATAATAACGACAACGACATCAAAGTCACTTTCGGGGGTAAAGAATGGTACGCGGTTTATTTGTCGCAAACCAACGAAACTAATCCGCGCCCGATTTTGACGCTGTGGCTGGCAGAAGCGTTTACCACGGCCCAATGGAACAAGGGGACAGAATATAGTCGTTACTATGTATATCCCAATGATATGTATGCAACCAGTTACGTGCGTACTGAGATATTAAACAATGCGGGTGCTTATTCGACTGATGAAGGAAAAACCTTGAATAATACCGTTACCCCGAATCCCAATCACGCCATGGCAAACTTTTCCGTAGACAATATTGCCAGCAGTGTGACCGACGTAATTGTCAAGCCCACAAATGTTGAATGGCAACGGGCAGGACAAAAGTTGACATATGTGACAGCTGAAAATGATAGGTATAATTGTAAAAACGAAAATTGGGGCGAAGAACCAGAAGATGGTTGGACGACACAATATTGGTACCCTGATGGTGGTAAAGATCCGTATACCAACAATTATAGTGATATTCCTGGTTACGGTGATTGGCAAAATGATTACTTGTGGTTACCGTCACTACATGAATTTGAGTATTACTGGGTAGCGAAAAATTTAGGATCATGCTGGGTACGCACTGGCGCATACAACTATCACGGTTTTGTTGGTTACTTATGTCAAGGGGTAAGCAACAATCTAGTTTCGCTTGAACGCGAAATTCGTCCCGCGTTGCACATTGATTTGTCGGCGACGGCGTTGTTGGCGGATTGGCCGCAAGGCGAACCCACCGATGTAACAGTAACGTACGATCCCACCAAAGAACAAACGATTGAGAAAATCAAGCCCGCTTGGTATGACCCCGCGATGATGATTACGTACAGTAAAGACGGTGAAACGGTGCCCACCGTGAAAGACGCTGGGACGTATACCGCCACCGTGCAATTAAACGACATGACCAAAGACATTACGGTCACCGTGACTAAACAAGCCATTACCGTCGAAGGCTTAAAAGTCAAGGATAAAACCTACAACGGTACGCAAAAGGCCGATTTCGATACCAATGGCGTGAAGTTAAAGGGCAGTTACACCATAGACGATGTGTCAATTATCCCCGACGGTAAGTTTACCGATAAAAACGTGGGCGAAAAGTCCGTACCGGTCACGATTAGTTTGACCGGCAAGAACGCCCACAATTACGTATTAACCAATCCTGAGATTGAATTAAAAGCGAACATTACCCCATGCACCGTGTCAATTAGTGGTATTACCGTGCGCGATAAAACCTACGACGGTACGGCGACAGCCTTTTTGGACACCAGCAAAATTGATTACACTAACATCGTCGACGGCGACGATTTAACCGTACTGGTGACGGGTGAATACGTCCAAGATAACCAACCATACCGTAACGTGGGCAATGGTAT
>CATLHJ010000012.1 GCA_949949035.1 uncultured Clostridia bacterium | reverse complement strand
ATCAAATTGGAAATTTTGACAGTGGAAAGGTTTGGTTATATACCAGTTCGCCGGAATTTCCTGCAGCAAAAGTTATGCTGTATTATGCTACTGTTTACAACAGTGATGGTAAGTTAGTCCGTGATTTCGTTCCCGTGCGTGCCGACGATGGCGCATTAGGTATGTACGATTTGTGCACGGGCGAATTATACCAAAACAACGGCACGGGCGAATTTATCGCTGGCGAAGCCGTTAACACCGCCATTAAAGGTTGGGAATGGTTAGACAGTGTGGACGATGACGGTAATAATAGAGTTCTAGATGCCAACACCAAATATTACGTGTATTATTACACACCAAATACCGATACCACGACGGTGACCCCGTTGGCGGTGAAAGAGTTTTACGTAAATTGTACCAATCACGTTTACGGCGAGTGGACCTTTGTTTCCTTTACGGCGGACGGGATAATCAACCAACAACGGTCCTGCGCCTTGTGCCACGACGAACAACAACGCACGATTTTCCCTTACGCGCACCAAATCACTATGACTAACGCCTTGGATGGTTTGACCTTAACCGTCACGCTTTATGCCCGACAGAGTACACCTTTGACCACCGATGACTTTTTGGCGACCCTGAACGGTGAAGGTACGGTGGAGTCTTGTTACGGTACGGTACGGGCTTATGATCCGACTGCGCAAACGTGGCAACAAACCGTGACCGCGGTGGCGCCGTACAGCACTGACCCTTTGCATATGTTCCAATACCATTATTGGCGTGGTTCAGTATACGTGACCGTGGTAACCAATTTTACTCGTTTAACCTTTGTTGATTACGTAACCAACAATTTCCCCGGTGCTTTCCCCGAAACTAGCGCACAAAGTTAGTAAAGGTTGGGGTTTCGCGCACCGGCAAGCCGTAACGTTCTTTGCCTAACGCAATCGACTTCATTAAAAATACCATATTATTGGCCAGCGTGCGCATTTGTTGCAAGCCTTCCGCGTCTTGGGACGCTTCGCCAATTTCGCGACCGTGAACGCCGTTCCAGTATTGACCACTGGCGATCGGCATACCGGCAATGGCAAAGTACTTGTTCAATTCGTCGTAGGTCGCGGTTAAGCCACCACGGCGACCAACCGCGATACTGGCGCCGACCTTCATCGTCTTGTCAAACTTGGCGCTGAAAAACAGGCGGTCAAGAAAAGAAATTAAAGTGCCGTTGGCGGACGCATAATAAACGGGCGAAGCGACCACCACCGCGTCGGCCTGTTCAAATTGCGGGGCAGTGGCGTTGACTAAATCGTCGAACACGCACTTACCGGTCTTGGTGCACGCCCGACACGCGATACAACCGCGTAAGTTTTGGTTACCGACGGTAACAATTTCGGTCGCAATGTCGTGGGCGTTAAAAATTTTGACCATTTCGTTCAGGGCTGTGGCCGTGTTCCCGTTTGGGTGAGGACTGCCGTTAATCATTAAAACTTTCATAGCCATTTATATTACTACGGGCGTGACAAATTGACAAATACCAGAGCGCGGGTAATAATGGCAGTATGAACCAAACCGATCAGCCTTTACCACGCCCTGCACCGACGGGAGGGCGTAAAATCGTGCTGGACTATCTGGCCGAACAATATGGCACCGTGCCCGAATACCCGTGGTTAAGGTATGCTAACTATTGCACGTTCAAAACCCCCGTTCGCCAAAAATGGTACGCGTTGATGATGGACGTTAAGGAACGAGTGTTGGGGGTGGACAGCGACCGCGTGGTTGACGTTTTGAACGTCAAGGCCGACCCCGCACAATTACCCGCCTTGATCGACAACGTGCATTATTTTGCGGGTTACCACATGAACCACAAATATTGGTTAACTGTCGTGTTGAATGACACTACCGCTTACGATCGCGTGAAGCAGTTACTGGACGCTAGTTACCAACTGGTGGAACACGGCAAAAAATAAGCCCGCTGTAATAAAAATTTTGTCGAAAATTGTTGCACTCACGAATAGCGCAGTGGTAAAATAAATACATTATGGATTGGCAAAAGATTTGGGACAGCATCGTTAATTTTTTTACCCGTAACGCGTGGAACATCGTGATTTTTTTTGCGGTGTTGTTTATCGGGATTATTGTTATTAAATTGATTTTGAACATTACGCGTCGCATCTTAAATAAAACCAAGATGGAGCAAATCGCGGTCGGCTTCATTATGGCAATTATTAAGTTCCTGTTTTACTTATTGTTGGTGGTCGCGTTGTTAAGCATTCTGGGTATTGAAATTACGGGCATTGTGACGGCGCTGTCGGCGGTGTTCTTATCCGTTGGCTTGGCCTTGCAGAACACGATTGCCAACGTCGCCAACGGCATTATTATCGTCAGCAGTAAAATGTTCAAAAAAGGCGACTACATCGCGGTCAACGGTGTGGAAGGGGCCATTACGCAAATTAACTTCTTGTATGTAACTTTGTTAACGCCTGATAATAAACGCATTACCTTACCGAATAATGCATTGCTGAACAACGTGGTTACTAACTTCGACAGTAACAATACGCGACGCGTTAATTTCACCTTTGACGTCGGTTACGAAAACGACGTTGAACAAGTTAAAAAAATTGTCTTGGACTGCATGAAAAGCAATGGTTTGGTGCGTTTGGATCCGGCGCCGTTTTGTCGTTTGAACGCGCTGGGTGATTCCAATTTGCAGTTTACTGCCCGCTGCTGGTGTGACCGGGAAGATTACTGGACGGTATACTTTGATTTAACCGAAACAGTTTTCAACGAATTCAAACGCCACAATATCAGTATTGCTTATAACCAAATTGAAATTCGTGAACGTACTGACACGCCGGCGAACCCGGTAGTCGGTGACGCGTTACCGCCCCGTGTGGAAAAGAAACGCAACAACAAAAAACGTTTTGATTTGGAAGACGCCGACTTGACCCAAATTTTCAGTATTAAACACAAGACTAAAGCCGAAAAGAAAGAAGACAAAAAGGTAGCCAAGCGGCTGGCCAAAGCGGCGAAAAAAGCGGGACAACCCGTTCCTGAACCGATTGAACCGGCCACACCACAACCCGTTGAACCGCCCAAAGATCATTAAAAAGACTTGTAATTTGCGCCGTAATGTGCTATAATAATTTATTATGAAGAATACGATAGCAAGCAAGCAAGCAAGCAAGCAAGCAAGCAAGCAAGCAAGCAAGCAAGCAAGCAAGCAAGCAAGCAAGCACTTTTTAACGTTAATTAGCGGTGGCTTGGCGGCCGCCGTACTGGGCTTAGGAATTATTATTGGTTGTATTTGTGGGTTGGTCGTGCCCAGTGCGGCGGCCACCGACGACGGCACGTTTGTGACCGTCGCCGAAGTTTATAATAACCCGGAGAATGTCCAACAACTTTATAACGCGTTGGCGGGCGACGGTACAACCTATGACCAAATTAAAACCTTGGCCGGACAACCTAAAAATGCGGCGGACTTCCGCACGCTAAACGCCGGTAAAGATATTAAAATCACTTTCGGCGGGCAAAAATGGCATGCGGTGTACCTGTCGCAAACTAATGAAACCAATCCGCGCCCGATTTTGACTTTGTGGGCGGTAGAAAAAACTCCCAGTAAATTTTCAGCCTTTCACAGTGATGAAACAGTTACTGGTGGGTATCCCGCGAACAGTTATGTTACCAGTTACGTTCGGGCGATAACTTTGAACAATGGTGGTGTTTACGCGATCAATGACCAAGAATTGAAAACATCTGGAATTGTGACTAACCCCGTTGAAAATAAGTTTGCAATTTACACAGCCAAGGAATGCGTGGGTTCGTTAATAGACTGTATTGTTAAACCAAGTTATACTTGGCAAAGAGATCCTAGTATCGCACAAGATTACCTTTGGTTACCAAGTCTATTTGAAATTGGAGCCGGTACAAATTATGTTCAATTATGGGAATGCAGTGATCAACAAAATGAACCACTGTTCCATTGGACGCGTAACTCAGTAAATGGGCGAAATTCACTTTACTGTAACGATAGATATAACAACATTTCTGATTCTCCAGAATTGGTAGCAACCATGGGTGTTCGACCCGCGTTGCACATTGATTTGTCGGCGACCGAATTGCACGCCCACGATTATGTGGCGGACGTGACCGACCCGACCTGCGTTAAAGACGGTTACACCACGCACACGTGTAAAATTTGCGGCGACCAATACGTAGATACCACAACGCCAGCCACCGGGGTGCATACCTATCAAGACGACGGTTGGAAAGAAATCACGAAAGCAACTTGTACCAACGACGGCGTGGAGTTGCAAAATTGCACCGTTTGTGGTCGTGCCGAAACCCGTGCAATCCCCGCGTTAGGTCACGATTGGACGGGAAAACACGCGATCACCGAGCCGGATTGTACCCACGATGGCAGCAGTGTGTTACATTGTCAACACGGTTGCGGGGAAACGCAAATCAAAGTTTTACCCATGCTGGGGCACGATTGGGGTGAATGGGAAATTGACCAAGCCGCCACTTGCACCGTGGCGGGTGAACAACACCACCAATGCACCCGTTGTCACGAAACGGAAACAGCAATCATTCCCGCCACTGGGCACCAATACGGCGAATGGGAAACCAACGCCGACGGCACGGCGGAAGAACATACTTGCACCATCTGTGGTACCACGGAAACCCGCAGTTTAGTAACCGGTACTACCGGCGGCGACAACAGCGGTACGGTGTGGTTAATCTTTGGCATCATTGCCGGTGGGGTGTTAGTACTGGGCGGTGGTGCGGTCAGTTGGCTGTTCATCGCCGGCATCCAACGCAAGAAGAAAACCGCTACGGCGTAACGTCGTTAATGTTGTTGTAACCCCTTGGCTGGGGCAGTCAAATTATTAAAGTCTTGTTAGTTCTTTAATGCTTTGACCACTCGATCGGGGGTAAACCGTGGGCGGTTAAAAAAGCGTTGGCTTGCGAAAAGTGGCGACAACCGAAAAAGCCGTGGTACGCCGATAATGGTGACGGGTGTGGTGCTTGCAAAACCAAATTATGGTCGCCGGTGATTAGCGGGGCCTTGCTGCGTGCGTTACCACCCCACAGGATAAAGACTTTCGGGGTTGGGTGGTTGACCAGTAACTTGATGACTTGGTCGGTAAACCACGACCAACCGCAGTTAGCGTGGCTGTTGGCTTGGTGCGCCCGCACGGTCAGGGTCGTGTTCAACAGTAAGACCCCTTGTTTCGCCCACGCGGTTAAATCGCCCGTGGTGGCGGGGACAATACCTAGGTCAGTTTGCAGTTCCTTATAGATGTTTTGTAACGACGGTGGCAATGGTACGCCCGCCGGTACCGAAAAACACAAACCATGGGCTTGGTTAGGTTCGTGGTAAGGGTCTTGCCCCAAAATCACCACTTTGACTTGGTCAACTGGCGTTAAACGAAAACAATTATATAAATCGTACATATTTGGATAAACGGTGCGGGTGGCGTATTCGCGTTTCAAAAACTCGCGAATTTGGTGGTACCGTTCGTCCGTAAATAACGGTTCCAATAATTCGTCCCAGCCGCCGCCTAATGGTTGCATGCTTGATTGTAGCACGGGCGTGGTGGTATGAACAAATAAAAAACGCTACCGCCGACCCGCAAAATTGGTAAAAACCCCCCCCCCCTACAATATATTCGTTATGATGTCAAATAATTTTACAGAGCCCCGCAGTGTCAAAAACGTCTGGCGTAATGTCGCCGTGGCGGTATTCGCCGCGGTGTTTGCTTTAATTGGCTTAGGTGTGACCCTGTTCCCGTCGCGGGCGGACAGCACCAACGCGGTTGGTGATTTTATTTTGACGGCAGAAAATATAACTCAACCAATTCGCGGTACTTGGGCGGAATGTTACGCGGTAATTAAAAATCACCCCGATGTGACCCACACCGTAGTTATGCAAAGCGATTGGTACCCAACGCAGCAAGTAGACTTGAATGACGGGGGCAAAATTATTTTTGATTTGAACGGGAAAACTGTGGATGGTAGTGAAATCGCTGACAATAATGATCCTGTCCCCGCGGGATTTTTTTACAAAGAAGAAGAGAATATTGATTTAGTGCTGGAAATAACTGATTCTTCTACTGAGACTAAGGGAACGATCAGTAATTTTCCTTGTTCAATTTTTTATCTAACTAAAACAAAATTAAATATTTCCGCAGGTAATATTACTATGAATACGTGTAGAGCCATTGTTGCTCATACCAGTACCAACGTAACAATGGCGGGTGGAAGTATCATCGATAATACTGTTGCTGATTCAGTTATGGCAGTATACTATAACAAGGGAAATCCTGCGTCAATTTTGATTACTGGTGGACAAATCATTAACAACAAGTGTGGTCGCAATTTACTGTATGTTGCTTCAAGTGATCCAACTAAACAGGTATCAATAAAAATTCAAGGCGGAATAATCGCAGATAATGTTGTTGCGGGCGATGTGGGTTATTTGGTGCAGGTTAACAATGCAGCAAGTATTTTTGAAATGACAGGCGGTGAATTTTTTAATAACACTTATACAGTTGGTGAGGGTATAGCTCAAATAAGAGTATTAGGCTCAATGAACGTTACTGGGGGAACTATTATTATCCCAGCTTTGGGAAAGCTGAAAACCGAGTCTGGTTCCGTAAGTATTGCTAATACAGCCAACGTTTTATTTGGCAGTGTTCAAGACATTGACATTACCAACAATCGTCAAAATTACGCAGTTGGTGATACAGCAGATTTAACTGTCACCGCCAAATTTAGCGGTACATACGATAGCCAAACTAAAACCGCAGACATAATTTTGTCGCCATACGAATACAGCGTGGATTATGCGAATGGTAATAGTTTACAACAATATGCTAATACAGTAACGGTGACCTATGGTGACAAAGTTGCGACACTACCGATTTTTGTCGGTGATGAATTATCCCCCGTTAATGCAATTTACGACGGCACCGACCAACAAATTGCCAACATGACCGACAAACCCGATTGGTATAATGATGGTATGCAGATCACGTACACGCAAAACGGGGTAGACGTAACCACCGCAAAAAAAGATGTCGGCGAATACACGGTTACCGTGCAGTGGGGCAACGTTACCCGCACCACGACGTTAACCGTTGCCCTCAAAGCAGTCAGCGTGGACGCAAGTACAATAAAGGCGCAAGACCGCACCTATAACCGTGAACGGGGCGTTGAGTTAGAACCAATTATCGTTAACGGAGTAGTCGCGGACGATAACGTGACGGTCAATGCCAACGGGGTAATGGACGATAAAAACGCGGGCGAAAATAAACCCGTGGTCGTTACCGTAACCTTAACGGGTACGGACGCCCAGAATTACGTTTTGACGGAAGCCCAATTTACCACCACGGTGAACATTACGCCACAAACGGTGTACATTAACAACGTCAAAGCCAAAGATAAGGAATACGACGGTACTACCCGAGCAATTTTAGACACCAGTGATATTGATTATACGGGGTTCATTAAAGGTGACGATTTAACGGTTTTGGTTACTGGTCAATATATGAATGGTGAAGAACCACAAAGCACTTTTGGTGACAATTTAACCGTAGTGTTACAATACCTTGGTTTGGATGGTTTGGACAAAAACAATTACCAAATTGCAACAACCAATAACCAACTTACCACCACCGCCAGTATTAAAAAACGGGTGATTACCGTAACCATTAGTGACCAAACGGTAAAAGTAGATACGCCGCAACCGACCTTGACGGCGAAAATTACCAGTGGCAGTTTAGCCAGTGGCGATACCGCGGAAAAGGTGTACACGTTAAGTATTGTTACCGACGCGGAAATTGACCCCGACCATTTACCCGTCGGCGAGTACGCAATTAAAGGTGCGGTAGCCGATGACCCCGTGGCACAAAATTACGACATCACCTTCGTTGACGGCAAGTACACGGTCTTAACCGCCGAAGCGTGGGACGCACTGCAAACCAAGAAAGAAAGCGACGACAACAATTTCTGGCTAATTACCATTATTGTGCTTGCCGTGGCGGCGTTCATTGGTGCGTTGGTGGGCATTGGCTTGGTGGTGCGCAGCCACGACAAAAACCGCGACAATAAGCCGCAAAAAGAGAAAAAGAATAAAGACAAAAACAAGGCGACAGCCGCCGCGGACGATAAAGTCGACAACCACTAAAAAGTGTTTTCCCCGCGCCCCCCAAAATGCGCACAAACAAAAAGAGCCACCGCGTGGGTGACTCTTTTCGTGATGTCGTGTTGAACAATTAAACGTTCAACAAACGCAAAATGCGACCGTTCAAGACCATGCAGACGATGTCGGCGATCCAAATAATAAACCCAAAAATTGGGATAACGCGGATGATACCGGCTACGATCTTACCTTCTTGGAAACGGGTAATAAAGCCGCATACCCAGTCAGTAATTGGGATAATGGTTAAGATTAAACTAACAATGTAACTTAATCCAAAATAATCTTTATTGCTTTTTGCCATTTTTTAATTTTCTCCTTTTGTATTTTATTTATATGCACGGTTTTTAATAACTTGCATCCGTAAATTCTTTACGGGGTGCGCGGACTTCGTCACCAATTTGGATAAAGTAACGTTTGCCGTCACGACTGTTGCAGTTTTTCAAAATCGTACGAATCGCGGTAACGGTGGCACCGCCTTTGCCGATGACACGACCCATGTCGCCGTCGGCTACTTTCACCTTAACCGTAACGTTGTCGCCATCAACAACATCTTCCAAAACTACGGCTTCGGGTTTTTCTACTAAACTTTTTACAATCAGTTCAATAACTTGTTTCATTTTTTAATTATTCCTTTTTTGTTTTTTCTTTTTTTGCTACTATTTTTCTTTTTGGCGTGTACTTAGTCGGCTTGATTACGCCAGCCAGTGCCAACACTTTTTTCGCGGTCGGGGTCGGGGTAGCGCCTTTACTCAACCAACTTTGCGCCAATTCTTGATCGACCTTTACTGCTGCTGGTTCAACCAAGGGATTGTAAGTTCCGATGACTTCCAAGAATTTACCGTCACGTGGTGAGCGGCTGTCGGTCGCCACTAAACGATAAAACGGGTTACCTTTGTCGCCCAATCTTGTCAGTCGTATCTTTACTGCCATTCGTTGTTCTGCTCCTCCTTTTGTTGATTTATTTTGTGGGACTTATATTGCCAAGGCAAACGCCCACATTTTAACGTAATTTCAACTTCCCGCCGTGGGCGACCTGTTTCATCAGCAGTTTACTTTGTTCAAACTGTTTCAGCAACTGGTTAACTTCTTGAATCGTGGTGCCGCTGCCTGCGGCGATTCGTTGCTTGCGACTGGACTTCAAAATCTCGGGGTTCGCACGTTCTTCACGGGTCATCGATTGAATAATCGCTTTGTTACGTGCCATCGCGGCTTCGTCCAGTTTGCCAAATTTGACTTTGCCCCCCATGGCGCCGCCCAAGTTTTCCAACATCTCGTCCAGATTGCCCATTTTTTTGACGTTATCAAATTGCACCAAAAAGTCTTCCAAAGTAAACGTGTTGCGCCGGAAAGCCTCCTGCATGCGTTTCATCTCTTGTTCGTTAACTACGGTTTGGGCTTTCTCAATCATGGTTAACACGTCGCCCATGCCTAGGATCCGACGTGCAATACGATCGGGATGAAAGACTTCAAGGTCACCCAATTTTTCGCCGGTACCGCAGAACTTGATCGGTTTACCTGTCACATAGCGGATCGACATTGCGGCACCGCCGCGGGTGTCACCATCCAATTTGGTCAGCAGTACGCCCGTTATGTCAAGTGCGTTATTAAATTCGGTTGCCACGTTAACCGCGTCTTGCCCCGTCATTGCGTCTACGGTTAACAAAATTTCGGTAGGCTTAACTGCTTTTTTAATGGCGCACAATTCTTGCATTAACCTGTCATCAATGTGTAAACGTCCCGCGGTATCAATAATAACCGTGTCTAAATTATTGGCTAGCGCGTGCTTAATACCGTCTTGTGCAATTTTAACGGGGTCTTTTTTGCCACCTTCGTAAAAGGCTACCCCCGCATTATGGGCGACAATCTTTAATTGCTCAATCGCGGCGGGGCGGTAAATGTCATCGGCCACCAACAGTACCCGTTTGCCTTGCCCCTTTAACATTTGTCCCAATTTACCGCAAAAGGTGGTTTTACCCGCGCCTTGCAAGCCGGCCATCATAATAACCGTTGGGGGTTGGGGGGCAACCGCCAATTTTTCGTTACCACCGCCCAGCAGTTCCGTCATCTGTTCGTGAACAATTTTGATAATTTGTTGGCCGGGTGTCAGTGATTTCATCACGCTTTCGCCTGAACACCGGGCGGACGTTTGGGCAATAAAATTTTTAACGACAGCAATATTAACGTCGGCCTCTAATAAGGCCAACTTAATTTCGCGCATGGCGGCTTTGATTTCTAATTCCGTCAGTTTGCCACTGCGGGTTAACTTCGCAAAGATGTGCTTGAACTTGTCTGCTAAACTTGAAAATGCCAACTCTAACCTCGCTCACCAATATTATTGACCAGATTTACGGGCTTGTCAAGAATATGTTGGGATTTTTTGGTAGGGTCTTGCTTTTTGTGCCGGCAGATGTTATAATACCTTTCCAGGAAGGAAAAACTATTTATGTACCTTAAAGATAAAATGCAACCGGATGCCTACGATTATCGTAGACTGGCGCAACAGTTAAATCAATTAAAGTTCGCTGACGATCGAGAAACGATTACCACTTTATTAGCCACTTTGCAGCATACCGGTTATCAACTGTCGCTGAATGATTTAGCCCCCGTAGTAACCGCACCGGTACACCGAACCTTGGTAGAAATTATAACCAATGATTATCCCTATGCGGCAACGCGGGGGCCGGAGGTACTAAATAAGCTTAATTGTTTGACCGTTAGGCGTACGGCGGAATCGGGGGGCAGTGCGGATTTTTATTTGGTTACCGAGATTTATCAACAAGCAGTACATAATTTATTGGTTAGTGAAATCAAGAACGTGCAAACTTTGGCACAAATGGTAGGGCGTTGTTTGCGTAATCAGAACCGGTACGCGGCGGGCAGGCGTCGTCTGCGCGATGCCAATGCGGCCGACCAAGCACGTGCCCACGCGTTGGCGGTATTGGACGAACGGACTTTGCTCCACGCCGAGTCGACCAAGTTAAGTGACTTAAGCCCGTTTGCCACCGCTGTCGTTAAAAATGCGGCAATCATTAACGGTGCCACGTCCGCCGACCATGAACGGAAAACAACGGTGAAATTTATGCGTAAAGCACTTCGTAATGATGTTTATGATTTTGAGCAAAGTAATGCCGACCTTAACGCTTTGGCGTTGGGTACGTCTGCGGCGTCGGCGTCAATGCTATTGTCCATCATGCAGAATACCCGCTGTCCGTTTTCGCTGGGCGATTTGGCAACCGTGGTTGGTGCCCGCACCTATCACCAAATTTTTGAACAAGTACGGCAGCAACATTTATTATTGGACGCCAGTTTGCCGTTTGATAACTTACCGCAAAACCAATCCCGTCCGCCTAGGCAGGCGATGTTGCTGGGTATTGTGCGTACTGCCAACTTGGCGGATGCCGACGCGTTTAACGTAGTGGAACACAATTATGCGACGCAAATATATGGTACGTTGCACGGGACTGATATTACTAACGTTACGGCGTTAGAACAAATTGTTTACCAGAATTTACAAAATAAGCAAAACCACAACGCGCTGACTTCGGGCGTACCGGATGCGATTTTACCTGCATTGGAACAAACTCACGCCCACGCGCTGGCGGTGTTGGGTGAACGGGCTTTAGTACGTGACGCCCGTAGCCAAAAATTGACGCGCTTAAACTCCGTAATGGTGAATCCTACGTACGGTATTATCGCCGATCGTGAACGGGAATAACGGTATAATTTAATCGCGGTGTAAAGTATTGACTTTGGTGGGCAGATTGCTTAAACTAGGAATAAATGAAAATTAACGATTATCCCAATCATCCAGTTAAACCGGTTGCACCTAGTCAAGCGGTGTACATTAACCATGACCGGCAACCCGCAGTTGACTTCGCGACCATGCTGCGTTACGCACAACAGCAAAAGGTGTTAACCAAAGCCAGTAAGCCCCAAAAACGACGCGATGACCAAGCGGAACAACAGCGCGTCGCCGACCACACGCAAAAATTGACGACTTATAATCAATCGGCCGCACTGTTGGCGGCGTATGCTCAAATGAACGCGTTGTTACGGGAGCGGACGCGTAAAGACGCTAAGCAACAACATACCTGTAACGACGAAGAACCATGCCTAAGCCGGTAAAATTGTGTTAAGTAAAACTTGCCAAAGCCTAAAGGTTATGGTATAGTGGCTTTATTCGCGGGTGTAGTTCAATGGTAGAACTCCAGCCTTCCAAGCTGATAGCGTCGGTTCGATTCCGATCACCCGCTCCAAAATGGGAATAACGAAAAGTACGGCGTGCCGACGCGGCACAGACCCGCAGGGGACTGATAGCGTCGGTTCGATTCCGATCACCCGCTCCATTAAAGGCGCCGCAAGGCGTTTTTTTATAGAGCAGTGCACGAGCGGCAACGAGTATCACCCGCTCCAAGCGAGACGGTTTACAAGGTTGGCTCGTATTCGCGATTGAGATTTAGTTGTTCAATTTGGTCAAAGGTCTCCTTTAAGACTTGCTCGCGGTTAAAAGAAGTGTCAACGTACCAAATCCCCAAGGTTTGGCAAGTTTTGGCGTAGGCTTGGTCGCGGTTAAGCCACTGCGCGCAATGGTTTAATAAATGTTTGTCGCTGCGCAAGTGCGTCCAGTCACGGCTGGTTTCAAATTTGCGGATTTCTTGTAAATGACTTTGCGCCGTTAAATGCGGGGTACCTAAAAACAACAAAATTGTATCATCGCGCCGGAATAACTTTTGTGCCTGTTCGGGCGTGATGTCGCAAGTATCAATGATGTAGTTAACGCGGCCTTGATTTTTGGCAAGTTGGTGCGTAAATAATTCCGCCAAGAAAGAGGGGAAATCACCGGACGAACCATGGTCATCGCGACTGTGGTAGGGATGTGGTAAAAGTTGCTGAAAAGCGTGGCGGATGCGGATAGTATCCCCAGCCAAAATCCGGTAATGAGGATATTTTTTAGTAATCATTTTAGCCAACGTGGATTTCCCTGCACGCGGACTGCCGAAAAGGGCGATATTTTTCATTGCCGTTTATCCTTTGGTTATAAATACGCTCCGAAGTCGGTAACAATGGTTTGTCCCGTAATCGGCGCGGCAGCGTCACTGGCCAAGAACCAAATGGTGTTCGCCACTTCGGACGCTTGACAAGGACGGCAATTACGCAAATCGGCGTGCGCAGACATTTGGGCAAACATGGCTTGCTCCGTTTGTTTAAGGTCGATGTTCGTTGTCATCGGAGTAACAATCGTACCAGGGCAAACGACGTTACAACGAATGTAGGTGGCAGTGCCCGCGTAACGCAAGGCAACGTGCTTGGTGAAAGCAATCAAGGCCCCTTTGGCCGCCGAGTAAACTGCACCACCACAACCACGCAAGCCGGCAATCGAAGCGACGTTAACAATGTTGCCACCGCCTTGTTTTTCCATGTGGGGCAGGACGGCGCGCGTAACCTGCATCGTGCCGTTTTGGTTAACCGCTACTACTCGTTCAAAATCACTGTCCAAGTAATTGACCGCTGATTTTAAGCCTGTGTCTAAGATACCTGCGTTGTTAACCAAAATATCAATTCGTCCAAACTGCTTAATGGCGGTGGCGACCATGCTTTGTACGGCCTTTAGGTCGCTGATGTCGGTGGCGACGGCCACCACGGGAACACCGTACTGGGTTTGGATTCGCTGTGCGACTTTTTCCAGATTGGCTTGGTGCAGGGCGACCAAGACCAAACGGCAACCTGCCGCCGCAAATTGTTCCGCGACGGCAGCCCCCAAACCGGACGATGCCCCCGTGACAATGGCGACTTTATTATTTAATTGCAAAGGTGAAAGATCCATATTATGGTTATGGCATATTTCGGACACTTTGAAAACTATTTTTGTGTAATTGGGGTTAAATTGGTCAAACCATTAACTTTTCTGGGGTGGTAGTGCGGGTGGTTCCCGCGTCGGTATTGATTACGCAAGTGGTTTTCTTACGCGGGGTGGGCGTAGGTAATTCGTCTGTTTTAATTAGTTTACCATTAAAGCATAGTTCACTGTGACGGTCATTGTAGTAACCATGTAACCGTTGTTCCAATTGCCAATCGTATTGGTTAATCAAATTCTGGAACATGCCTAACTTATAGTCGGGTATGGTAAAGAACGGTTGATTAGTGCCTAATTCCGCAATGACGGCATCAACTAAGTCGTGGCCAATCCCTAAGTGACGGTACCCATTGTCGATTTTTAGGGTACACAATTTACGTTCAGCGGTAGTGTTTTTCAGGCACGCCACGCCGATAATGTTCCCCGTATTGATGGTGGGGTGCGCAATTAAAATATCACGTTCGGCACTGTCCAAGCCCGCCAGTTGCACATCGTAAAACCATTCGCGGTAGTTCGGGTAATCCTCTTTCAAGTCCGCGGTTTGGTCATAAATATAGTCCGTCAAACGACGAAAATCTTGCGGTGTCAAAATTGCCTGATAGTCTTTAATGCTTTCGATTTTAATCATTGGACAGCCCCCTTTTGCGTAATTTTTTGCTCATTTTCACATTAGCACATACGTCTAACCGAATGCAATAGGGTAGCGTAAAAAAGTTTGTGAAATTTTTAAGAAAATCGTAGCGTTATGGAAAATGGAGCTGGTGGCGAGACTCGGACTCGCGACCTACGCATTACGAATGCGTCGCACTACCAACTGTGCTACACCAGCGTGTTTTTAGTATAGCACACCAATCATGACCGACGCAAGCCGAAAGTATACATAACTATGCGGCGTCGAACAAAGTGGCTGTGGGGGTGCTTGGCGGTAGTAACCGCCTTGATGGTGGGAATGGTCACGTTGATTAACCCTGTGGTTTTTGATTATGCGACCGCCCAATTAGACGCCATTACCGTGCAAGCCTTGAACGCGGGCGTGGCCGATATCGTAACCGCCGATACTTACCCGCAATTAACCGATGTGCGCCGCAACGCCCAAGGCGTAATCACCAGTATCACTGCCAATGCGGTAGCGATGAATCGTGTGGCTGCCCAAGTGTCGACTGCTGCCCAAGAACATTTAGTAGCACTGGGCAATACTGGTGTGCCGATTCCGTGGGGTACTTTTTCCGGCTTGCCGATTTTGGTAGGGAAAGGGTTACCGGTAATGTTAAAAGTCAATTTGGTTGGTGCCGTAAATTGTCGTTTTGATTCGACCTTGTCGTCGGCGGGGATTAACCAAACACAACACAAGATTATTTTGTATTTAGACGCGGTAGTGGAAATTATCTTACCACTGGGGAATCGTCGTACGCAAATTGCGGTGCAAATGTTATTTGCCGACAGTATCATCATCGGAGAAGTGCCCGAGTTTATGTTGACCGCATAGAATAAGATAGGACCCGTACTTACGGGCTAACAAGGAGGAAAAATAAAATGTGGTACCATTCATTTAGTAGTCAACCAGTTTTTTTTACTACTACTAATTCGCGTTGCGGTTGTAACAATTGCCACTGGAATTCTGGGGTAGTCACCATGAGTAACAATAGTTGCAATAATTGTGGTTGGAACACTGGTTTAGTGACGACCAGCACCAACAGTTGTAACCGTTGTCGTTGCAACAGTTGTGGCTGTAACAACTGGGATGACAGTACAGTAATGTTCTTTTAATTAGTCCATAATTTTCGACATTAAAAAACGCGGGGCACATTGGCTCCGCGTTTTGGCTTTGGTAGTCCCGAGGGGAATCGAACCCCTGATACCACCGTGAAAGGGTGGTGTCTTAACCGCTTGACCACGGGACCAGATAACCTAATATAGCACAGTCCCGTGGTTTTGACAAGTGATTGCGGGCAATTTAATAAACGAACGCGTGGCGGGGGCACGACGCAGTGAACGCTTGACAGCCGTTATTTTGGCAGTTGCAACCATTGTTAAACCAAGTGCCGTTATTGAAGTTCGCGGGGAACGGCAAGGTGGTAAAGTTGCCCTGTTGGCAGAACGGGCAGTTGCTGGACGTCGTGAAAGTTGTTGTACTGTTGCCGTTATTCACGGTCGTGTTGGTGGTGCGGCGGTAAACGTTGGTATTGTTGTCGTTGTTCATGTTGTCTTCGATTTTGCTGATCTCGCGTTGTTGTAAGGCTAACGCCAAAACGATAATCAGCAGTGAGGTGTTATTGGCCAAGTTAATGTTGTGGCAATGGCTGTACATACCCAAAGCCAACAGTGGTAAAACTAAATTAGTATTAGGCATAAATGGTTACTCCTTTTTAATAAATTTTGCCAATCGGGAACAAGGGTTGGTTCAGGAAACTGTTGTCCGCACTTTGTTGGTAATGTTGTGCGCGGTTAATAGGGGCGTAGCCGTAAGCGGGTATCAACAGGTCGGTTGTGGCAATTACACGTACCAAAATCTTGAAAGTGACATTACGCAAGGTGGTGGTGGCACCATCGTTGATGAAGCCGGTGGCTTCCAAGGTGGCTTCACTGGTAATGGTATACGGGAAAGCCGCCGCGTCCGGCAGGTATAGCACAATATCCAAGGGGCGAGTAATAGTACTGTGCGTTTGGAAGGCGGTACCATTGGCGTCAGTCAAGGATAAGGTGACCGGAATAACTACGTCGGCCGTCACGCGGTTGCAGTTGTTGGGGCCCAGTGGCGTGGTAGTTAAGTTCAGCATTTGTGTTTCGGTGGGCGTCGCGGTGATCTGTTGCACGGTGAACGGTGCAGTGACGGTACCGGGAATTGTACCGGTATCGATCACTAAATTGGTAACGTGGGAAACTTCCAAAGCGCTATCCAGTACCCGTGGCACGGAAATGACGACTCGGTTCATCGGTGATTACCTCCTTTAATGGCTTTATTTATGCAATAAATATTTTTTGTGTGAACGAGCATACTACGGTAATGAACAAAAAAATTTGGTTGCGGGTCGGGGCGTGGTTATTGGCTATGGTGGTCTTGGCTGGTTTTTTAGCGGGGGTAAGTTTAATCACCCGCGTACCAACTCAAATCACTTTGCACGCGGCAGGGGAAACTTCCGCCCGTGGCATGTGCACCATGGATGTCGCAACAGGGCGGGTGTTGTTTGCCCATAACGCCGACCAAGCCATGGGCATGGCGTCGACCACCAAGGTGGTAACTGCTTTAACTGTGTTGGAAAATTACGCGGACTTGGATACCAAGGTGCCTATTCCTGACGCCGCGGTGGGCATTGAAGGCAGCAGCATCTATTTGCAAAAAGGTGAACAGTTGACGGTGCGGGAACTGCTGTACGGCTTGATGTTGCGTTCGGGCAACGACGCGGCCGTGGCTTTGGCGTTAACGGTGGCTGGCAGTATCGACGCGTTTGCCGATCTGATGAATCAAACTGCCACCAAGCACGGGGCGACCAAATCGCACTTTACCAACCCACACGGGTTAGACGACCCAGAACATTACACCACCGCCCGTGACTTGGCCAAAATTAGCGCTGCCGCATTAAAGAATCCGACTTTCGTGGAGATTTGTTCGTCGGTGGAAAAACGCATTGACGGAGTGGACTGTCCGCGTGTGTTGTACAATAAAAATAAGTTATTAAAAAGTTTGGACGGTTGTATCGGCGTGAAAACGGGGTACACCAAAAAGACGGGACGCTCCTTCGTGGGTGCACGCGAAGTTAATGGGCAAAAAATTGTCTGCGTAGTCTTAAACTGTGGGCCAATGTTTCCGGAAACTGCCCAACTGTTGCGCGACGCCGATCGTTTGTACCACAATAAAGTGATCTTGCAAAAAGAGCAGGTTTTCACCGCGGGGGACGGTACCAAAGGTATTGCGTTGGCTGACTTTGCCTACCCACTAACCGAAGCGGAATTGGCAGACTTGAACATCGCCATTAATGGTAATTTGGTCACCATTAAGTTAGGTGAAACGGTAATCTACACGGGAGAAGTAGTCAATATCGGCGACGGCAGCGCGGGGGCCAACGCACGCTAAACGGGATTAAAATTTTGCGTAATTACTTGAAATTTACCGGCGGTTATGTTAAAGTGAACATAGAGGAATTTTATGAACAACATTAAGATTAAACCGGCGAAACTAACCACTTGCAAAGTGGTGGGGATGCGCGGTTTAAGAAAAAGGTTACGCACGGTACGCGTGATGTCACCCGTGCCACCGGAACGTGACGAAGACCGCGTGGTTGGTGTCTGCGAAGATTGCGGGGCGTTGTTATACGATATGGATTATGACGCCGAACCTGAACACGCGCCCGCCCAAATCGATGAATGGGAATATTTCTTATAATAAAACACGGGTGCATAAACCCGTGTTTTTTAGTGGTTGGCAATTAACATTTTACCTTTCGCGGTCGGGTAGGGTGTAAATGACGTCGTCGTGCAAGTCGTCAGCGGTTATTTCCGCACCACATTCGGGGCATTGACCAACCACGGTGTCGGCGTTTTGTTCAATGGCCGTAGTGTTGGCAGTGGCACGCCGTTCGGCAATCTGGTCCGCCGCGGTGTCAATACCTAACACTAAACCGGTCGTAGCTATCGCCGCCACGCCGCCAACTAACGCACCCAGTGCAAAACTTTTGTCTTTCAAATTTTCTTCTTTGAATTGGGCTTTTAATTTCGTCAATTTTCTCTTAGCGATGTTCAGTTGGTGTAAGGTGTCCGTGTCACCTTTGGCGTGAGTATAACGCCAATTTAACAACTGAATGTAGGCTTCTTGTCGGGCAATATTTTCTTCGTAAAGTTCCAGTTTACTTAATTTTTTGGCTTTCATATTACGGTACTCCTTACCTGAAATTATAACTCGCGGTCGCAAGTGGCATCAGTGTTTTCGACTACGCGTTCAATGCGGGGTTGTTCTTGCACCGGGTTGGTTTGGTTGTCCTTGGCGTGAAGGTAGGCACAGGCCGCTACCGTGATGCCCGCCAACGCGGGGATACCGACCGCCGCCGAAATAATCGCGTCCCGACGTTCTTCGCGTTCGCGTGCTTGTTCTTTTAGGTAGGCGGGGTCGTTTTGCATGGCCAATTTATGCAATTTTTTCAATTCGGTCTTGACGTGTTGTTCCTTTTTGAAATTTTGGTAGGTGGTTTGGAACCAATTTTCTTTTTTCATATTAATAATTACTCCTTTTATTAAATTTTAATATTTAGCATACCACACGCTACGGCATAAGGCAATACTGAAAATGAGATTGGTAACGGGTTAATGCTTGGCGGTAAGCGTGGTGATAAACTGATTAATAATTTTCTGGTGCTTTAAGTAATAAGGACGGTACTGTTGCCATAAACGCCGGGATTCCGGTCGTCCAATAGACCCTTTGTCGCGTTGTTTTAAGTTTAAGAAACTTTGGTGGACACTGGTGCGTTTGATAATCAGCGGACGACCTTGCAAAAAGTGCAAATTGTTCATGCGGGCAAACAATTCCGAACCTTCGTAAATAAATAATTGTTGGGGGTTAGCCGCGATATGATCAAGTATCATTTGGTCGTACGCTTGGCGGTATTTTTGCATGGTGGCGTGGTCGACGTGCGTGCGCCACTGTTGCTTAGCAAAATAAGCCCGTGTTTCAGGGTGTAGTTCTTGGAAAAGTTTAACGAAAAATTTAGACTCGGGGCTGTCGTATTGTTCTGACCAACACAGCCAATCTTGCCGCAGGTGTAAGGCGTGGTGTTGTTGAGCCAGCCGTTCGGCGGTATAAGTTTTACCGGCACCATACAGCCCAGTAATAAAAATTACATTATCGGTCGTGCCAAATTTGTCCAAATTAAAAGTCAAATCCGGGTGAGTAATGTATTTGCTAACGTGATTCTTGGGCATGATATATTTTAACCCACCAGCAGTAAAACCGGCAAAATTTTTTTCGGTTAAATTGGTGCGTCGAGGAGCGAAGCGACGAAAGCGTACCATTTTGGGCGGGACAAATTATTGTCTTAAAAATCATATTTAGTTATATGGTCGTTTATCTACATAATGGTGCGACGAGCCGTTATGTTAATAACGGCGAAAACGTAACATTGTTTGCTTGCAAAAAATGGTGCGAACGAGAGGATTTGAACCTCCAAAAATGCGCTTCTGAGACGCACGCGTATGCCAGTTCCGCCACGCTCGCAAATCTATGGTAGTGTAGCCTAAATTGTCGCCAGTGTCAATTTTGAAAAACGTTCGACATTACTTAACTTTGGCCCGTTAATAACGTAAACTTGCTATATTATAAAATGAGTAACCAATGGACAAAAATAAGATGACCGAACCAGTAATCTCGGACAAAGAATTGACGCGCGTTTCCGCAAAGTTGGACGAAAGAGCCAAAAATGATGACGTAATGTCACATGAAGAATTCCAAGAACTGTTGCATAGCGGTTTGTTGCCCGAATCGATCAACGTAGGCGAATTACGCGAAAAAGTACTGGATAAGATGGACTTTGAAACTTACCGTAAGTTCCTAGCCAAAAATCCAGAACTTAAAAAAGCGGTACAAAAAGATTTTTGGGACAGAGTCGCCAAGGATCCTAAATCCAGTCAGGCAGTGGTTGAACCCGACAATGGTCGCGAAATGTAATTGGTAGCATGAATGATAAAAAGGACGGAGCGGCCGTCCTTTTTTATTTGTCAAAATTGGCGATTGCGTGTAAAGTCTTATTGTGGTTCTCAAACGTATCACTATGAACGGGTTCAAATCCTTTGCCGACAAAATCGACATCAATTTCGGCAGCGGTATTACCGCGATTGTGGGGCCGAACGGTTGCGGTAAAAGTAACGTCAGTGATGCGATCAAATGGGTACTGGGCGAACAAAGTTACAAAGCGGTGCGGGGCAGTTCCATGCAAGACGTGATCTTCAAGGGTACGGAAACCCGCAAAATGCAATCTTACGCCGAAGTCAGTTTGGTGTTCGACAACCGCAGTAAAGTTTTTGAGATTGACGAAAGCGAAGTGACCTTATCCCGTAAATTGTACCGTGACGGCGAAAGTGAATACGCCATCAATGGCCAGCCGACCCGTTTGAAGGATATTAACAACTTATTACATGACAGCGGTATTGACCGCGATGGTTTAACGATTATCAGCCAAGGGCAGGTGGCGGACTTGGTTTCCGCCAAGCCGGAAAATCGCCGGGGTATTTTTGAAGAAGCGGCGGGCATTGCCAAGTTCCGCGCGCGCAAAGACGAAGCCGCCCGTAAGTTAGAACGTACCAGTCAAGAGTTGGTGCGCGTTGGTGACGTATTGGCAGAAATTGAACGTAATTTGGGTCCCTTAATGAAGCAAGCAGAAAAAGCGCAAAAGTATTTGGCGTTAAAAGACGAATTAAAAAACCTTGAAATCAACCTGTTTATTTATAAGTACGACCACGTCGCGGAAGAAAAGGCCAAAGTGCAAACGCAGGTTGATACTTTGGGTGCGGAGTTAAAAAAGTTACAAAACGAGTTAGCCACCATGGATGCGGCCAGTGCCAACGGTATGCAAGAGTTGTCGGCTTTGGACAAAAAGGTGGCGACTTTGCGCGACCAGATTTTGGCCTTGTCGATTGATAACGAACGCCAAAGCGGCGAGCAGTTATTGTACCAAGCCACGGCGGACGGTTTGCACCAAGCCGAATTGCAAAAGGCGCAATTACTATCCAAACAACAAATGATTAAAAACCTGATTGATTCGGGCGAAGGGTTTAAGTACAGTGTCAAAAAACTGTTGGCCGAACGCAGTCACAATGGTGAAGTTGCCCGGGCGATTGTGGGCGTCGTGTCGCAAGAATTGTCCGTGCCGAAAGAATTGGAAACGGCGATGGAAATGGCGTTAGGGGCGGCGGCGCAAAACGTGATTACCCACGACGAAGAAGACGCGAAAAAGTTGGTGCAGTTATTGGCCACGAAAAATTTGGGTCGCGCCACGTTCTTGCCAATTACGTCGGTTAAGCCGCGCGAGATTACGGCAGCAGAACGCCAAATTTTGAAAGGTATGGGTAAGCGCGTGTTAGGCGTGGCCAGTGAACTGGTGACTTATCAACCCGCGATTGCGGGCGTTATTGCTAACCTGCTGGGGCGGGTCATTGTTTGTGATAATCTGGACTCGGCGATTGCGTTATCCCGCCAATGCCATTACGCGTTTAAGGTGGTGACCTTGGACGGCGACATTATTGAAACGCGGGGCAGTATTACGGGCGGCAGCAAAAATGCGGTATCCAACACCGTTTGGCACACCAACAATTTGCAACAGATTGAAAAAGATTTAGCCGCGGTTGAACAGAACATCACCGAATTAAAAACTAAATTACAATCTTTGACTCCGACCGCGACCAGTCAAAAAACGCCTAGCCAGTTGGAAGCCCTAAAAGACGAACTCGCCAAAACTTTGGCGGAGCGCGAAAACTTGCATTATTTGACAGGGTCGTCGGTGTCGGGACGTACCGAATTAAGCGAAAAAATTAACGAGTTGCAGGTCAAATATTATTACGCGGAAAATTTGCTGACCAAAATGGACGCCGAGATTGAGAACCTCAGCCAACGCGTCAGCGAAGAATACGGCCTGAATTACAGTACGGCTTACGACCTAAGGAATCCCGAATTTGATCCAGAGACCGCCACGCCGCGCATTGAAGAATTGCGCCGTTCCTTGCAGCATCTGGGCAATGTCAATTTAGACGCAATCGAGCAGGTCAAAGCCGACAGCGAACGTTACGAAAGTTATAAAGCCCAAAGTGACGACTTGTTCGCCGCCAAGCAAGATTTGGAAAGCGTAATGCGGGACTTGTCGACGCAAATGGAAAAAAACTTCCAGACCGCCTTCGAGCACATCAATATCAACTTCGGTAAGACCTTTAAGGAACTGTTCGGTGGTGGTAAAGCCCAGTTGGTACTAACTGATGCGGAAAACTTCTTGGATTGTGGCATCGACATTATCGCCGAACCGCCAGGCAAAAAGTTATCCAACATTATGTTGCTATCGGGTGGGGAAAAGGCCTTAACCGCGATTGCGATTTTGTTTGCGATTTTGCAATACAAAGCGATGCCGTTCTGTCTGCTGGACGAAATTGAGGCCGCGCTAGACGACGCGAACGTGGGGCGCTTCGCCAGTTACTTGCACAACTTCTCGGGGGAAACCCAATTTATCGTGATTACCCACCGCAAACCGACTATGGAATTAGCGGATCGTTTATACGGAATTACGATGGAAGAAAAAGGCATCAGTAAAATCGTGTCCGTCAAACTGGCGTAAAACAGATCGGCAGTGCGCGTGATAATTAGTATCTCGCGGTGCTGCTTAACGCGAACGTTCTTGGTCTCTTAGGGCTTGGGCAAAATCTTTAACTTCGATCATTTGGCGGGCCAAAATTTGCAGTTGGTGTAAGTCGTCCATAGTTTGGCAGCCCAAGATTTGCTCGGGGGTAAAATAAGCACTTTTGGCGGCTTTCAAGATAAACTTTTTCTCCCAAACGGCATTTTGGTTAATGGTGCAGTGCTTGCGTTTCATGTTTTCAATCTCCTTATTTATAAGGAGTTAATTATATACGATTAAGTGATAATCGGCAACTGAAATTAGGGGTAAATCGCGTAAAAAAAATCCACTTGCCGTTAGTTATTTGTCGACTATGATTAGGGAAGTAGGCCGGTTTTGAACGCGAAAAGTCTTGACAATGTTACAGTTTAATAATTTAACTTGTAGTTAAAGGAGAGTTTGATGGCGGAAATTAAAATTACGGTTCCTTATAACCACCCGATAATGGTGGCGGAGCGAAAACGAGAAAAAAGACACAGTATTGCGGCGTACTTGTTTATTGGTTTAATGGCACTGGCAATCGGTGCGGTAATGTCGTACTTAATTAGTCCTTACCTGTGGATCGTGTTTGGTTTATTTGCGGCGATAATGTCTGCTTTAATTATCCGTAAATTTTTGATTGGCAAACCGAACGCCCGCGATAACGACCGCCATTATGATTTTTACTTTACCGAAGATAGCTTACAAGTTCGTTTAGATGATACGCTGTTAAATGGTTGTGCTTACAATAATATGACTACGCAATACGTAGCGACAGTTATTGACCGTGCCGACCGCGTTCAAATACAAATTGTTACTGGCACAATTAGCAGTAACAATCATCTGCAAAGTCGCAACATTTATATGTTCTATTCTATCCCCAAAGATGTTATGTCGGCGACCGAAATCGATTCGTTGAAAGAATTTTTGCAAGCCAAAATTGGTAAAAGGTACCGCATTAAATAAGGAATTAAAACCCATTTAAGGAGAAAAAATGGAAGAGAAAAAATCATTACCAAAACTGTGTCAACTTGACTTGTCGACGTCGATTAAAGTTAAGTTAGTAGATACTACCGCCGATCGGGAAGCGGGCTATCGTGATATGACTTTGGCACATTTATTAAATTACGCGTCGATGAAAGGGGTAGAATGTGTTGGCGAAATCTTGGTTGATGTTAATCAATTATCAGAAAAGACTATGGAATCGACCAAGGAAGATTTAGATCGTGGTCGCGAAATGTAATTAAGCCACAACAGGACAGTTAAGGACGGAATCACCGTCCTTTTTACTTAGTAAAAAGTTGTGAAAAACGGCGAAATTTGATTGGCGGTTGGCGGAAAAAGTTCTATAATCATAGGTATAAAGATAGAAAAGGAGAAAACAAAAATGCAAATCAAACAATGTGTCGCCAGTGAAATTTTGGACAGTCGTGGTAACCCGACGGTAACAGTGTTATTGAATGGTCACCAAGCCAGTGTGCCCAGTGGGGCTTCGACTGGCGAATGGGAAGCGGTTGAATTACGTGACGGCGACAAAAAACGCTTTAACGGCAAAGGTGTGTTAAAAGCAGTCGACAACGTTAACAAGGTGATTGCGCCACAAATCGTGGGCAAAGTTGATGGTGCCGAACAAGTTAAGTTGGATCGTTTCTTGTGCGAACTGGACGGCACGAAAAACAAAGGTAAGTTGGGCGCCAATGCGATTTTGGGCGTTTCGTGTGGTTGCGCATACGCAGCAGCGGCGGAAAAGGGACAACAACCTTACGAATATATTGCTGACGTTTATCGTGAACTGGGTGGTAAACGCGCCACGTTAAAAGTGGGCAAAGCACCGCAGGTTAACACCGTTCCCAGTTTTAATATTATCAACGGTGGCAAACACGCAGACAGCGGCATTGATTGCCAAGAATTTATGATTCAACCCATCAGCGGTAAAACCTTTGCCGACAAGGTACGGATGGCGTCGGAAATTACGGCGGCTTTGAAAAAGATTTTAACGGAAAAAGGTTTGGTTACGGCAGTGGGTGACGAAGGCGGTTTCGCCCCACGTTTGGACTGTGCCAGCCCGATTGCCGGGGCGATTGAGTTAATCGAAGCCGCGGTCACGAAAGCGGGTTACACGCCCGTTAAAGATGTCGTGGTGGCTTTGGATATGGCGGCGTCGGAATACTACAACCGCGACACCAAACATTACGTGATGAAAGGCGAAAAGCAAGACTTACCGACCGACCAATACGTCGAATTCGTGGCGAACTTGGTGAAGAAGTTCCCGATCTTGAAATCGATTGAAGATCCACTGGACCAAAACGACTGGGAAGGTTACGCGGCGTTGACCAAAAAAATTGGTAAGCAAATTATCATTGTGGGTGATGACTTCTTCGTAACCAACAAAGAACGTTTGGCCAAGGGTATCGCGATGGGTGCTTGTAACGCGATTTTGATTAAGTTGAACCAAATTGGTACCTTGACCGAAACTTTGGAAACCATTGCTTTGGCCAAGAACAACGGTTACAAGGTAATGATTTCGCACCGCAGTGGTGAAACCAGCGACACGATTATCGCGGACTTGGCGGTGGCGACCGACGCGGAATTTATTAAGTCTGGTGCGCCGGTGCGTGGCGAACGGGTAGCAAAATACAACCGCATCATGACGATTGAACGTGGTATTTGTTAAAATACCCGCCAGCGGTAACGATGATATTATCTTGCAATTTAGGATAGTTTGTGGTAAAAAATTTAGGTAATTTAACATTGATTATGAATCAAAGCCAATGCGATAAAAAGTGCCCATTTTGTATTGCCAAAGCGTCAGGTAAAATTTATAACCAAGCAAATGTTCATGACGATGAGTTTCGTGATTTAGACAAGTATGGCAGTATCCGCATGACTATGTGGAAACTGCCAATTTCCATCAAGCAAAAACATTAAGTTAGACATTGCCTTGACGAATTTATTGGCTTGTAAAACTTTCGGTCAAGATTTAGAAAAGTTTCTTGAGAATGCGCCTGGTGTAAAAACTGTCCGTTTCAAAAATTTATTACTGGGGAAAGATGATAAGGAACGACAATGGATTGCTCAGCATAGTTTAACGGCGAATATGGTTGGTTCGTTGCTGTCGAATTTACAATATCGTTTCCCCTTTCAAGCAGAGCAAGATGGGAAAACTCATTATACTGATGGCAAAGTGGATTTGGTTTGGGGGGCTAGTGGTAAATACGAATACTATGACCAGGATTTACTGATTAGTAGAAATAGGGTTATGAATTACCAAGAACAAGTAATTAGTCTTGAAAATAAAAAAGCATGGGGTGTTGAATATGCGAACAGAATATGAAGTTAGAATTTTAGAAATTGACCCGTTGGTCATGGAACGGACGCTAGTGACCTTGGGCGGTGTTAAGCAGGGTGAGTGGTTGCAAAAGCGTTACGTATATGACTTAATACAACCGCAAAAAGGGCAGTGGGTGCGGTTGAGAACTAATGGCGAAGTCACGACCTTAACTTACAAAAACATTATTAAAAATACAGTGGATGGTACGCAAGAAGTAGAAATAGTGGTAAACGATTTTGAACGCACGCACGAATTATTAGGTTGTTTGGGCTTTCAGGCTCGCGGTTACCAAGAAAATAAACGTACACGGTATGTGTTGGACGGCGTGGAAATTGATATTGATCAATGGCCAATGATTCCACCCTATTTGGAAATTGAAGGGGAAAACGAAACCGTAGTTTGGCAGGCGTTAAAACGGTTATCGATAAACAAAAGCCAAGTTACAACACTGAACTGTGATGATATTTACCGCCAAGTTTATGGCATTGACCTTAATCAAATTAAGCAGTTGAAATTCTGACGACACTTAAAAAAACTTTGCAAAAACCCTTGACAAGGGGAGCGCGATTTAGTATAGTATATGACTTGTTCCTGAAAACGGGGCAAGTGTGTGCTTTGAAAACTTAATACTTTGTACACATTTGTATAAGATTGTAGGTTTAATAAACACTATATCTTTGTCAATTTAGTCAGTGAAAACTGAGTATAACAAACTTTAATATTAGAGTTTGATTCTGGCTCAGGACGAACGCTGGCGGCGTGCTTAACACATGCAAGTCGAACGGGAATAGCAGCAATGTTATTCTAGTGGCGAACGGGTGAGTAACGCGTAAACAACCTGCCCTTTACAGGGGAATAACACTTGGAAACAGGTGCTAATACCGCATATGACCACAGTCCGGCATCGGATAGGGGTGAAAGTTTTATCGGTAAAGGAGGGGTTTGCGTATCATTAGCTTGTTGGTGGGGTAACGGCCTACCAAGGCGACGATGATTAACCGGCCTGAGAGGGTGAACGGTCACACTGGAACTGAGACACGGTCCAGACTCCTACGGGAGGCAGCAGTGGGGAATATTGGGCAATGGAGGCAACTCTGACCCAGCAACGCCGCGTGAATGAAGAAGGTCCTAGGATTGTAAAGTTCTTTTATGATAGACGAATAAAATGACGGTATATCATGAATAAGCCACGGCTAACTACGTGCCAGCAGCCGCGGTAATACGTAGGTGGCAAGCGTTGTCCGGAATGACTGGGTGTAAAGGGTGTGTAGGTGGTTTTTTAAGTGCAATGTGAAATCCCTGGGCTTAACCCAGGAACTGCATTGCATACTGGGAGACTTGAGTGCTGGAAGGGCAAGTGGAACGCCAAGTGTAGCGGTAGAATGCGTAGATATTTGGCAGAACAACAGAGGCGAAGGCGGCTTGCTGGACAGTAACTGACACTGAAACACGAAAGCGTGGGGATCAAACAGGATTAGATACCCTGGTAGTCCACGCCCTAAACGATGAATACTAGATGTTGGTGGTATCGACTCCATCAGTATCGTAGCTAACGCGATAAGTATTCCACCTGAGTAGTACGGCCGCAAGGTTGAAACTCAAAGAAATTGACGGGGACCCGCACAAGCAGCGGAGCATGTGGTTTAATTCGAAGCTACGCGAAAAACCTTACCAAGGCTTGACATCGCTTGAATAGCCGCGAAATCGGTGAAGTAGAAGCAATTTTACAAGCAGACAGATGGTGCATGGCTGTCGTCAGCTCGTGTCGTGAGATGTTCGGTTAAGTCCGATAACGAGCGCAACCCCTATCGTTAGTTGCCATCATTAAGTTGGGAACCCTAGCGAGACTGCCGTAGGTAATACGGAGGAAGGTGGGGATGAGGTCAAGTCATCATGCCTCTTACGCCTTGGGCTACACACGTGCTACAATGGCTACTACAAAGAGTCGCAAGATAGTAATATGGAGCAAATCTCAAAAAAGTAGTCTCAATTCGGATTGAGGGCTGCAACCCGCCCTCATGAAATCGGAGTTGCTAGTAATGGCGAATCAGCATGTCGCCGTGAATGCGTTCCCGGGTCTTGTACACACCGCCCGCCAAGCTATGGGAGCCGAGGGCACCCAAAACCGCTGTGCCAACCGCAAGGGGGCAGGCGTCTAAGGTGAAATTGGTAACTGGAGTTAAGGCGTAACAAGGTAGCTGTAGGAGAACCTGCGGCTGGATCACCTCCTTTTAAGAGTATTTACCCGGTAGGGATATCGGGTCAGCACAAATTAAAAGTCGTAACGCGCAAGCGTATTGTGTATATTTAATCAGTACAAGGTATTAAGTTTTTCAAGCAATAATTAAAGTCCGCCTTCGCGCGGCTTTTTTTATGTTTCGGCGTCCGTAGCGTAAGCACGGACGTTTTTGGTCAATAATTAAGTTACCTAACCCGCCCGCCGACCCGCAAAATTGGTAAAAACCCCTTGACAATGGGGGG
>CATLHJ010000011.1 GCA_949949035.1 uncultured Clostridia bacterium | reverse complement strand
GTACAATATATTCGTTATGATGATGTCAAATAATTTTTCTCCCCGTAAAAATCTTAAAACGGTATGGCGGAACATTGCCGTGGCGGTGTTCGCGGTTTGCTTTGCGATATTGGGCCTGTGCGTGACGTTAATTCCCAGTCGGGCAACAGATGACGGGGTGAAAAGGTTGGGAACGATTGCTTTGGGGTATTTCCCGCAAACCTATGTTGGTAATGAATTAAACGAAACCTTGAAAGCCTTGCTTGATACCGCATTAACGGGCAAGGTATGGACGGCGGATATTAACGGAACAGTGGTGAAGTTGCCCGAATACGTTTACGGTGATGGCTTGTACGTTAGGGTACCCAGTGCGTTACTGTATAGAGAATCGCAAACGGTTAGTACAGGCGAACAGTTAGTAACGGGTAAGAGTTATTTTTTTAAGGTCGAACCGATTGTTTGGGACTTGTTTCAGTATCATGGGACGGTAGTTGCTTTGATGCGTCATCTGTTGGTTACTATGGCATACAACCACAGTTCGCTTGAACCGACAACTGCTTGGACAGGTTCTACTTTCCGTAGTTATCTAAATAATGAATTTATTAACGAATCTAAACTTGGTGAATATGCTCTTCCGCGGACATACCATGAAAGTAGCGGTGATAACAACGATGCTGGGGCGGAATTGACTGACCAAGTCTGGTGCCCGAGTTATTTAGAAATAGTTGCTTTGCGGCCTACTGTTGCGGAAAGAGTAGTATCCACTACGGATTTTATGGTGGCTACGTATGGTGGCAGTGCTGCTTACCCAGTGTTGCGAACCGGTGACGGAACTTCTGTTTATAAAATCAAAACCAATGGCGAAATTTATGATTTTGGTGGTAAAGAAGCGCCGGCAGATGGTCCGTTAATCGCGTTTGTGTTGGATGAAACAAAGTTACCTGTTGATATTACCGATATTGATACTGTTTATAATGGTAATGACCGACGCGTAGAAAAGATGATTAACCAGCCCGACTGGTACAGTTCGGCGATGACGATTACGTACAAAAAAGATGGTGTGCTCGTGGACGAGGTTAAGGATGCTGGTGAATACCACGCAACGGTGACATTAGGCAGTTTTACGCGTGAGTTTACCTTAACGGTCGCCCCGCGTGAGGTGACATTAAGCGGAGCGATAACTGCGGACGATAAGACCTATGACCGTGGACGGGAAGCGACCTTAAACACCGTCGGCGTCCAAGTAAACGGTCGTGTCGACGGTGACGACCTTAATTTCGCTTACCGCGGGGTGTTCGTCGACAAAAACGCGGGTGCCGATAAATTGGTTACCGTTACCACGACGATGACGGGTAATGACGCCAAAAATTACACGTTAATTGACCCGCAGTTTACCGCGACCGCGACCATAAAACCGCAAACGGTGGTGGCGAGTGGCGTTACTGTCAACCCTAAAGAATACGATGGCACAACCCGCGCGAATTTGAATACGCAAGACATCAGTTTTACGGGCAAATTAAAGGGCGACGATTTGACGGTGGTGGCGGACGGTAAGTACCAACAAGTAGATGTTGGTAATGACCTGCCAATTGACTTGGTTTATACCTTGGTCGGCGATGACGCAGGTAACTACAAGTTAGAAAAAGACCAAGACCAAATTACGGGCAATATCACCCAACGTCTAATTACGGTTACCATTAACCACCAAACGGTGAAAGTGGGCGACCCGTTAAAAGCGTTAACGGCGCGCGTGACCAGTGGCAGTTTGGTTGACCCCGCGGACGAAGTTTATGAATTGAGTATTAAGACCGACCCCGACGTTGACGTTGATCATTTGCCGGTGGGCGAGTACGAGATTACGGGTAAAGGAATTAACGACAATTACGACATAGATTTTGTTGACGGTAAATATACGGTATTAACGCCGGAAGCGTGGGAGGCGTTGCAAACCACGGAGGAGAAGGACGGCAACAACGCGTGGTTAATCATAGTGATCGTGATTGCAATTGCGGCGTTTGTCGGGGCACTGGTGGGCGTTGGTTTGGTTATCCGCAGCCACGACAAAAACCGCGAACCCAAACCGACCAAAGAAAAGAAAGTTAAAAAAACAGGAAAGGGTGCGAAGCAACCCGAAAAAGCCGAACAGGCTACCGACGTTAACTAAACCACAGTGACGAAATAGTTTACAGGCTCTGCCGTATACCATATACTAAATCAGTAGATAAAGGAGGACTTAATGCCATCAGGTTCGCACGGGGGACATTCGCATTCGGGTGGCAGTCGCAGTGGCGGGGGCAGTTTTGGTGGCTCACATGGTAGCGGTTACGTTCGTCGCCCGTTCCGTATTTATTGGAGGCATCATTATTACGTAGTACCGACGCGGTACAGTGGCTTAATGTCGCTGTTTGATGGGGTGTTAATTTTGGGGCTGTTTTTTATCATCGCCGGCAGTATTATCCTGTCCCAAGCCAACAACGATTTGGGTAAAGTTCAACGTGATTACGACCGTTACCAGTTAATGATTGAACACGCCCGTGCGACGGACGGGTTGATTATTTATGGTACACCACTGACGTATTATTACGACGACTATGCAGAAAAGTAACTATTTTACTTACCGCTTTACTATTGACGGGGTTACCGTCACCAACGGCGAAAGTTATGCTTGTTATACCATGACGGAAGCCGAAACCATTGTTAACCGAACCGCCGTTGAATTAGCGATTGAACGATTTCCCACCAATAGTCAGGACGACGATATTGATTCTGTGCCGACCGATTATTACGGAATGCCAATTGAACGGGACGGTGCTTATGTGACCGCGCAGCACACGGCAAGGGTAGGGCTGATTATGTTGATTGTCGCGGGTGCGGTGGTTGGCGGTAGTTTGCTGTTAAAAATTATAATTTTCGCGAAGACCAAAAAACGGGACGACGCTCCGCAAACTGCGCCCGCGACCAATGGTACGACGGCAACTACCACGGCCACACCCGTTAACCCAGAACGGAAATCCATTTATTGCGAATATTGTGGACAATTATTAGAACCGACCGATAAAAAATGTCCGGGTTGTGGAGCAAAAGTTAAAAAGTAAACTTTACGACCACATGCCGCTTGGTATTTGCCTAAATCTGCGGGGTGGTATATACTGATGCGTTTGCGTCAGCGTGGCGGAATGGCATACGCGCTGGTCTTAGGAACCAGTTTTTGCAGGTTCAAGTCCTGTCGCTGACACCAAGGAGGATGATGAAAAAACGCAAGATTATGATTCTCACGGCTGACCGTACGGGGACGGGACATAAAGCCAGTGCCAATGCCTTGGAAAAACAATTACAAAGTCGCGGGTATTTAACGCGGCAGGTGAATTGTTTCAATTTAATGGGTAAAATCGGTCGCAAAATGGAAGCTGGGTACCTGCCGTTAACTACGCGTCACCCGTGGGTTTGGAAAATGCTGCACGGTTTTTCGCAAGTCTTTACGAACTTTACCCACTGGCTGTTTTATTTGCTTTCCCGCAAAGGTTTGTTAACCGAAATCAATTTCTACAAGCCGGATTTGATTATTTCGGTGCATTGCAATTTTACCAAAGTAGTATCCAAGGTCTTACGTAAGGCCGACTTAAAAATCCCGTTTATGATTAACGTAATCGATTTGGTAAACCCGCCTCATGTCTGGCGGGACAAAGGCGCGGTGATGAACTTCTTGCCGACCGAGGCGGTGCGTGAACAATACGCGTGGTTGGGCTTTGAACCGCAACGGTTAGTGGTGTCGGGCTTCCCCATACGGGAAGACATTGTGGTGCCGACCGTACCCAAAACGGTACCGCATCCGGTCCGGATTTTAATGGTTAATCCGGCCTTGAAGTTGTCTAACAATGTGGATTTTGTGCGTGAAGTAGCCGAAGTGCCCAATACACAATTAACCGTCATTTGTGGTCGCGACGAACGGCTTTATAATAAATTGATAACGTTGCAACAAAATGGGCTGTTATCGGGGGTCATGATTTACGGGTTCGTCAATAACATGCACGAGTTTTTAGCGAACAGTCAAATTTTAATGACTAAATCGGGACCTAACATGTTATTAGAAGGCAGTCGTAGCGGTACCGCCATTGTGGTCACGGGCCACATTCCCGGACAAGAAGCCGAAAATTACCGCTATGTTACCGAAAATGGCTTTGGCTTCCGTTGCGAAAACCCTGCGTTGATTAAAGAACAGTTGACCAACTTTATTACCAGTCATCAGTTAGAGCAGTGTTTGGCGCGTACTTTGTTCGCCGACTGTAACGACGGGGCCAAAATCATTGTCGACCATCTTCACCAATACTTAGATGCCCAAGACGCAGCGAAAAAAGTTGTAAAATAAAGTTGACACATTGCGCTTTCTATTGCATAATTAAAGCACTTGTAAAAAAGGAGAAAATTTGAAATGGCAGAAAAAGAAAAATTTGACAGGAGTAAAGTTCACTGTAACGTTGGTACCATTGGTCACGTTGACCATGGTAAAACCACTTTAACGGCGGCGATTTGTACGACCTTGGCTTTGGAAGGTAACGCCAAAGCGCAAAAGTACGACGAAATCGATAAGGCGCCTGAAGAAAAAGCGCGTGGTATTACGATTAACACTTCGCACGTAGAATATCAAACCGCGAAGCGTCACTATGCGCACGTTGACTGTCCCGGCCACGCCGACTACGTAAAGAACATGATTACTGGTGCGGCACAGATGGATGGTGCAATTTTGGTTGTGGCCGCGACCGATGGTCCGATGCCACAAACCCGTGAACACATCTTGTTGGCACGTCAGGTTGGTGTTCCGTACATTGTTGTATTCATGAACAAATGCGATTTAGCGGATGATCCCGAATTGCAAGACTTAGTTGAAATGGAAATTCGTGAATTGTTGACGAAAAATGGCTTCCCCGGCGACAAGACCCCGATTATTAAGGGTTCGGCTGCTAAAGCGTTGGCGGCGGCACAGGCGGGACAAAAAGATTCGCCCGATTTGAAGTGTATCCACGAATTGATGGACGCGATCGACGCTTACATCCCCGATCCGCAACGTGCGACCGACAAACCGTTCTTGATGCCCGTCGAAGACGTCTTTACGATTACCGGTCGTGGTACCGTGGCAACTGGTCGTGTAGAACGTGGTCAATGTAAAATTGGTGATGTCGTTGAAATCGTTGGTTTGAACGCGCCGGCAGGCAAGTCCACCACGATTACTGGTATTGAAATGTTCCGTAAATCATTGGACAGCGCGATGGCGGGGGATAACGCGGGCTTATTACTGCGTGGTATTGAACGTAAAGATATCGAACGTGGTCAAGTATTGGCGGCTCCGAAATCGATTACGCCGCACACTGAATTTACTGCCGAAGTTTATGTATTGAAGAAAGAAGAAGGCGGTCGTCATACTCCGTTCTTCAACGGCTATCGTCCGCAATTCTACTTCCGTACAACTGACGTTACCGGTGTTATTGAATTACCGAAGGGCGTAGAAATGGTTATGCCCGGCGATAATATCTCGATGAGCGTTAAATTGATTGCGCCAATCGCGATTGAACAAGGTTTGCGCTTCGCGATTCGTGAAGGTGGTCATACTGTAGGTTCGGGTGTCGTGGCCAGCATTGTCAAATAATGCTTGACGAAGTACTAACAAAAAAAACGGGTGCATGCCCGTTTTTTTATGCCCATGATGGGCAGTGTACTGATTTAATGTTTACGCGATTGCATAAAGTAATCAACACTGTTGGACAAAATAGTGCTGCCTAAGGCACGAATTGATGAATAGTCTTTAATTATCTTTTGCAGTAATGTTTGGTAGAGATTGTTGCGTTTGATATATTCAACAAAAGATTGACGAGTGGTAAAAAAAATAACTTTTAAGCGGGTCAGTTCTGGTGCGGCTGTGTTAAAAATTTTACAGTATAATTGGCGTTTCCGTTTGGCAAGAGCCACGCTTTCCCGAACATAATCTTGCATTGTTGACGGGTAAGTGATGTGAAAATGTTCGTCAAGATAAACCATTTGCTTTTATAGGATAGATGGATAGTGATGAATTGTCAAAGTTTTTAACTGCTCACGGGATGCGTGCAAAAATTAGTGACGCTACCCAAGGGCATGTGTTATAATAATTTATGAAGAAAAAAATTGTGTTTGATTGTTTGGGCGGTGATCATGGTTTGCCCGCGATGTTGGCGGGGGCAGTAACTGCTTTGCAAAAAAATGCTGATTTGCAAATGGTGTTGGTCGGCGACGCGGAAGTGATTAAACCCGCGGTAGCACCGTTTGGTGACCGAGTGGAAGTTATTGACACTAAAACCAATATCGAAATGGATGAACACCCGACCCAAGCGATTCGTAACAAGCCACACAGCAGTTTGGTGTTGGGCTTGGAACAATTAAAAAACCGCGAAGATTGCGGAGCCTTCTTGTCGGCTGGTTCAACAGGTGCAGTTTTAACGGGTGGCTTTATGAAAGTCGGCCGCATCGAGGGCGTTAGTCGCCCCGCGATGTGCCCAAATCTGCCAACGGCCGTGGATGATAAAACTTTTATGTTAATTGATTGTGGCGCGAATATGGATTGTACACCGACTAACTTGGTACACTTCGCCATCATGGCGAACGAATACCAAAAAGCGCGGGGCATTGATAATCCGCGGGTAGCACTGTTGAATGTCGGTACCGAAGCCGCTAAAGGCAACGAAGTGGTTAAACAAACGCACGAACTTTTGACTAAATTGCACGATAAAAAGTTATTGAATTTCGTGGGGAACATTGAAGCCGACCAAGTGTTCAAGGCGGAGGCTGACATTGTGGTTACGGACGGCTTCTGGGGTAACGTGTTATTGAAGTCGATTGAAGGTACAGTTAAGTTTGTGTTCAAAGCCGTCAAAAACATTATGACGCAAACGTTGTGGACGAAAATCGGGGCGTTACTGATTGGTGGTAAATTAAAGGCGTTTAAGCGCGCGAAAATGGACGCCCAAGTGGCCAGCATCTTTATCGGCTTAAAAAAACCGGTTATTAAAATGCACGGTAATGCCGACAGCGGTATCGTTACCGCCGCGATTGAATACGCGATGAGTGTGGCTAATTTACGTTTGGACGAACGTATTACCAAGGCTCTGAACAAAGCCGAACCGGTTTTGACGGGGAAAAATGCCTAAACCACGGCTGTTGTTGGCGTCCTGCTGCGGTCCTTGCTCTACGGTGGCACTGGAACGGTTGTTGCCGGATTACGACGTGACCTGCCTGTTTTATGGTAATAATTTGGACACCAAAGAAGAATTTGACCGTCGGTTGGCAGGGTTATATAAACTGACGGACAAGGTAATTGTGCACCCGTACGACCACCGCGACTGGCAAGTGGAAAACTGTGCCCGCTGTTTTACCTTACGGTTACAAAACGCGTTGCAGTACGTGGAAAAACTGGGTTTCGATTATTTTGCGACTTCTTTGACCACCAGTCCCCACAAGGACGCCCAACTGATTAACCAAATTGGCAGTAGTTTAAGCCCCAAATATTTACCGACGGACTTTAAGAAAAAAGATGGCTTCAAGCGCAGTGTCGAATTATCCAAGCAATTAGGAATGTATAGACAAAATTACTGTGGTTGTGTAAAATCATAATATGAATTTAACTGCGGGGATTTGTCCCAAATGCCACGAGTATTTATTGTTGAAAAATAATGTGCCGTTTGTTGTTTGCCCGTTATGTGGTGAATCAATTTCGCATCACGAAGCAACGGTGCTGCTGGATAATAAATGCAGTGACCAAGCCAATTTGAATGATCTTACCGCGGATTGTATCGCGTTAGAAGTGCAATACGGGCCAGAATTGCCCTATATGATTTTAAGTCAAGTGGTAGAGAATTTTCCCCAATTAGAAAGTCCCACTTACTTGTTAACCAAATTGACGGGATATGACGGGGGGGCCGTGCGGGAATACTTAAAACGGTTTGCTAATTTGAAAAGTCAGCCCAATAATGTGCCGTGGGCCGAGGACTTTCTGGACGCCTGTTTGAACTACCGCAATATGGAATTTGCTGATTTATTTGCGGCCTACATTGAAAATAAAATTCGCCCAGAAAAACAAGTCGAATACCGTGAAAAACTGGCCAAGTTACGGAGCGAATACACGTTTAAGGCCAATAATCCATTGTCGACCAAAACTTTGATGATTTTATATTATGTGTCGGCGGTAGTGAATGTGTTGTTGCTTCCGGTCTTTATGTTGTTATCTGGTTGGCTGGCACCGATTATTGGCATGTATTACGCAATCAATATCGCCACTAGTATTTTGGTAATTTGTGCGGAAATCGGGTTACTTTATTGGCATCACCACGTGTTTGGTAACCGTTTGGGTATGGGACAATCCGAACGCATGGCTATGGTCGTCTTTATGTCGTCCTTGGTGTTTGCCATTGGGGCGGCTATTATGGGTAGTATCTGGAAGATTCCGCTATGAAAACACAAACTTTTACTGTTAGTAAACCGATGTCGGTAACTGCTGCCGTCAAAGCCAATTTGTTGGGAGCGGGGTTTGTATTTGTCCGTAACCTTTTGAAAAATAAAGACGTCAAGGTTAATGGGGTGCGCGTTAATCGTGATGTGTTGTTACAGGCGGGTGACCAAGTACAAATCTATTATCCCGAAGGGGCGCTAAAAACTTGGCAACCGTACCGTCTGCTCTGGGAAGATGACAATGTGGCGGTGGTTTTTAAGGAACGGGGTATTGAAACCAGCAGCGACACCAGTCAAAACACTTTGGAACACTTACTTGGCTATATTGCGGTGCACCGTTTGGACGTAAATACCGAAGGGTTAGTGGTTTTCGCCAAAAACCAAGAGGCAGCAGACGCACTGAATAATGCGTTTGCCAACGGCCAAGTGCAAAAAACTTACCAAGCATTATGTTTTGGTAAATTACAAAAATCGCCCGTAACTTTGACGGGATACTTATTAAAGGACAAGGATGCGGGACAAGTGGTGATTAGTAAAGAGAAACAATCCGGAGCCTTACCCGTTAAAACGGTAGTGGCGGAACTGCGACCCAAGGCGGATTTCACTTTGCTGCAAATCAAACCCTTAACGGGACGCACGCACCAAATTCGGGCGCACTTGGCGACGATCGGTTTGTACATTGTAGGTGACGGTAAGTACGGTAATGCGGCGTTAAATCGCTTGTATCACCAAGACAAACAATGCCTGTGTGCGACGCAGATAAAATTTGCGTTCCCACCCGCTTCTTTGTTATACTATTTGAATGGCCGAGAATTTACCGTCGAACCAACCTTCATCTAATAAGCCGCGTTTCGTGCATTTACACGTGCACACCGAATACAGCCTGCTGGACGGGGCCGCCCGTATCTCCAAGTTAGTCAAGATTGCCAAAGCCGAGAATGCAGGGGCGTGTGCCATTACCGACCATGGTAATATGTATGGGGCTTATAAGTTCTATAACGCCTGTAAGGAAGCGGGTATTAAAGCCATTATCGGTTGCGAAATTTACATCGTTGATAACATGGACGTCAAGGAGCCCAGCGAGCACCGCGCGCACATGATTTTACTGTGCAAAAATAATACCGGTTATTATAACTTGTGTAAAATCAATACGGCGGCGTGGACACGGGGTTTTTATTATAAGCCACGTATTGACTATGAGTTTTTACAAGCCCACCACGAAGGTCTAATTTGCTTGTCGGCGTGTTTGGCGGGGCACATTCCGCACTACCTGATTTTGGACCAATACGACGAGGCTAAAAAATACGCGGTACGTTTGCAACAAATGTTCGGCGAAGATTTTTATTTGGAAGTGCAAGACCACGGTATCGCTTTGCAAAAAAAGGTTAATCAAGGGTTAATTAAATTGTCCAAGGAATTGGGCATTGAATTAGTGGCCACCAACGACATTCATTACCTGTACCATGACGATGCCCCTATGCAGGACGCGTTAATGTGTATTGCGACGCAAAGCAAGGTTAACGAGCGCGACCGCATGCGCTTTGAGACCGACCAGTTCTATTACAAGACGGTGGAAGAAATGTCCGCTTTGTTTCCCGATTTACCACAAGCCATAACCAACACGGGCGTCATCGCTGACAAGTGCGATTGCCACCCGTTCGCCAAAGCCGACCTGATCCCCGCTTTTACCAGTCCCACGGGCGAAGACAACGTTACCTATTTCAAACGCTTGGCGGAAGCGGGGTTAAAACGGTTGTATGGCGAAATTACGCCCGAAATTCAAGCCCGTTACGAAAAAGAGTTCCACGTTATCCACAGTCAAGGCTTTATTGATTACTACTTGATTGTGGCGGACTTCATGCGCTTTGCCCGTGAACACGACATCCCGATTGGGCCGGGGCGTGGTTCGGGGGCGGGCTCAATTTTAGCCTATGCGCTGGGCATTACTAAACTGGATCCGTTGCAGTATAACCTGCTGTTCGAGCGGTTCTTGAACATGGAACGCCGCAGTATGCCGGACTTTGACCTTGACTTTTGCTGTAAACGGCGGGGGGAAGTTATTGACTACGTTGTTGAAAAGTATGGGCGCGACAACGTGTGCCAAATTGTAACTTTTGGTACCATGGCGGCGAAAGCGGCGATTAAAGACATTGCCCGCGTATTCGATATGCCGTACAGTGAAGTCGATAAGATAACCAAGCCCATCGAAATTAACCAAAAACAAAAACCGCCGTATTTGGAATACATTTTCGGTTTGAAAGACGTGTCCAAAGTTGAAGATCCCGAAAAGCGTGCCAAAGAACAAGCCAAGTATGATGACCTGTACAAACCCGAATTGGCGGAACTGTATCGTAATGACCCGCAAGTCAAAAAGATTGTGGATATGGCCATTAAGGTCGAAGGCTTCCCGCGTAACTGTTCCGTGCACGCGGCAGGAGTTATCATCTGTAAGGAAATTGTGGGTAATGTGTGTCCGTTGGCGAAAAACGGCGGTATCTTGACCAGTCAGTATGACAAGGGCGAAGTCGAGGAATTGGGCTTCTTAAAGATGGACTTTTTGGGTTTGATTACCACAACCGATATCGATGGTGCGATTAAGGACATTAAAAAGCAATTAGGCATTACGGTAGACTTTTATAACATGCCGTACGACGACCAAAACGTTTATAAAATGATTGCCGTGGGGGACACTGACGCCGTGTTCCAATTGGAAAGTGGCGGGATGAAAAAGTTTATGCGAGATCTGAAACCCGACTGCATCGAAGATTTGATTGCGGGGGTCTCGTTGTATCGCCCGGGCCCCATGGACATGATTCCTAACTACTGCCGCAACAAGCATCACCCCGAAGAAACCGTTTACGACCACCCGTTACTGAAAGATATTCTGAAAGAAACTTATGGACAAATCGTTTACCAAGAGCAGGTCATGCAGATTTTCCAAGTGTTGGCAGGGTACTCCTTGGGGCAAGCGGATATTGTGCGGCGCGCGATGGGTAAAAAGAAAGTGGCCGAGATGGAAAAGCAAAAAAAGATTTTTATTAACGGTGACGCCAAGATGAACATCAAAGGTGCGGTTAACAACGGCGTACCACCTGACGTCGCGGCGAACATCTTTGCCAAAATGGAAAAGTTTGCGGGTTATGCGTTTAATAAATCACACGCGGCTTGTTACGCATTCTTGGCCTACCAAACTGCCTACTTAAAATATTACTATTATTCGTTCTTTATGGCGTCCATGATCAACAACCGCATTAACAAATGGGACGACATGACGCATTACATTGCCGAAGTCCGCGCCAAAGGTAAAACTATTTTGCCGCCCGACATTAACCGCAGTGAAGCCGTTTTCACGGTTGAAAAAGACCTGTCGATTCGCTTTGGATTGTCGGCAATTAAAAACGTCGGGGAAGGCATTGTGGCGCAAATTATTACGGAACGGGAAGCCAACGGGCCGTACCAATCGTTCATCGATTTCTGTACTCGCGTGCCGGCCGAAGCCTTAAACAAACGTTGTTTGGAAAGTTTAATTTTGGCGGGCTGTTTTGATACGTTGGGTGCCTACCGCAGTCAGTTAATGAGCATTTATCCCGCCGTGGTGAAGTTAATTGCTAACGATAAGAAAGCGGAAGACGCGGGGCAAATTACTTTGTTCGCCACTACGGTAAACGTGGACGTACCGTTGCCCCAGATCCCCGAGTACGACGACTTTACCAAGTTACGTTTTGAAAAAGAATATGTCGGCTTGTATTTAAGTGGCCACCCGTTGCAACCTTACGCCGCGGAGTTTAATAAGTACAATTTTAACACTGGCAAAATGCCCCGCGAGCAAAATGACGACGAACCGACGGACGACGAAAGTACACCGGACGCGGACAACGAGCAAGTCGCGGACGGTACTGCGGTGACCATGGGGGCGTTAGTAACCAACATTAAAAAGGTCTACACCAAAGCCAAGCATGACGAAATGGCGATTTTGACCGTGGAAGATTTGTACGGCACCGGTGACGTTATGTTGTTCCCGAAAAGTTGGGCGGCGGTGAAAAACATCTTGACGACGGAGAGCGTGGCCAAATTCAGTGGCAAAATTTCGGTGCGTGACGGGCAAAGTCCGATTATCATCGCCGATACCGTAGAATTGCTGAATCGCCCCAAAAACGCACCGCTGATTGCCGAACCGGATACCCCCAAGAAATTGTATTTGCGCTTTAACCTGCAAGACACCGTGGTCAAAACGGATTGCCTGAATGTGCTGTCGTCATACACGGGCGATATTCCCGTCATGGTGCGCGATACCGCGACAGGGAACGCGTTTGCTTGGGAAATCAAGGTGCGTGAATGTAAGGCGATTATGTACGAATTAGAACAAATCTTGGGTGCGGAAAACGTGGTACTGCAATAAGTCCCGTTAAGCAATGTAAGTAACTGTTTCGCGCAAAATTTTAACCGTACACTAAACGGTTAATAACTTTTTTCCCCGAACCCTAAAAAATTGGTAAAAAACACTTGACAAATGGGGGGGGGGGGGGGGGGTACACTCTTTTAACAGCGGTATTCGACAAAAACTGTCAATAACCGTAAAAGGAGCAAAAGTAACATGGCAAAAATTGGTAAACAATGGGGCACCATTATCGCCTGCTGGGCGGTGGCGTTGGCCTTAATTATTACGGGCATCTGTTTGGGAACAATCATTCCCAGTAAGGCCGCGGACGAAAAGGTGGTTATGGTAACCTGTGGCGACGCGGTAAAATACTTTACCGATATTAGCGAAGTGCCAACTTACGTAAATCATTTACCAACAACCGCATCGCAACCCGCTACGGTGACTTTATTAGAAGACATACATACCGTCGAACCGATTGGTCTAGAGGTCGGCAAAATAGAAGAAGACGCTCTTTGTGCGCCTTGGGCAGTGTTGGATTTGGCAGGACATATTTTACGTAGTGACAAGGCTATTCATTTGGCGGCTGTAGTTGCTGGCAGTTTGACCGTTATCGATAGTAACCCCAGTGTTGAACGTTACGTAACGCGCAACAGTACAACCGATGGTGTTAATTATGATTTTTTTGACGAAGTACCGTTAGGCACCTACGCGGATGTGATTTACGGTGGCGTGGTAACCGCTCCCGAATTGATGATTGCGTCTTTTTATTCGGGGCATGAGTTAACCATCAATGGTGGTAATTATTTTGGTACCGGTTCCGTATGCGCGTATGGTTCGGGTTCGATTATCACTGAGGAAGATAAGGCTGCATTCATTGAAGCGTTTGGTTTTATACCAAAACAACGTGTAACCATCAATGGTGGTTTGTTTCAAGTTTATACTGATGATGTCGAAGCTGGGTTAACCGGTAATTACGGGGTGCAGGTTGCTCACGATGGCGAGTTAGTGATCAATGGTGGCAGTATCTTCGGAAAAGTGGCACATGAAACTGTGTACGGAGAAGGGTATGTCGATGTTGATTTGTCTGACCCGCAAACCGATATGATAAAAATTAACGCTGATATTAAAATGAAACCGATTAAAGATGCGGATGGCAATTTAGTTGGGTATGCGGCGGTTGACGCCACCACGGGCGAACCAATTACACCCGACGTGCCGACCGACGACACAGAAAACAAGAACCAATCAACCCCCGACGCCAAGACTAATTTAATCGGCCTGATCGTTTTGGGTGTCGCCGCCGCGGTGATGGTGGTAGGTGTGACGACAATTATTATCGTCAATACCAAGAAACGTAAAAAAGTTGCGTAATGAAATGTCGATAAATTTCTTAAAAAGACCCCGTCTTGTACGGGGCTTTTTTGTGCGTTACCAATTTGACAACTGGGACGGTGGGCTTTATATTGGTAAGGAAGGAAAAACCAATGAGTAACCATCCGTTAGAAAATGTCGAAATTACCAACATGTGTATGGTCTGTGACCCCCAGACGGGTAAAGTATTGGTGCAAAACCGCACGAAAAAACAATACGACGGGATCGCTTTCCCTGGCGGGCATACTGAACCCGGTGAACCGTTGGTGCCGTCCGTAATCCGCGAAGTGCAAGAAGAAACGGGTTTGACGATTGATAATGTTGTACCGTGTGGCTTCAAAGATTGGTATTACCCTAGTACCAACAAACGCTATTTGGTGTTAATGTTCAAAACCAGCACGTTCCGTGGGCATTTAAAACCGCGTTCACCCGAAGGCGATAACCAGTGGTTAACCATTGATGAAATTAAACGCTCCCGTACCGCGGAGTACTTTCTTGACATGTTGCCGATTTTTCTGGGCGAAGGCACGCAGACCGAAATGTTTTTTACCGATGTCGAGAACAAACCATCAACAGATTGGCACCAGATATTGTATTAAAGATTGATAGTACCCAAAACCAAGACCGCCATGCCAATGGCTGCCAACAGCGCCAACAGTGTTAAAACTATGGCCACCCAACCCAAATAATGACCGTTTAGTTTTAACTGTTTAATGGCAAAGTTCAAAGTAGTAGGCATTAAAATCAGGATACCGAATAAGGCAAGCGCCCCACCAAAAATCATTAGAATTACTTGTAACAAAATGGCCTCGGCAAAAGCCGCCATTAAACCATAAATTATGGCCAAGCCACCAATTACGCCGAGAGTGAAAGTCAGCAGTTGGTAAAAAGCGCGACGGGCTAAACCCGTGGCTACGGGGCGGACGGCTTCGTTACCTTTTAAGTTATTATAAACTTCGCGGGCATCAACAAAATCCCCCAGTAAGGACATAATAAGGTTTAGTTTACCGTGACGGGAAGCGGTTACGGCGCGAGAAGCCTTGCGCGCGTTATGACGTGAATGTGCCAGTTTTAAGGCTTGCGAATGGGCGGTAAAGTCGGTTTGTTGTTCCGTGGGCAGGGCTTGGAAGGCGGGTAGGGCGCGGTGGCGTTCTAACTGTAATACGGCGAATACTGCCCACAAATAAACGCTGACAATCAGCCCGATAATACCCACTACGGGGGTTGGTACTAAAATAAACAAGACCACGGTAATTACGGTAAAGACAATGGCGTAAAGTAAAACATTTTTTTTGACGCTACCCAAATAAAAGCCAACCGCTTTTTCGGGCATCGACAAACGGCAGATGCGTAATAATGTAAATAAGTACTTCAAGCCGCCCCAGATCATGGCGGCACCCAAGACCGGTACGGCGATTATGATTATCCAAATTAAAAGTGACGACAGGGAAGTAATCAGCCCTAAAATTGGTAACTTCTGTACATTACTGTCCCAATCACTGTTGCCTAAACTGCTGATGGCGGGAATGAATAATTGCACCAAAGCCCAAATTAACAGGCCTAACCCAGCAACTACCAGTAACGCCGAAAAAGTTAACATGATCTTCAAACCGAGACCAGTGCTACGTTCGGTCGGTAAAGGATAATGCAAGTAGGGTACGTCAAGGCCGTATTCAGCACCGCGTGCCCGCGTGCTTTGCACCATTCGGTAGGAACTCCGGCTGTAACTTTCACGTTCAATTTGGTTATTGTTCATCTCATTACTCCTTATTTTAATTATGCTCATAAAAGGCCAAAATGTCTTCGTAAACTTTTTGGCGGTTAACTTCGTTCAAAATTTCGTGACGCATGGCGGGGTAATCGATAATGGTTAAATTGGTAAAGCCCGCCCGGCGTAAGGTTTTTTGTGAATCCGCGGCACCTTTATCGCCGCCAGTGCACGGGTCATCCGCGCCACGTAACATTAAAAATGGCAACGCGGTATTCACGTTAACGTAACGTTTGGGTTGGTGCATTAACGTGACCAAGTGGAACAGGTCGCCAAACGCCGAACAAGTAAAGCCGAAACCGCACAAGGGGTCGTTGCGGTAGGCTTGTAAAGCGGTGGGGTTGGCACAGACCCAATCGCAATCGGTTTGCGGATTTATGATTTTTTTGTTAAACGCGCCCACACTCAAATTTTGAATAAACTTGGACTTATATTTCGCCCCGTGTAACGCCTTGGTTAAGTTAGCAACCATAATGCCAAATTTGGCGCCACTTTGGTAATTGGGGTAACCAGACAGCACAACCTTTTGGTACTTTTGTGAATCCGTTTGCAACAAAACGCGGGTAATTATCGTCCCCATTGAATGAGCCAATAAGTAAATTGGTAAATTCTTAAACCGTTCACTAATCAAGTTGGTAATTTGCTGTTGGTCGGCGATTAACAGCCGGTAACCATCGCGTTCGGCGAAATAACCCAAATCCGTAGCGTGATGACCGTGTCCGCGCAGATCGGCGGTGACCACGCTGTAACCGTGTTGGTTCAAAAACTCAACTACTGGTTCGTAACGTTCTTGGTGTTCTTCCATACCGTGCACAAGCTGTACCACGGCTTTGGCTTGGTCAACCGCAAAAATGTGTACATCCAATTTGTAACCATCGGTTGCGGGCAGAAAAAGTGCTTCCATGATTACAATATAGGGGAAAGCGGTAATTTTGACAACTTATACTGTGGCCGTGCTTGACGCGGGGGCAAAGTGTGGTAAAATAAGGCTGATGAATCGGCTTAAACAGATGAAACAACAAATTAAGGCTTATGAACAACGGCAACAACCGCTGCCTGATTATCTTAAAGCCGAATATTTAGACGCAACGGGCGTAGCGGTGGTTGACGTAAATTTAGCGGGACAAACTTTGTATAACCCGTTAACTATGGGTCAACAACAAGACCTTGACCCCGCCCTTTATGCCACCATTGACGAGAAGGTTTACAACATCCCGTCGGTAGTTCCCGTCATGATCCGTTGTCACGGCGTGGCATCGAAAGAACAGAGCCACGTTCAAAGTCTTTTCAACAAACATTACGATTTTATTTTGCGTGATAAAAAACAAGATTTACGCCGGAACGCAATTAAGTCGTGGCTTCTGTATTTACTAGGAATTGCGTTATTGGCGTTATATTTTGTCTTGGCCAAAGTACAACTTAACGTTGTCGGTTACGAAGTTTTGTCGATTGTGGCAACCTTTATTATTTGGGAAGCCACCGATGCCGCGATTTTACAACGGCATAGTTTACGGGTGGCTTACTTGGAAGCCGCACAGATGGCCTTGGCGCAATACACTTTCGTTAACACTACGCGGGGCAAGTAATGGACGATTACCGCACGTTGGGAACTGACTTTTACCAGTGTGAAATTACGGTGACCAAGTCCCGTTTTATTGCCAGCGTGGGCTTTGCGGATACGCTCACCACGGCGCAAACCTTGTTGGCGCGAGTACGGGCAGAACATCCGCATGCGACGCATCATTGTTATGCGTACGTGACCGCTGACGGCCAAAAGTCTTGTGACGCGGGTGAACCAGCCGGTACGGCCGGTGTGCCAATTTTACAGGCTATCCAAGCCCAAAACTTATTTAACGTCGCGGTAGTGGTAACCCGTTACTTTGGCGGAGTTAAATTAGGAACGGGCGGATTGTCCCGTGCCTACGGACAAGCGGCGAGCTTGGCGTTACGTCAAGCCCCACCGGCGGTAGCGAAACTTTGCGAACGGGTGAACTTAACCGTGCCTTATGACCAAGCAACGGCGGTGGCGCGGGCGACAATCCCGTATGGCATTATCGAAGCACGCAACTTTGCCGAGCAGGTGCAATTACAATTGGCCATACCGGTTGCCGAATATAAGCGGTGGCGGGTGGCTTTGCCCGTAATAGTACAAGCACAAGTGCCGTTGAACACGGGAACGAATACTGTTACGAAATTTTTTAATTAACTGGTTCGTGATTCTGGGGCGTGGTTAAGTCGCGCACTAATTGTTCGTACGGGTGTAGGGCGTTACCGCCAATTATTGCGGGCAGGTTAGTGTTGACTTTGGTTTTGTGAAAGTGATGGCGTAACGCGTACCAACCTTGGTCAAGGGCTACCAACAGCCGTTCGCAAAGTAAATCAAAAATTAACGCATAAACGGCTCCGAACAGGTTGTTGACCACACGGAAAGTGACCGCCGTACGCAGACCCAAGGTAGTCGCGGCCATGGTAACCGCACTGAACGAGTTGAACAAGCATTGCCAGCCGTATAAGGCGCAGAAACCCAGACAAAAACCGCCGAAGATGCCAAAGTAGTCGGCTAAACTGGTGGGTAGTAAGAACGACAACGCGAGAAATAAACCGCAACCGGCAAGGTTACCGACGATGCGATACAGTGCCCGATTTTCCAAACGCGCACGGAACGGGAAACAAACCGACATGGCAGCGATGCCGACCCAAGTGTATTTGGGTAACTGTAACCACGCCCCGATTAGCAACACCGTGGATAAGCATAAGGTAAATTTGATTTGCCAGCGGGTGTCTTCGTTGTCCAAACGGAAAGTGCGACAGAAATCTAATAAATTACCCTTTAAGTGCTTGCGGTAATTTTTGTAACTGAAAATAATGGTGACCAGGGTGGCACCCACCGCTAGACAAATTAAGCGCAAGACATAGTTCCAACCCGTCACGTCCGAGCCGAGCAATAACAAGTAAGACAAAACTAAAATAAAGTGGTTGCATTGTTTGGCTTGGTGACAACCGAAAAAGACCAACAAAAACAGGCTGACCAAGTTAATAACGAAACTCCAACCCAGTGGTACCAGGTTGGCCAAGTGGGGGCCGGTGGCTAAAATCCCGAACAGCAACCACAGTACGGGAATGCTGTACCCCAAGGACAAGGACAGGTTAGCGGTGCGGAATAACATCACACACAGCAAGACAACGACGGCGGTAATCGTGTTAGCAGGGCCAAAAATTTGGGCGAACACCGACACGAACACCACGCTGAACGCGACGTTTAGTAAAATTTTCAATAAGAAAATTAGGTAATGTTTAACCTTGTCCCGACGGCGGTGAAAACTGGCGATGTGTTTTTTACTGCCAGCAGCATCTAACTGCAATTCTTGATAAAAGTTCATCCTCGGTTACCTCTTTTTATGTATATATAGCGAATTGTTCCAAATTTGTCAAATTTACGACAGATTAGGGACGGATATGCAGGAACAGAAGCGGGAACGCCCCCACTTGTTAAGTGCATATAAAATAATTGTCGAAATTAGACGAACGGAGTATAATTAGTAAGAAAGGAAAAAAGCTATGTCGTGGCACGCACACCTGTACAACATCTTAAACAACATTAACACGGTCGTGCTGATGATTATTGGTATTCCGTTCATTTTGCAATTCATTTATATGTTCCTGTTTTGGCTACCGAAAAAAAAGTTTCCGAAAAGTGAAAAGCAAGGACGCATCGCGGTGATTATTCCCGCTCACAACGAAGCCGATGTGATTGAAGATACGGTCAAACGGTTATTTGATCGACAACAATATCCACGCGAGTTATACGATGTGTACGTAGTGGCGCATAATTGCGATGATGACACCGCAACCTTGGCGGAGCAGGCGGGGGCCACGGTTTTTGTTTTGAACGACCCCGACCCGCAACATCATCGTACGGCTTACGCCATGCAACACGGGTTGCAACAAATTATGGCGACCGAAATTAACTATGATTTCGTGATCCGTTTAGACGCAGATAACTATGTCAATGACGAATTCTTCAGTTTAATGAACGACGCTTTCCAAGCAGGGTGCACTATTGCTCGGCCTTACGAATCGGCCTTGAACATGACGCAAAACAAATTCACCAAGGCGTGCGGTTTGTACTATACGTTTGATTCCCGTTTTTCCAGCCGCGTGCGTGAACGATTACACATCGATGCTCACGTTAATGGTCCAGGCGCGATGATTAGTTACCAAATTATTCAAGACATCGGTGGTTATGATTGTACTTCCATCACCGAAGATACCGAATTTTGCTTCAAACGTATGATTCAAGGGCAGCGTTGCCATTTTGTTGAGGATGCGGTGGTTTACGAAGATTTGCCGTCGACTTTCAAAGATACTTTCGCGCGCAACCGCCGGATCGCCGCGGGTAATTTGCGCTTATTGGGGCGCTATACTCCCGCGTTGCTGTGGAACAGCATTAAGCAGTTCCGTTTTTCGTTCATTGAACAATTTTTAACCTACATGTTTAACATTATTTGCGTGATTTTATGTACGTGGATTCCTTTCTTTTACGTTTACGATGTGGCGTACTTGTGGGCGAATGGGTTATTTACCGACAGTGCCGCCACGGCTGCGGGGTTGACTGCCCCCGGCTTGTTCAGTCAGTTACAGTTGGTTGGAATTATCCTGCTGGTGTTGTTTATTGTCGCGGGTATTGGCCAAGGCATGTTATTGGTTTTATTGGATTACCGTAAACTGGGCGCGACCAAACGGCGACAGTTAATGGACGGTGCGTTATTGTTCCCCGCGTTTACCGTAGTTTATTGTTTGACCATGGCCCTAGGCGCTTTCATGCGCCCCAAGTGGCAAAAGGTTAAACGTAACAAAAGGGCCAGCGAAGAACCACCGGCCTTACCCGCACCGATTGATAACGGCTAATTTTCTTGCATATTGATGGGGGTGGAAACTTGGTTGAAGATTTTGCCCGATCCGGTGCGCGAAGCGTTAAACCACTTGCCAGTGCAACAGATCTACGAACTGCGTTTGCGGGTCAATGCCCCTGCGGTAGTGTTTATTGACGCCCAAAGGTTTACTTTACCGACGCCGTTAATCACGCGCGAAGATTTGGACAACGTGGTGCACAAGGCTGCCGAGTACGCGATTTACGCGGTTCTAGACCAAATGGTGCAGGGCTTTATCACGATTCGGGGCGGGGTGCGGATTGGTCTGGCGGGCGAACTGGTGATGGCTGATGGGCAAGTTGCCGCAATCAGCAATATCAGTTCCTTATGTCTGCGCCTGCCACATCAAGTTAAGAACTGTGCGTACCCCGTATTGCCGTACATCTTTGACCTTAAGCGTCCGGCTAAAACCTTAATTATTGCACCACCGGGAGCGGGGAAAACCACTTTGCTACGGGATATTGCTAAACAAATCGGCAACAAGTATCCGCAACTGAATACTTTAATCTTGGACGAACGGGGAGAGTTAGCCGCCGCTTACCAAGGCGAAAACCAATTAGATGTGGGTAACGCCGACGTGATTACGGGGGGCAACAAAAGTTTTGGTTTTCTTAATGGGTTGCGTAGTCTGCGCCCCGACGTAGTAATCACCGACGAAATTGCGACTGCGGACGACGCAGAAATGGTGCGTAACGCTGCTCGTAGTGGGGTAATCGTAATGGCCAGTACCCACGCCGCTGACTTGGACGAAGTGCGTCACAAACCATATTTATGTGACCTGTATAATGAAGGCGTGTTTGACCGTTACGTAGTTTTAACCACTGGCGAACGGGCGGGCGAAGTCGTGGGGGTCTTTGACCGCAGTGGACGTCGTCTATGAAGTGGTTCATGGGTGGCGCTTGCCTGATTATTTGCGTGGTGATGGGCGTGGTTTATTATCGGCGCAGTTGGCGACGGGTGCAATTTTATACGGAAGTTATCAATTTTTGTCACCATTTACAAACAGCGTTAGGTTTTACCCGACCACCATTACCCCTGGTGATTAAGCAAGCCTTACCGCAGGCCACGGGCGAATTTGCCAAGGCACTGGCGGGTTATGGCCAGTTACTGGACGGACAAAGCGCTTTAACGCGAGAAAAGTGCACGGCGCTGACAACCGATACTGATGTTGCCGAATTCTTGTTCCAACTGGGACGTACTGGCAGCGTTACCGAGCAAGCCAAAATTGCGAACGCGTTAACCATCTTTACCGCCAAGCAACAACAAGCCAATGACCATTTACGTTTCAAGGCGTCTATTACTTTGAAACTTTTAATAATAATTGGTATAGCGGGGGTAATTTTATGGATATAGAAATCATCTTCAAAATTGCGGCAATCGGCTTGTTGGCGGCGGTCGTGTGTACCATTTTGAAACAAGCGGGGCGGGAAGAAATTGCCACCTTTGTTTCTTTGGCGGCGGTCGTGTTGTGTTTGGTGATGGTGCTGTCCATGATTAGCGACTTGTTTAATTCTATTCGCTCCTTATTTGCGTTGTATTAACGGGGGTGCAGTGTGGCACTGACCCAGATTATTGCGATTGGTATAGCCACAGCTGTGGCGGTATTGATTTTACGCCCATTGAAAACCGAATTAGCGGTTGTAGTGGGTTTAATTGGTTCTGCCGTTATGTTAGTGCTGATTGTGGGGGGCTTGGCCAACGTCGTCAGTGGTATTAACGGTTTGGTCGCCCGCACCGGTTTGGCTACCCAGTTATTTGCCAGTATCTTAAAGATTGTCGGCATTGGTTATTTGTGTGATATCGCCGCCAGTATTTGTCGTGATGCGGGGTCACAAACCGTGGCGGACGTGATTATCTTGGCGGGCAAAGTTACCATCGTGATTTTGGCAATGCCCATTATTCAAAGTTTAGTTGACGTGGTGTTGGGGGTGTTGGACTAAATGGAAAACGAGTTAAGCCAAGCCGTAACTGATACTTTAGCGCAGTTGGATTTTGGCGATTTAAGTAATTTAAGCGTTTTCGGTGGTGCCAACTTCCTTACGTTGCTTGGGCAAATTTTATCCGGTGAATTTTTTCAACAATACCCAGATGTACTGTCAGGGATTTTGGCGTTGCTGGGTGGCATCGTGTTGGCAGTATTACCGATGGTCGTGCTCATCGTTGCGATTACCATTGTTTGCAGTTTTGTCGGTACGGACAAGGAGCATGGTGTTGGGCAATTAGTTTACTTCGTGGCTTACGCCGCGGTGGTGTTAATTGTGGTCGGTAGTGTAGTGGATTTGGTGCAAATGGTCGGCGGGGTATTAACCACCTTAAAAAGCCAAGTCGACTTGGTGTTTCCCATTATTTTGACCTTAATGGTAACGGCTGGGGCACCGACCAGTGCCAGTATTTACCAACCCGCGGTTGCGGTCTTGGCCAGCGGTATCATGCAGATTTTCACTTACGTTGTCATGCCGTTATTTATTGTCAGTTTTGCGTTTAGCGTAGTGTCGCATTTGGCACCCAACACCAAATTGGACAAGTTCGTTGGGTTCTTTAATTCTTTATTCAAATGGTTGGTCGGGGTGTGTTTCACCGTCTTTTTGTCCTTTATGACCATTCAGGGTATCACCGCGGGCAGTTTTGACAGTATCTCGGTGCGTGCCACGAAAATGACGGTCGGCAGTTACGTACCTATTGTCGGTAATTATTTGTCACAGGGGTTTGATCTGCTTATGGCCAGCGCCGTACTCATCAAGAATGCTATTGGGCTGTCAGGTATTTTGTTATTGCTGGGTATTGTGTTAGCCCCGTTGATCAAAATTGCGGTTTTTTCGTTAGCTATTAAATTAACGGCCGCGGTCACCCAGCCCATCGGTGACAGTCGGATCAGCAATTTCCTAACCAGTATCGGTAAATCGTTTGGTATGTTGGTGGCGTGCTTGCTGGGGGTAACCTTTATGTATCTCATTTCTTTGGCATTATTGATGATGACGGGGAATGTAATATAACATGGTTGCTTGGTTGGGCCCAATTTTGGGGGTAGTAGTCCTCGGCGTAATTATTGAGTTAATCAGCAAAGATAGCCGACTGGGGAAATTTGTTCGCTCGATTTATGCGTTCTTTGTGCTGTTTGTCATCGTGCAACCATTACCGGGGTTACTAAATAAATTGAGTAACTGGCATCCCGAAACTGACATTAACGTTAATGCGGGTTTGGTGGATAATTTGCACCAAGCGGGTCAGCAAAGTCGGGTGGAACAACAATTAAAGCAACTGGGCTACCCGTCGGCAGTAGTGTGTATCAGTGACGGTGTAACCTACATCGTTTTAGGACAAACAGTCACAGACGCAAAAATTGCGGAAATTAAGCAAGCCATCGGCGGGGAGGTGCAAATAATATGAAAAAACTGTGGGAAAAGCTTAAAAAAATCAAGCATTGGGAAATTTACGCCGCGGTCTTGGCGGTGGTTTTGATCGTTGGTATTTACCTGTCGACTTTGGTGCCCAAAAAGACGACTACCACGGCAACGACCGAGCAGACTACGGTAGTTAACCAAAACCAATCTTATGCCGACCAGTTGGCCAGTAAATTGGAAAATGTACTGGGCAGCGTGGCGGGAGCCGGCAAAGTGGCGGTATTGGTGATGACTGATGGCGAAGGCACCGCGGAATTGGCGTACGATATTCAGGAAAAAACGGTTACCCAAACGGGCAGTAATGGACAGGAAATTACCACCACTACCAAAGACCACAAGTTGATCACCACCAATGGTCAACCGTTGATTTTGTGGACTAATCCGCCGGCGTTGTTGGGAATCGTGGTGGTGGCCACCGGCGCCGGTGATGTCAGTGTTCGGTTGAACCTGCTACGGGCGGTGCAAACCGTGATTGGCAACCAAAAAGTTGACATTGAAATTTTGACGGGTAATTAAAACTCGACAAAAAAAGACGGTATATTCGGCTTAACGCGTCCATATAATTATTGGCAGAGGGGGAAAAGATTGTGGAAGTAGTAACGCAAAAAAAACAACGTAAATTAGGGAGCGCTTGGGGTAAAGTAAAACATTTTTGCCAAACGGTCTTTAATAAAAAAGCACGTAAGATTGCCTTGATGACAGGGCTGTTGGCCTTGTTAGTGGTAACGGGCTATTTGAATTTCAGCCTAAACCAAAACGCGGTTAACATTAATGCGGGAACCAAAACCGAAACCAACATGTTTATCACCTTAAAAGAAAACCGTCAGGACGCGCGTTTGGCACGACAATTATTGTTGGAGGACATTATCGCGAACAGTGCGACCAGTGCCGAAGCCCGCAGTAAAGCCGAAGCCGAATTACAAGCCTTGGCCAACGAAATTGCTTTTGAAACCAAGGCCGAAGGTATGATTACCGCGCAATGTGGTTACGAAGAAGTAATCGTCAGCCGTAACGACAACAAACTGAACGTAATTGTGAAGGGCGACAAAGAAGTGTCCGACGAGAACTTGCAAAAGATTGCCAAGATTCTGGCTACCGCGATGGGTAAAGATCGTTTGGAACCAGAAAAGGGCGACGCGTTATTCATTTCTACAATGTAAAGAAAAAGGGCGTTACGCCCTTTTTTATTGGCAATAATTAACGTATGTGGTGGGCAATTACGGTCACGGTGTTAGTAGTAATGTTGACCGTTATCGGTTTTCGGTTGCGTAATCCGTACTTAATTTTACGGACAGCCGTGACGGGCACAGTGCGGGAACGCATCGTCCGTTTGCCGTTAAAGGGCATTACTTATTCGCCGTTGCGCCACGAAATAAAAATATTTAACCATTTATGTTTGGTAATGCCTTCCGCCCACGGGGTAGCGGTAGCGTACGTAACGCATTTGGCGGGATTACTCGCTGACCCCCATTACCGTCCCAGTACCGACCCGTACGACCGTTTACTGTACGCCTACGCGTGTGCGGTGCTGTTAAGTAAAAGTACCGATGAACGGCAGCAACGGCAACTACGTAAACACCTGTGGTTTGTGTTTGCTCCTGCGCGAAAAATAGTCAAGCGGATTAACCCTATTTGGTCGTCACAACTGTATACTTTGTATCGGGTTCCGTTCTACAAAATTTTTAATAACGGCTACTGTGACCCGCGTGTTTGTCCAATTCAAACCGACCAACCGTTAACAATGACCGTGTATGGTAGTTACGTTAAGTACCAAAACGCTAATTTAACGTTACGCTACTTCGGTAACTTTTACGAACTGGAAATGCGTAGTGAACAACAAATTGCCTTAACCGTGGCCAAAGATAAAACCGATTACGATTGTACCATTAACCGCGGGGTAGTAACTATTAAACATTTAGTGACCGGTGAAAGCCACACTTACACTGTGCACGGAGAACAAGTGCGGTTAGGCAGCAGTTTGGCGTCCGCGACGGATAAATTGGTAATTTATTTAACGGGGCAAGGGCACTTGACCATCAGTGTTGACCACGCGTCTCGTCAACTTTTAACTACTGCCGAATTGACGGCTAATCGTCAAGTTGAAAACATCGTGACGGCGGCTTACCAAGCCCACTGGGTGCACGGCGAAAAATTGTTGACTCGCTACCGGGCGGCTGTCAAATGCGTGCCGTCCTTGAAATGGTTAACTCACGTCGTGATGGTGCGCGAACCAGTTGACTTCTTTCTGGTTTGGGACGAATTGTCCGCTTATCGGCGAGCAGCTAAATTATGCGGTGGCTTTAATTTAGTTTTTTTGTATGCGGCGTCAAACCGTATGGTGGCCGATTTAGTAACGGGCTTTATCGATGATGCTACGGTGCGTGCCTGCCAAGCCGAACGCCTATTGTTGTTCTTTATTGACCGGACCACCGTGGAGCCCGACGCCTTGTACTTGTTAACCAAAATGAGTAAGCCGACCCCCTATGTTCCGCCCGCACCCGTTTTACCTGCCGTGCGCGTTACCAAAAGTTACCCGTATGTCGCCCGTTTAACTGTCCGTAACGCGTCGCCTAACCCTGTGACCCAGACTGTTGATTGGCCGTTAACCTTTCGCGGTTGGTCGGTAGTCAGTGGGCAAGGCAGTATCTTAACAGTGGTCAACGTTGACAGTGGCCGGCAAGCCACCTATCACTTACCAACGGCGGTGCATTTAACCGGTGAGTACTTGGCCGACCATTGGACCATACCCATTAAGGTAAAATTAGCCGGTTACGAACAACGGCAGTTGACGGTTACCCGTCACGATGCCGTGTTACCAAGCCGTCCCCGGGTTAAAGACTTGGTAGCGGCGTTAGACGATATTCAAATTAAAACGGCTGACACTGCATTGCAGGCGCTGTTTAATAAGCCGCTTGACAACCAAGAAAACCCTAGTTTGTTGGCTTTGGTCAAAGCGGCAGTAAAAAATGTCGACCAACAATTATTATTGGCGGTGCTGGCCGACAAGCACGCTTTGCCGGCGGACGTTTGGCAGTATTTATTAACCAAGGTGGTCGGCATTCGCTTTGCGGGGGGCAAGATTCATTTAACCCCGTGCGTGAATCTATTGGGTGACTTCGCGTTAAGTTTAACCTGTCACGGGGAAAAATACCACTTCAATACCAAAAAAGGTTTGCCAAGTTCGACAAAAATTGCTACCATAACGTATGGATAAAAAATTGAAAGGAACGAAAACCGAAGCCAACTTAATGGCGGCTTTCGCGGGTGAAAGTGGTGCCCGCAACAAATATACTTTCTTTGCTTCGCAAGCGAAGAAAGAAGGTTACCCGACCATAGCGTCGGTCTTTACCGAAACGGCGGGTAACGAAAAAGAACACGCCGAAATGTGGTTCAAATACTTGAACGACATTGGTGCCACTACCGAAAATTTATTAACGGCGGCGGCTGGTGAAAACTACGAATGGACGGATATGTACGAAAAATTCGCCAAAGACGCCGAAGCCGAAGGTTTCCCTGAAATTGCGGCCAAATTCCGTGGCGTTGGTCAAATTGAAAAGGAACATGAAGCGCGTTTCTTGGATTTAGCGAAACAACTGAAAGACAATACTTTATTCGCTGGCGAAACGGCAGTTACTTGGCAATGCACTAACTGCGGTTATCGCTTTGTGGGTAAGTCGGCACCGAAGGTTTGTCCCGTCTGTTTGCATGCTCGCGAGTACTTTGTACGGGTTTATACCAAATAATTCGACAAAAATAGCGTAATAATTGGGGGATTGGTCTTGCTTTGCGGTCAATCAAAGTGTTATACTGTCCAAATAAAGGAGATTGACCGATGATTGTTTACCGTAAAACCCCCAATGACTTGATGCGTGAACGCAAGGAACGCAAACTCAGTTGCGCACCAGAACGTCCCTTGTGTGTAACCTATGTGGTTACGAAAGATGGGGACTGCATTGACACTGATCAACTGACCGAAACCCAAATTTTGGCAATTGCTCGGCAAGCCATTTTGTTAAGTGCCCAAGCCCACAAGGAAGGGCGTGTTTTACGGGATAATTTGGTGATAGAAGCGAATTGCTTAATGGAAGTGGTCAAGCCGCATTATCAACCGACTTTGGCGGGCATGAAAGTGATGATCCCGTTGTTGCAACACGCTGACAATGTGGTGCAGGGTTTCGCGCGTGATGTGTTATTAACTACTGCGGAACGCGGTGGTTTGGCGAGAATTCAAGAAATTGCGCGTTTCTTTAAGGAAAGTCAGGGCAATTTTGACCCGTTAACGGGGGAAGATCTCTTGCGCGTGGTTAACCAAATGCAAGTTAACGAACAACGTCGCCAAGAACGTGCCACGGTGACGGAACAAAGTCGCTAAACCACTTGCGTCAATCGTGGCGCGCGTGCTATACTGGTAAAGTAGTGAAATCTGCCAATACTGAACTTATTTTTCAAACTGAACGGTTAACGTTGCGTAAATTCCGTACCACCGATTTTAATGACTTTTGGGACTTTATGCGCCAAACCAAAGACGACCCAACCACCGCGTGGCCGGTTTATCGTACGCAAACCGAAGCCAAGGACGGTTTAAGTAAAGCCAGTCGCAGCCGTTTCTTTTTTGCCATTGTGCTGAAAGCCCAACACAAAGTAGTGGGTGCCATTAAATTGGATCGTTATAAAAAGGAAAAAAGGTCGACCATGTTGGTGGCTCGCGGGACCAAAGAAATCAATTACATCTTGCATCCTAAATATTGGCGTCAAGAAATTATTCCCGAAGCCATGCGCGCAGTGGTCGAATACGCATTTACCGTGCTTAATGTTCCCGAAATTGTAACTTGTCACGCGGAAATCAATACTCCCAGTGGCGAAGTCCAAGAAAGTCTTGGGTTTCAAATTGCGGGGCGCATTCAAAATTTTTACGTTTGGACGGACGGCACTCCCAGTGCCCGCATTCAACGAAAAATGACCCAAGACGAATTTTATCACCGTTACGCACGTACCGCCGTGCAAAAACCATTGCCGTAACTAGCCGGACGGCGCCATTGTTAATAACTATTTTTTGGTTGCCCTTGATTGTTTAGTAAACGGTCAGTAACTTTTTTGGTGAACCCACGCGAATTTGTAAAAAGTGCTTGACAAATGG
>CATLHJ010000010.1 GCA_949949035.1 uncultured Clostridia bacterium | reverse complement strand
CGTTGTCGCCCGTTACGGGTACTACTGACGGCGGTGGCAACAATAACGGTACGGTGTGGTTAATCTTTGGCATTATTGCCGGTGGGGTATTGGTACTGGGCGGTGGCGCGGTTAGTTGGCTGTTCATTGCCGGTATCCAACGCAAAAAGAAAACCGCTACGGCGGTATAAAAAATTTGTCATCACCACTGACTAATAGTAAACTGGATTGAATGGATAATCAGGTACCAGAAGCCGTTAAACGCTGCCGTTGGGTCAATTTGGATAATCCGCGGTACGTGGCGTATCACGACCAAGAGTGGGGTAAACCCAGTCATGACGACCGCCATTTGTTCGCCATGCTGGTGCTGGAAAGTTTTCAGGCGGGACTGTCATGGGAATGCATTTTGAACAAGCGCGATCATTTTCGCGTGGCGTTTGACGACTTTGATTACGTTAAGATTGCTCATTATGACGACGCCAAAATTGCCGAATTGATGAGCGATACGGGCATCGTGCGTAACCGCCGTAAAATCAGTGCCACTATTAACAACGCGCAAATTTTTATGACTATCCAAAAAGAATTTGGCAGTTTTGACGCGTACCTGTGGGGTTTCGCGGGTGGTAAGGCAGTGGTTAATCGTGACGGTGTGGTACGGTCGACTTCGCCATTGTCGGACGCCGTGTCAAGCGATCTGCAAAAGCGGGGCATGCGTTTTGTCGGTTCGACAATTATTTATTCTTACTTACAGGCCGTCGGTGTTATTGACGACCACGAGCCAGATTGTGTTTTCGGGAAGGAATATAACTGGTAAAACAGGTAACAGTTAAACGGGGCGCTCAACAAAACTAACTGTTTAATAAAGTTATATGGTTGGGTAGTGAGTAACAATCAAGAAATCATAACATTCGCCAAAGCAAGTAAACACGTGCGTTACAGCGTAGACAGTGCAGTTATGTCGCGTTTCAACTTCTTGTATTTTGTCTATGAGTTCTTTGTCTTGCCAAGCCCAGAAGCCGGCAAAGTTTGCGTAATAACAAACATTATTGTCTTTGACAAAACCATCGATTCTTTTAAGTAATATTTTTGATATTCCATATTTTCTCCTTTATTAAATAATTTTTAGCCAGTTATCTCTCGGCTTTGATCTCTAATGTGGTTAGGCTTTTTCTTTTGCATTTTGAAATAGTAATAATTAATGATAGCGGTAAAACTATTACATATTTTGGGCCGGATCGGGGAATTGATTATTTTTATGACCAATTTGACTAATACATAGAATATTTGTAAAATTAAAGGAGCAAAAAATGGATAAAACTATAAATAACAATTTTGAGAAACTCAACGCGCATAAATGCCAAGTTTGTGGGTTGGAAAACATTGAAAACGAATACGACATTTGTGAGTATTGTGGGTGGGAAGCAGACAATTTGCAAGTTAAGCAACCTGATTTAATGGGTGGTGCAAATAAAATGAGCTTAAACCAGTACAAACAATTTTGGGAAGAAAACAAAAAAGAAATTCTATCAGCGGATGATTGTTTGAAAACTGCTGTGGATTTGGCTGATACAAGAATTAACATAAAACTATTCATTTCTTTACTTACGATTGGCTATTTGATGCCGTTTACGAAAAACCGGAACAAACAATGGAAAAGTTGGATCAATATTATGCGTTACTAACGCCTGAATTTAGTCTTTATTGTGTATGCCAAAAGCATTGCAAATATACAATACTTTTAAAAATCGTTAGTGCGGTGCGTATTGGCAAAGTATGGGTAAGTTGGTAATTCCAACAGTTTGTTGTGCTGGTGAAAATAGTTATAATTTTTGCTTTGCCGGGATTGAGAAAGGAAGTGTGGTGGCGATTTCAACGTATCGTCGTGAAAAATATAAAACTGAAATTTTAGAAAGCTATAATAAAATGCTATCAGTAATTAATCCGAGTGCGGTTATTTGTTACGGTGAGCCATTTCCTGAGATGAAGGGTAATATTAAAGTCATTCAGCCGTTTGATGAAGAAGAGTTAATTGCTAAATTAGGGGAAGAAGAGTATTTACAACGTAAGGCAGCCGAAGAGTTGTATCCTACGAGGTAATTTATGAATAATTTAAAACTAGAAATTGACCTCTTGCCTAAAGGCGCATGAGGTAATGATTTAAGTGTCACGTTGCCGAAGAAAGATTGGGATACCTTAAGAAATTATTGTTACCAACAGGCAAATGGAAAGTGCCAAATTTGTGGATATGAGACTAATCATTTACAAGCACATGAAGTTTGGAAATTCAATATCAATAAACGGACACAAACGCTTGATAACATTATAGCGATTTGTAATAAATGTCATGGGGTAATACATTATCATAATTCACAAAGGTTGGGTTATGCTGAAAGTGCGAAACGCCACTTTTTGCAAGTAAATAATGTCACGGAAAATGTGTTTAATGAGCATCTTACAAAAGCATTGGCTTTATATGAAAAACGAAATACAGTTTTCCATTGGCGAATAATAGCGGATTTAGCGAGTTTTGGTGGCAGCAATATTGAATTGAAAAATGTTTATTATCCTTTTATTGTAAATCCTTATAGCGATGATGAAATACAAACTTTATGTGGTTATACTGGTCAAGCACCTAGTTTAATTGATTTACAAATTGATAATTATGTCGGAATAATCAAAGTTAAATGCACACGTACAAATAAAATACAATGGTTCGTTGACGATGAGTTGCGTGTTAATGAATTTGGATTTACTAAAAAATTCGTTAGTTCGTTCAGTGTTAAGCATTTACCACAATCCTGCGTTTCATTCAAATTAATTGGAAATAGTGGGGAATATATTTCTAAAAAATTTTTGCTTAAGCCATATAGTTAATTAGAAAAGTTCTAAATATTGAATTAACCGAGTAACCACGCCAAATCCACTGCTAAAAGGCAGGGAACAAAAAGGAGTACGGAGAATGTGTCACATATTCAGCAGTCTTTAATAGATTATAATTGCTATAAGAAACATTCTATTAAGACGACCAGCAGGGGCATAGACAAAAATTTGTTAATTTTGTTTCCCAAATCTAACTGCGGTAAAAATCGGCAACTATGCCAAAATGAGCGTCAATAAAGAACAGTTTTATCGCCGAGTGTTGTTTTGGGTTCGTATAGTTCCTTATTGGTTGCCCTATATGATTATCGGTAGTAAAAACACAATCAGCATTCGCGTTTTGAGGTAAAACAGGTGTAAATTTCGCATTAGGCTGGGAGCAAAGTTTATGGTATTCCGCTAAATTAGTTGCCGAATGGGTGCTGTCCAAGTCCCAATCACCATAAAGTAATTCACCACTACATAAATGGGTTTTGAGAATATCAAGGTTAAGTGTTGCACAGCAAATAGTGGGAATAAGATTGATGTAGACTTCAACCTTATCTTGATAAACAATGATTTTGTTAACAAAGTTCGTGACAATGCGTTTTTTCGCCGTAAAGTCGTTACCATCTAAAATGGCGCGAGTTTGGCGATAAACACGACGGACATCATCTTTGGATGCAGATATGTAAGCGGTTGTATTTTCTTCTTGCTGGATACTGGTAAGCGTATGGTTTTTTCCGTTTTCTAGTTGAGTTAACCGTTCCATGATAGACGGCGAAGTATATCCACGGCTAATCGTGTCAAGAATATTGGCAATGCTACTTTCGATACTATGTAGTTTATGTTTTAATGTTTCTACCATTGATGTGTTAATTGCCTGGGCTTTTACATATTTATCGTATTCGGCGTAAACTTGGTCAATATAAGCGTCATTAAAAACAATTTGCTTTAATTCGTCAATTACATATTGTTCAATCATACTTTTTTGAATGGAGTTATTATGGCAATAGTTTTTTTGATAGCGTCCGTTTTTATAACTGCTTTGATTGTCGCATTTGTAATAAACATACATTTTGCCGTGCCTTTTACAGCGCATGCCATTGTATGGCTTTTTACATTCTCCACAAAAGATTTTACCGGTCAACAAATATTCTTCCGCTGCATTAACGGGTGCACGATGTTTACGGGCTTGGAGTATTTTCTGCGCAGTGGCAAATGTTTCCTTGGAAATAATCGCTGGAAATTCTTGAGTAACTCTAATCGTGGCGGGGATTGGTTTGTCACGAGTTCCTTTATTGTAGTGAAAATCATATTCACCAGTATAGCGTTCGTTGCGTAAGATTTTATCAAGGCAAGTTCCCGTAAACTCTTTACCAAAGTTCTTTTTACTGGTTTTGCGATAACCTTTTTGGGTCAGTGTCTCAATGATTTTAGCGCGTGTATGTCCGTCGATTGTCATTTGAAAAATAAGTTTTACGGCTTCTGCTCGTTCAGGGTCAATTACTACTTTATGAAGTTCACCACCATTTTTATTGAGCAGTAAATTACCATCCGCATCGCATAAAGATTCGGTTTTATAACCATAAGGTACAACACTGCCATTGCGTTTGCCGTGTTCAGCGTTGATAATCATGCCCTTGGTAACTTCGCTGGATAGGTTATCAAGAAATTGTTCAGCCATGGTTGCGTACATCATTTTTACAAACTTGTTGTTCATTTCGGGTTGGGCAACATAAACAATTTCAACTCCCATTTCGGTGAACTTCTTTTCGTATTCCAAAAATTGCATGATGTTACGCGAAAATCTATCCATTTTGTGAACTAGAATGGTACCAATGTTATTGTTTGGCATTTCGCGTACCATTCGTTGAAAATTGGTGCGTTTATCGTCTTTAGCACTTTGAGCTTTGTCTTCGTAGTACTCTAGCACGGTTAAATTATTTTGTTCGGCATAGAGATTGATTGCTCGTTTTTGTGCTTCAATACTTTCATCTCTTTGTTTATCGCTACTGAAACGGCAGTAGGCTACTGCGTAATTATGATTGCGTTTCGAATTATTCATTTTCATTCTTATTGCTCCTTTTTATTTTTTTGTTGAGATAATTTTTTGATTTCTTCATGAATGTATGTTAAAAACATTCGATTAACTTCAGTGTTCGCATGATGGCTCTCAATCAGTACGGATTGTACTGGTCGTTTTGGCTTAGACATTTGATAACCTCCTTTTAAGGTTCTCAGTACTTTGTCCAAATAAAAAAGACACCGAGAAACTGATTTTTCCAGTTTGACGATGCCCTTATAATAAACGGTGTTATAAGGCGGACACAAATTCTTGTAAACAAGATTTGCTCCACAAGTGGAAATTATTTTTCCACAAGCGTGTAACAGTGTAATAACTTTTTGATTACTACTTGTCAATACTTTTTTATTATTTCTTTTGCTACTCACATTAAAATATAAAGTAAGCAATAGCAATGTAAAGAGTTTTAACCCAAATTGTTATATACAAATACTTTTTCACATAATGATTCAATCGCATCCCTTTTGAGTAGAGTATCACGCCATTGTTTTGGAATAGCACCATAACTATATAATGCTCCTGCTAAGGCACCGGCAACCGCGGCGGTCGTATCAGTGTCACTACCAAGATTAACGGCTGTTAAAACACAATCCTCATAACTATTGGTTGTTAATAAACACCAAACCGCCGCTTCCAAAGTATGCACCACATAACTATCACTTTTTATTTCATCGCGATTTAGTTTTTCAATACCATCAAATAATCTTTGAAAATGCGGTAATTCATTATATTCGTCAGTATGTAATCCTAAATCATAACAATGATGGTAAACTTCTTCGAGAACGCATAAACTTTCCAACACCGATGTTTTGTTTGGTTTTTCAATCAAAGCGGCTAAAATATAAGCAAATATTACACAAGCCAAACGCGAACGCGGATGAGCGTGAGTTAACGCCGAGGCTTGCCCAATAAAATCTATATATGCTAGATGTTCGTTATTATACTTTTGATAAAGAAAATACAAAACAAATGGGTGAATACGCATCAGTGAGCCATTGCCATTATTGTTTCTGTCGGTAAGCCCACATTGGTCATACGATATGCCTTGTTGATAATAACGGTAGATTGCTTCATTAGTGGTAATACCAACATCAAAAGTTACACCAGTTGCGGTAAATTCTTGGTTATAGCACCACCTGCAAAAATTATTCATAATAGCGTTAAAATCAACCATACCGTTGGTAAAACTCTGCAAAGCACAAAGTGCCATACTGGTATCGTCGGACCATGTGCCTTTGGGAACTTTGAAAGAACCATAACCTTGCATGTCAGTAATAGGATTCTTGACCAAATCAGCCCGTTCGCAAAATTCGACGGGTACACCCAGTGCGTCTCCGATAGCGTGACCAATCATCACGGCTTTGGCTATTTCGACAAACTTATCCATTTGCCCCCCCCTTATCATTAAATAAAAATCGTTTTGGTAAATCAATAAAAGTCGGTAAATTACCGCTGAACACATGATTAATATTGGGTAAGATTGTTGTTGTTAAAATATTGTTCTTCGGTAATGTTTCAACCCACGGATAAGACGGGTCTTTTTCGCCAATAATGATGTCAATTTTTTCGCCAGCAAAATTTTTAATGCCGTCAAGCAATAAATGTGTATTCCAATCTAAAACGGGGTTAATAGATAATACACGCTTAATTTGCGGATGTAGATAAGCACACCATAGCAAAATGTTGGCGCCTTGTGAATGCCCCATGGCGTAAATCGTTAAGTCCTTGCTCTCCATAACTTGGTAGACTTGGTCCAAAAGAGCGTTAAAATATTCGGGTTCGTTCTCGGCAAGAGAAGCACCATTAGGGGTAGCGGCAACGATCACCGACCAACCCTTTTTCGTGGCTTGTTTGGCAATCGTAATATACTTGTCATGATAACCGGTGGTCGTCCCGCCAAGTCCCGTCAAGATTAACAAAACTTTATTACTATCATTTTTGTAAATGTCGATTTGCGTTGGGGTTAGATTTCTCATTAGTGCGGTACTCCTTTCGTTTTGATAATAATAGTGTTTCTTGGTGCTGTAAAGCCCATCTTAGCCGGGATAGTATTTCTTTTGTATGGCGTTATTTTCCGGTGTTTTGAGTATTTGGTTAAAAGTTTAATAAATTTTTAAGCAGCGTTAAGCAATAGGGCCTAGCGTAGTTTTTATTTTGTTTTCAAATTCTGGTAATTCTTTATCGATAAAAGTTGTTAACTTACTTTTTAATTTACTGATTATTGATTCCACATTATCATCTGCCTTTTCGTCTAGTAGTAGGGACTTTGCATAAACAGTATAATACTGCCAGTTCTTACTTAAATTACCTTGTTTTTTAATATTAAATTCTCGATAGTTGGTTTGTGATAATGCAAAGATTTGATTTATTTTATGTTCGGCAAGCTTTTGTTTAGTACTATCACTGTCAATACAATGGAATAAAACAGCCTTAATTTCTTTACTCTTTAAGTGGATTTCGTAGAGAAAGTAACAACCCTTGGTCCATAGTTTCTCTTGCATGGTAGGCGATTGTGGCAAAAAATTTAACATCGTATTAGTAGTAAATTTTAGGCAATTTTTACCAGCATTAAAATTACCATTTTCGTAAATGATGTCTTGACGCGATTGTAAAAACTCGTTAATTTCATCACTGATTTTCAAATCATTGTTAGGACGGTATTTATCAATTAAGTCGAAGGCTGTTTTGTGCTTACGATAAATTTCCAAACATAATTTTTCAATTTCGGTATCTTCGTTCATAATTTCTCCTTTAATAATTTTTTGGTAATTTTTTAGTAAGATTTCTGTTTCTTGGTTAAGTGGGCTGGTTTCTAAAACTTTTTGTATGGTAGTACTGACCGCCTGGTAAGATATTTTTTGCCAATCGGGATAATCGGAAATGTCTTCGCAATTTGGTGTTAAATACAAGAATAATTTTTCATGGGCAGGATATTGTCGGTTTAACTTTTCGCGGTAGTGTGTTAACTGTTGGTCGTGAGTAAAAGTATCAATTTTATTTTCAATGCAAACCAGTTGGTTTGCCGCGACCATTAAAATATCAATGTTAAACCTTTCGCGGTAAATAATAAACTTATCAATGCTTTCTAGAAATAGTTTTCCAAAGTCGAAACGACAATCATCTAAATCTTTAAGATTATTAAAAATTTCATAAAAAAAATACTTGCTAAATGTTGTCCCAAGCCCGTGATTTTCGCTAGGGTCTAATAACCAGGCTAAAAAGTTGCTGTGCCTGATTTCGGCACGGGTTAATTTTAAGACATTAAATATATTGACGGCATTGGCTTCTCGTTCAATGTTTTGGTATTCTTTACTTTCTAAATCCAAAAGTAAATTGATTAAACATTCTTTTGTGTCTTTATTCAATAAAAGTGCCTCCCCAGTGGAAGGCACAGTCCTTATCGAACAAACCTTCCATTGTTGCGACACAATCCACTTTTAACCAGCGGGCGGAAAGTTCGTTGAAAGGCGAAAAATGTTTCCCGTTGATTAAAAGTATTGAATTGTGTCGCATTGTTAGCCTAACATCTTCCAATAAAAAACACAAGTGATTAGTAAGATACTGTTAAATCATTGTGCCATATAACTATAAAATTCTCGAAACTTTTGCCATTCTAGTGTTTGGCTGTAGTTGCATGGACTGGTGTAGCGAGATATTAAATCAATGGTTTTTGTTATGGCAACAAGGTAGCAACGGGTAAAAACTATAGTTATCAAGCTATAGACAAACGGTAGTCAAAGGGTAGTTAAATCATAAATAAACTGAATGTTCCTAGTTGAAAAATGGTTGTGACTCAATTTTCTTTTTCGCTTCGCTCATAATATAAACTTTAAGTAATGTCTTTTCTGGTGTCCCCTTGTAACGCGTAAATAATAACCTAACCATTAAATTGTTGCGTGCACCTTGTGGCTGCTGCCAAATTTTAGTGGTCTTTATTTTTAGCGTATTGCACAATTGCTAGTAAGTTCTGTAAATCTATCTTGTAATATCTAATCTTATTTTGTGGCTTGTATGGGTGTGTGCGTAAAGTTGTCTCAATAAACATGTTTTCACTTAGAAATTTTATGCTGTTATAAATTGCTTTTCTGCCAAGCCCGTATTTTTGCCAACGAGACTGGGTTAAGTAAAACCATTCGTGTGGGTTTCGGCAACCATTGGTAATAAAAAATTCATTATGCAGTGCACAATAAACTTCGGCGATATTCCTTGCCTTAACTCGGTTCATTTTACTTTTTGATTTTGCTTTCAAGAAATCATAAAAAAATTGAAATACGCCAAATGGTTTGATTGCGGCACCACTTTGTCCTTGTATAGCCAATAACATTTCCCTTGCTTGTTCGTGTGCAAGTTTTTCGTTTTCATGATTTTTATCCATTTTGTACCGCCTTTCCAAGTGAGCAGTGTTTAACAAACTTCAAATTACACAGTTCGTTTTTATCAATTTCAAATAATAAGGTAAAAATACTCCAAAGTTTTTGTTGTCTTGTTAAGGCAACTTGGAACTTCGGCGTATTTGGTTTATATTCTCCCTTTAACAATCTAGCAAAACAAGGTTGTTTATATGTTATGGGGGATATTTGTCTTGGTTGGACTGAGTGGACTTGAACCACTGACCCCCGCCTTATCAGAGCGGTGCTCTAACCAACTGAGCTACAATCCAATAATACTTTATTTTAGCACAAGTGTGGGTGGTGGTCAAGTATTCTTTCGCGGCTGTTTACCCGCCTATCTTTTTTAGCATTTGTGCGGTTGTGAGATTCCCGCTGCGGTTGAAACGACCAAGGGCGTACAGGCAACTGGGGTCGCCACGCGTAATGGTGTTGGTGTGTTCGTTACAGGTTAACAGGGCTTTGAAGCCCATGTTTAGCAGTAAGTCACGGGTGGTGGTGGTGTATTTCCCAAACGGGTAAGCAAACGTAGTTGGGGTCGGTATACCACACGCGGTTAATAGGTCTTGGGCGTGACTAATGTCGGTACGCAAACGCGTCGCGTAGGCGGTTGAATCTTCCCCGCGTTTAGGGGCAACGCCAAAAGGGTTGCCCGTGCGGTGCAGATTGTGGCTGTGGTTGCCATATTCGACTAGTCCGCTGTCGTAGCCTTGTTTGATTGCTGCCCAATCTAAATTACTATAATGCGGGTTGTGAGTGTCGTGGTCGGCGATGCTTTTTTCGCTGTACGCGGTGACGGGGTTAATTAAAAATTTAATTCCGTATTTTTGTGCTAATGGCAAGCCGTAATAAAGGTTGTTATATTGGCCATCGTCAAAGGTGATGACGATCGGTTTGGCGGGTAATTCGCCTTGACCGTTAACCCAGTCAATGATTTCGTGCATGAAAACGGGGGTGTAACCGGCATCTTTTAAGGCTGCCCAATCGTCGGCTAATTGTTGGGTGGTCACCACGTATTTGCCTGGTTTGCGGGTCGCAATCTTGTGGTACATTAAAATTGGTAATTCCACGCTCTGGGCAACCGTAGGCGCGGAGATGGGTACGAACGCCGAGCAACACCAAACGACCAAAGCCGACAAGGTAACGCAGAAAAAACTCTTGGTAAATTTTTGCATTAGTTTTATTATGTGCTAGATGGAAAAAATATTGGCCGTTTTATTTGATTTTGACGGAACTTTGGTGGATTCCGAAGTGTACGACATGCGCTGTGGTGTGGCAGCGATGACCCATTTGGGAATTAGCAAGGCCGCAGCCACCAAATTTTATCAAGAATGTATTTCGGGGGTGCGTACCGACTTGAAAAAAGCGTTGTTCAATCAACGTTTTCCGCGCTTAGATTACGCGGCTTACGATGCGCTGTACCAACGTTTTTGTGACGAATGGCGTACTGAATACCCGATCAAAGCCAAACCCGCGGCAAACGAGATATTGCATTATTTGCGCGATTGTGGTTATAAATTAGCGTTGGTCACCATGTCCACTTACGACAAAGTGCAAACGGTTTGTGCCCAAACGGGGGTAGATTTCAGTGTCTTTGATTGCTATTGTGGTGGCGCAGGTTGTGCGGCGAAACCTGATCCGGGAGTGTACTTGGCGGCGATGCACGCGTTAGGCGTAACTCCCGAACAGACTCTGATTGTAGAGGATTCTAACGTGGGGGCGTTGGCGGCCATCAATGCGGGGGCGACCACAGTGGTAGTTAAAGACATTTCGGTCTTATCACCGACCGTATTGGAGAAAGCCGATTACGTTTACGAAATGAATTGCTTAAAAAGGGTAAAAGAATTATTATAAAGTAATGGTTGGGGAAACGGACGATCGGGATTTTGCGGAGCGAGAGCGCCAAGCGGCGGAAGACCGTGCTTTTGAATTAAATCCGCACGGAACGGGTGTTGATCCGGACATTGATTTAAACTACGATTATGATTACGACGCGTCACCAGAATTAACCGACGCTGATTACCAGCCGAACAACAGTTTCAGTGACGATTTTACTAATTATGGTGGTGCTGATCCGTATGCTAATCAATTTGGTCAAAACGACGACGAAGGTGAAAACGAAGATGACGCCGATGAAGAAACTAAACGCCGTCGCCAAGCAGATAGTGGTGAATTTATAGAAGACTGGGACGGGGACGAAGCAGAAACAGATGGCGAAGATGGTGAAGTAGGTCGTGAAGCGAAAGGGGAAAAGACGGATGGAGAAACTGCCGACACCGACGAAGACCAGTACGCCAATGAAACACCAAAACAACGCGCTAAACGCGAAGCCAAGGAAGCCAAAGCCACTCAACAAGCGGAATACCAAAATTTGAAAGTTAAATGGAAGAAAGGCGACCCCATCGATATCAAAGTATTAGGTAGCGTTTGGGGTCAATGTCGTAAAATTAACCAAGTGCGTCCTTTGACGGAAGCAGTTAATCGGTCGTTAGAAGCGGCGTTAATTGCTTCGGGGCCGAATCTCATGATTAAATTGAACAAATATATTCAATCTGTGCAAGAACAGGATAACGATTTATTGGGTAGTCTGTTGAAACTTGCACAAAGTGACGGTAAACGCTTAGCCGTGACTACGGGAGCAATCGTTGAATCCATTTTTGACCAACAATGGATGCAGGTGTTGTTACTGGCAACTTTGCCTAAAACTTTGGAAGGCTTGATTGCTGCGGCACCGGTGCAAGCCGCTTTGCAAGCATTATTTACGGTAGCCGTACCCATCATCAATGGTACGGCGAAAAAACAGAGCAAAGGTAAATAAACCTGTCGACAAAGGCCGTAAGCTGTGCTATAATTAACGTTATGGAAGCAAAAAGTTTAAGACCGGGTAAGTTGTTCAAAATGAACGGTATCGTTTACGAAGTCATTGACTACGAATTCCGTCAACAACCCCGTTTGGCTGCCGCCATCAGTGCCAAAATTAGGAACATTAAAACTGGGGCAATCAGTGTGGAAAACTTTAAGGGTAATCCGGTATTGGAAGAAGTCGAAGTCGAAAAGAAAGAACTGCAATTTTCGTACGCCGACGGTGAAATCGTCCATTTTATGGATATGGAAACATTTGAAGACGTGCCGGTTAATCACGATTTGTGCGCAACAGCGTTAAAGTACAACGACGAGAACGCCGAACCGATCGTTTGCACCTTTAACTATATCGATGGTAAAATTGCCAGTATTGTTCCGCCGACCTTCGTGGTGTTAACGGTGGCCGAAACCGAACCCAGTGTCGCGGGTGATACCGCGCGTAACGCCTTAAAGAGTGCCAAGTTAAGCAGTGGCATTGAAACCAAGGTTCCGATGTTTGTTAACAACGGCGACAAGATCCGGGTCGATACGCGTACGGGAGCGTACGTCGACCGCGCGTAAAGGATCTTGCCAATTTCACGGCATTGCGGTAACCTGTAATGTCGTTTATGACGGGTGTAGCCAAGTGGTAAGGCAACGGATTGTGGCTCCGTTATGCGTGGGTTCGATTCCCATCTCCCGTCCCAAAACAAATCTCCCTGGCAACCCTGTGTGGAAAAATCGAAAATGGTGCTTTTATCCCTACAAAAAGTACTAATTTTAATGAATTTTTATCCTTAAAAGAGCAGTTGTTGCAATTCCTAGTTGCGGTTGTCGTGATTGATAAAAAAGAAGTCTTACGTACGGATTGTGTAAAAGGTGTAGCAAGATATTATACCCATGTGAATTATTAAATTATATCCAAACTTGATGTAATAGTTTATATTATTACTCTCTTTTAGTTATTATTTATTAAAATAATTTTTATTTATTTTATATTATTATTAAAATTAATTCTTTGGCATAGAAGTTATACTTTTTTATAATTACCACGCGTTTTTCCAAAAAGTTACTGTATTTATATACATCAACCACAATTCTAAACTTTTTTTATTTTATACCCAATGTGTCAATTTTTTCGACACATCTTAATGCATGTCTATTTTTCCCTGTGTGGAAGTGAACTTTGGCAATTAAATACAGTTACCAATATCCCACCAGCAAACGGTGGCGGATACAACTTTTTATGTAAATTTTTTAAAAGGATAAGTTAAGATGATAACATATAAGTTATTGCAGACGGGCGAAAGTTCATATATGGTTAAACGTAATGGCTTTAACCCGTTTGCTAATAGAAAATGTCATACAACATGGGATCGTAAAAAAGTAAATCAAGACTACCCATATTTATTGACTAAAAATTACATTAAGACATTGAAGAGATATCGCGAAAATTTCGCTAATGTTAATTTAGAACGCGATAAGTGTGCTTTTTGGACACTTACCAATCACGATGAAATGTCGTTTAATGACTTTAAAAAAGAAGTCAAAAATTTTATTTCATTATTGCGGTATCATCACCCTGGTGTAAAATACATTTCGGCAATAGAGTGTAGTGAAAACAGTGACAACCTTTATCATTGTCATTTGATTTTGTTTTTCCCCGAAACAACACCGCATTTTGAACGTGCGTGGCTAAAAAAGAACTGAATACATGGACATATCGATATGCAACCATTATGGCATAAAGGTGCGAAAGGTTGTTTATATTATATAACGACATACGAAGAGCATAATGTGAAAGTTTTCCCAGAACTTGAGGAAGATGCCAAGAAATATACCAAATTTCCAGTTGGCGCAAAGTTTATTAATGCCAGTCGCGATTTACCAAGGTATACACGCAAAGAAATATGTAAAAATTTAAGCCTTAATGAAGTAAAACAATTGCGAGATGATGCTTTTGCTAATAAGGCAAGAGTTAATACCAATAAGCATCATTATGGCGAAGGTCAATTAATTGATGATATGTTTGTTGAAAATATTGATATGGACAGGGTTGACGAGATTATAAATCAAGGTGATATACTTTTTGAAGACATCAAGCGTGTCTAAAATGAATTAATGTTATAATTAATTTTAATAATTATAAAAAATGAAAGTTTTTGAAAAGGGCTGTTCCGAACGGACAGCCTTTTTTATTTTTTAATAAGTGTGCTAAATTTATTGGCATGGGGTGGAGTATGCTTTATTCGATTAATTTGCTATTGACGAAAAATGAAAATGTCGGTAATCTATCGTAGGTCAGGCAATTTAATATTAACCATAAGGACGGTTTTTTGTTTCGCCAAACAACGAACGACCACCCTGTTCTTATGGGATAAATTGCCTGACCGCAACGGGAGTTCGTAGTTTTGGACTATGCCTCTCGTTATGGGAGGCATTTTTATGGCGAACGATAACCTTGATGATATGCTTGACCGAGCGTTAGGGCTGAAACCTAACCATATGGTATCGTCAAGTAGTGACTCGAACGATAAAAAAAATATCGAAGATAAAATTAAAGCGTTGTTAGATGTGATTGCTAAGGAAAAAGAAGCGGTGATGCCAGATGCAACCGCACCAAATAATACAACGCAAGTATTAGAAGATAAACTTAAAAAATTGTTAATGCTAATTTCCCAGAATAATGAAACGCCAAATCCAAGATCAAAATCCGAACCGACTACGCCCAATGTTGTGGTAAATCTTTCGCAAAATGTTGCACCTCAAACAAAATCCAATATCGCATGTGAGAGTTGTGGGTCAACCGCAATCCAAATATTAAACGATACATTCGGTATGTGTAAGCATTGTGGGGCAAAAGTTATTATTAAAAAGCCTGTGAATACACCGCCAGTTAAAATCAATATAGTTAATAATAAAGCAGAAATTGATTCGCCTTACTATGTCATGAAGACTTATTACGATGAAGCTGAATTTAAGCGAAAATCTTTAATTCACCTTGCGTCTATTAAAGATACACCATCCAATATTCTTGATAGTGAGTTTGAAGAAGTCTACATTAACTATCCGCAATTTATGTTTTGTACAATTCATGTTGACGGTTCTTATTCGGCATCAATCGGGTATGACCGTAAAGAACAATACGAAGCTTACGAAAATAAGTGGGACCCTGACCTTAAAAAGAACATTAGACAAAGAGTAATTAAAGAGCGAACAGTTACCGATTGGCGACCTTATAGCGGAACTGTTTCTACTAATGAAACAGTTAGTGTAGGAATTAAGGGTCCCTTTGCTCATGGAGCAGATGAATACTTTGATGATTTAGTTGCTTCGTGTAATTTAGAAGTTGATGCTACAGAGTTTACAGAAAGTGGTCTAGCAATGGAGTTTGCTTCGCCGTCAGCTTCGGCAAGTGAAGCGGTCATAAATAAAGCAAAAAGCAAAGCAATGGGGCAGGTTCGTTTTCCTGGTGACCATGTTAAAGAAGTTAGGTCTAATTTTTCGCATCAAATTTTAGATACAAAATTTTGCATTGCCCCTGAATATGTAATGCCTTATAAAATTGGAAACGAGAACTTTGAAGCACGCTCTTTTACAACACGGTTTGAGCCAATGGGTAGTTTCCCTTCAATTGAAAAAAGAGTTACTAAAAATGCCGATAAGCAATCAAGAAAATATGGGTTAATGTCAATTTTATTGTCTTTGTTTTCAATGGGTTTAGCAGTCGCTTTTCCATTTATTGTAATGAATGTTTTTGGAATAGTTTTAGGTATACTTTCCATGATCCCATCGATTATTGGTTATATCCTTTATAAGAAATTACGTGCGAAAAAAGAAAAATCTATTTATCAAATGTTATTAGGTACGAAATTATCGAATCTGGAAAATTACCTTACCGATAATGGCATGGCGCCTTTAACCGCAGAAGAAAGGGCTCTGTTTGAGGTTAAGTAGGAGGCTAATAATGAGAAAATTTTGTAAAATTTTAATGATAATTACGATTTTGTTTACGATTGTTACTCCGATTACACTTTATATCAATGTTATTCAACCCATGTTAGATGCTAGAGAACAAGCCAAAGAAGACGCTATTTATGATTCAAAACTATTTGACGTTGAAGTAACCGATAAATCTAACATTACTAATCAACTTGGTTATAATGTTAGCAATTTTACATTTAAGATAACTAATCATAGTACCCAAGATATCGTTGCGCTTTATGGTGTGATGACGGTAAAAGATGCTGACAATGGACAATTATTTACGGGCAATGTTGAACTTACTGGGTTTTTGAAATCTGGTGATAGTTCAACTTGGAATGTGCAAGTAGAGCGTTCCGAAAATTTGTCACTATGGGATACCGAGTATGATTTTATGAATATCTATTTTCGAATTACGGAAATTGATTTTAATCAAGGTGGTTTTAAGCGGTATGACAACCAAGATGTTTTAATCAAGTCGCCTAAGTCAAGTTCATCAGGCAATTTACCTGGTGATGGGGCTAATACTCCAGGTGAAAGTTCTCATATAATTACTTTTGACAGTGCTGGTGGTAATTTAATTGATAATTTATCAGTTGTTTATAATTGTGAATTTGTCTTGCCAACGCCGGTTCGTGACGGATATGACTTTGCTGGTTGGTATTATAACAGTGATAGGATTGAAAGCGGAACATATAATTTTACATCAAGTATTAACCTTACTGCACGGTGGAATGCAATCTTTAAGGTGCAAAATAGTGGAAGTACATGTGCAATCACTGGACTAACTGATTACGGAAAACAGAACTACACAGAAATCATCATTCCAAATCAAATTGATGGTTTTAATGTAACTGCTATTGGCGATGATGCATTTGAGAACCGTAGTAGTTTAACTTCAATTACTATCCCTGACAGTGTAACCAGTATTGGTAATGGTGCATTTGATCGTTGTACAGGATTAACGGAAATAATTATTCCAAGTAGTGTGAATGCTGTTGGTGATGGTGCATTTTGTAACTGTACAGGATTAACGGAAATAACCATCCCTAACAGTGTTACCAGTATTGGAAATTCTGCATTCTCTGGCTGCACGGGATTGACCAGCATTATCATTCCTGACGGTGTTACTAGCATTGGAAATTATGCATTCTCTCGCTGCTCAGGATTGACCAGCGTTGTCATCCCCGACAGTGTTACCAGTATTAGAGAGTGGGCATTCGCCCATTGCACGGGATTGATCAACATTGTCATCCCTGACAGTGTTACCAGCATTGGACATGCTGCATTCTATGAATGTACGGGATTGACCAGCATTGTCATCCCCGACAGCATTATCAGCATTGAAGAATGGGCATTCGCTGGCTGCACGGGATTATCTTCAATGAATTACTTAGGCACTTTAGATGAATGGGTACAAATATCATTTGGTGATAGTACTTCAAATCCAATTTGCCATACCAACAAATTGATTATAAATAGCGAAGAAGTAACTAACGCGATAATCTCCAACGGTGTTACCAGCATTGGGAAGTATGCATTCGCCGATTACACGGGATTAACCAGCGTTGTCATCCCTGACAGTGTTACCAGCATTGGACATGCTGCATTCTATGAATGTACGGGATTGACCAGCATTGTCATCCCCGACAGCGTTACCAGCATTAGAGAGTGGGCATTCTATAGATGTACGGGATTGACCAGTATTGTCATCTCCGACAGTGTTACCAGTATTGGAGATTGTGTATTCTTTGGCTGCACAGGATTTACCAGCATTGTCATCCCTGATAGTGTTACCAGCATTGGAGATTCTGCATTCAGTGATTGTACAAGATTGACCAGCGTTGTCATCCCCGATAGTGTTACCAGTATTGGAAATTATGCATTCTCGGGCTGCACGGGATTGACTTCAATTAAAGTTGACCTAAGCAACCCAGTATATACCAGCCGCGATGAATCTGGTAATGAAATAAATGGAATTATTGAAATTGCCAGTATGGAATTAATTTCAGGTTGTAACAATACCATAATTCCTGATGGTGTTACCAGCATTGGAGAGTGGGCATTTGGCTATTGCACGGGATTGACCAGCATTATCATCCCCGACAGTGTTACCAGCATTGGAGAGCAGGCATTCCATGGATGTATGGGATTGACCAGCATTGTTATCCCCGACAGCGTTATCAGCATTGGGAATTATGCATTCGCCTACACGGGATTGACCAGCATTGTCATCTCCGATAGTGTTACCAGCATTGGAGTGCAGGCATTCAGTAATTGCATAGGATTGACCAGCGTTGTTATTCCCGACAGTGTTACCAGCATTAGATTTGCTGCATTCTATGGATGTACGGGATTGACCACAATTTATTGTGAGGCAAGTTCGCAGCCAAGTGGGTGGGATTTAGAGTGGAGTTTTGGTTGTTCCGCCACGGTAATATGGGGGTATAAGGGATGACATAACATAATGTAAATTAAAAATAAACATATAAAAATTAAAAACAAAAAAAGGAGAAAAATTAAAAATGAGTTACGCAAAAGACTATTTCGCTTTACAAGAAGAAATAACAAAAATCTTATACGATATTGGTGCCATCCAAGATAAGCCAGAAGAAGATGGTGATAAGTTTATCACTATAAGGCATGATACCTATAAATATGAAAGAGAAGAAATTGTTGCACTAGTTATTAAAAAACTACCTGACAATGATGAAGAATCTATCGAAGAAATTGTAAACAAAATTATGAATGATGCCCGTTGATTATTTATTCTTCTGCTGATGTGGCATAGAAATATAAAGAAAATTAAAAGACTGGCAATGTAATCAAGGCGGTGTAAATATAACCGCAAATCCGCTTAGGCAATAGATTTATCAACAGATGGGCATTTCGTTTAATATAGCGCGATTTTGCAAGGATTATGCGCGGTTTATAAGTAAGGTAAGACAACTACGGTAAAAGGTAGGTGTCTTTTTTTGTTGCTTAAAAAGGACTTGCAGATTTTAACATTATTAAAATTAATTCTAGTCAAATGGCGTGTGGTTAAACGGGGTTGCCTTTGCTTAATTCGACTGTAATATAAAACATCTGCAAGGGTAATATTTTAAACTTTGCGGGGTGGATAATTAATTTTAATAATTATAAAATCTGAAAGTAAAAGGGGAAAATAATGTGACAGCAAATTAAAATTATCGTTAACAAAAAGATGACACAGGACATCGATGAACAAGTATGGATTGACAGTCCCGAACCGCCGAATTTATATCCATTCTACGAATTATTGTTTAACTTAAATCAAGATAAAGGAGCAAATGCAGAATATGGGAACAAAAATAATTAACAAGGATTACGCCGTAGGTTATTGTCGTTTTAGTAGCAGTAATCAGCGTGAAGAGAGTATTGACGCCCAAAAGCGGGCAATACAAGAATATGCCGATAGTAAAGGTTGGACCATCAATCATTGGTATGTTGATGAAGGCATTTCGGGGACAACCGACAATCGTCCTAGTTTTCAGCAAATGATAAATGATAGCCGTCAGGGACTTTTTAATAAAGTGATCGTTCATAAGCTTGATCGTTTCGCACGCAATACGCAAGTCAGTATCAGTTCCCGATATGAGTTATTAAAAAATGGTGCCAAACTAATCTCTGTTTTAGAGCATATTGATGATTCGGTTGAAAGCAAGATTATGGTTTCGGTATTAGAAAGTATGGCAGAATATTTTTCGTCAAATCTTGCTCGGGAAACGATGAAAGGTTTGAAAGAAAATGCTTATAAATGTTGGTGTAATGGGAGTACGCCACCTTATGGCTATCAACGCGTTCCGCGTATGGAAAATGGTGTGCCAGTATATAGTAAAAAAGGTACAGTGTTACATAATACGGTGATTGAGCCCACTCAGGCGGAAGCAGTCCAACTAATGTTCAATTTAACTTTACAAGGGAAGACCCGTTTTGAAATAATGCATCATTTGAACGAATTAGGATACACTGATGCTAAAGGACGACCATTCAAAAGGGGAACTTTGATTGACTACATTTTACGCAATGAAAGATATACGGGAACATATATCTTTAACCAAAAGAAAAAAACATTGAGCCGTTCTGGTAAATATGTCTGGGTGGAAAACGATAAACGAGATGTTATACGTATCGATGGAGGACTACCACAAATTGTCAGTAGGGAAACCTTTGACAAGGTGCAATGTATTTTACAACAACGGGTTCACCGTAGCCCCAGTAATGTAACCGAAGAATATTTACTTAGTGGCAAAATTATTTGTGGGGAATGTGGCAAACCATATCATGGTTGGAAGAAAACCAAGGGTGGTGTTGACTACATTTATTATAAATGTACCAACAATGGGAAGTATATTCGCGGGGAACTAAAAAACGATTACTGCCATAATACTTCAATCCGCCGTGATAAGATAGAAAAAATTGTGGTGGATAAAGTGGTCGAATTATTATCTGATCCACATCTCGTTGATAAAATTTTTGATGAGTATAACCAATTTCTTCGTGAACATAAAGACCAACAACATATGGACCATTTAGAAGCCAGAATTGAGTCAACTAATACTCAAATCCAAAACATTGTTGGCGTCATCGCGGCAGGACATTATAGCGATGCTCTAAGTGACCGTTTGCAGATTTTAGAAAATGAAAAGAACGACCTAACACTTAAGTTACAAAACGAACAAAAAAAATTGGGTAGCCTACAGGTCGATAAAAATAAATTACAACAACAAATAAATCAGGTTAGTGCGATGTTGTTAGACAATACTGCGGAATTTAGTGCTCGAAAAATAATTCTGCAATCTTTCTTAAATAAAGTAGTTGTTTATCAAAATCATATCGAAATTTATATTAATGCGCTTCCTAACGAATATAGTAGAAACTTTAATTTAGAAATAACGGACGATTTGGTAGTAAAAAATAATCGGTTGCTCTGTGGCGAAAATGATAATACATTGTTGGCACAGGAGAAGGGGGTTAGCGTCCCAAAATTTATTAATGGGGTAAGCATAAAATGATTAATTTGAACTCTGTTTACAAGTTTGTTGTTAAGATTGCTAAAAAGGCTTACAAAAATGCACGTAAAATTAAACAAAATTTGATTGAAAACAAGGAACTAAACGATATTGTTACTTCGGTTGACAAGGCGATGGAACGTGAAATCGTTGATAATCTTGCCAAACTTTTTCCAACGCATTCTTTTTATGGAGAAGAGTACGGACAAAGTAATAATGTTAGTGAGTATGATTGGTTGATTGATCCTATTGACGGAACAATTAATTTTGCCGCCGGTATTCCTTTGTATGGAACGAGTATTGCATTGAGAAAAAACAAAGAAACTATATTAGGTGTAATCTTTGATTGGGAAAACCGTGATATTTATCATGCCATCAAGGGACAGTGTGCTTTCAAAAATCAAGAAAAATTACAAGTATCTTCGCGTCAAAACTTTAATGAATGTATAGTTTCGTATTGCTTAACTTCTCATTATGAACAAAAACATATTGATGATGTTCTGGCTGTTGTTAAGAAACTTGCTGCGAAGGTTAGAGGACTGAGATTGATTGTTTGTTCGACGACAGAATTGGCTTGGCTTGCCAGTGGTAAAACTGACGCCATGCTTAATGTCAAACCTAGTATTGGCTTAAGTTCTTGTGCTGGTAAATTAATCGTCGCAGAAGCAGGTGGTAAAATTACCAATTTACAAGGTAACCCCCAAACGGAAAAAGACACCATGCTAATCAGTAATGGCAAAATTCATGATGAGATCTTGAAAGCAATTCTTTGATTTCAAATGATTGAATGATTGAGTTGCAAAAATTAAAGTCGCGCCACGAATAATGTTTGCTTAATTTGGTGTATTTAGCTTATACTAAATTGTATACGATAAACAAATTTTTTGCGGATTGTTTATCTAAAAGGAGTCTCTTGAGTATGAAAAAATCATCCAAGCATAAAGGTAATTGGTTAAAAACTTCGGCTTTAGCAGTAGTTGTTGCCTGCTCGGGGTGTTGCTTGACGGCTTGCAGTTTTGACCACGTTAACCAGCCGGTTGTCGAGACCTACATAATTAACTATGAATTAGGTGGCGGTACAAACTCGTCTAGTAACCCGACAGCTTATACGCAATCGGCGACAACAATCACTTTAAGTGCCCCAACTCGCGATGGGTACACCTTTGCTGGTTGGTACACCAACGCTAATTATACTGGCGACCCAATTGCTGAATTGGACATTAACCGTACGGGAAATATTACTTTATACGCGAAGTGGATACTGACGACCTTATCGCCGTTCAACTTCACCACCGATACTGATGGCAAGATAACTGTTACGGGGCTTAAAGATAGCACCATTACCGAAATTATTATCCCTGACGTGGTAAGTTATATAGCCGACCTTGCGTTCTTGGATTGTAGCGGCTTGACGAGTATAACGCTCCCCGATACTGTTACTAGTATCGGTAGGTCTGTGTTTTCTGGGTGCACTGGCTTAACAAGCATTAAAATGCCCGATAGTGTGACTAGTATTGGTGTCTATGCATTTTCTGATTGCAGTAGCTTAACGAGTATTACGATCCCCGATAGTGTGACCAGTATTGGCGCCTATGCATTTCGCAATTGCAGTAGTTTAACAAGTATTACGATTCCTGATAGTGTGACCAGCATTGCCGATGAGGCATTCACTGGGTGTAATTATTTAATTGAAGTTTATGATTTATCTAATTTATCAATTGCTGTTGGCTCAACTGATAATGGTCGCGTCGGTTACTATGCTAAAGTAATTCATACCTCACTTAGTGAAGCCAGTAACCTGGTGACAGCAAATAATGGTGTAGTCTATTACGTTAACGCAAATGATTATCTTGCTGTAAGGTATGTAGGTTCATCAACAGCAATAACACTAGATTATAAAACTACCGCAATAGAACGAGCGGCGTTTTTTGGTCGCAGTAGTCTGACAAGTATAGAGATACCCGACAGCGTGACAAGTATTGGTGAACGTTCGTTTTATGATTGCAGTAGCTTGACCAGCATTACGCTTGGTAACGGCGTTACCAGTATCGGCGAGTATGCGTTTGCTAATTGCAGTCGTTTGACGAAGGTTACGATTCCCCGAAGTGTGACCAGCATTGGTACGGGTGCGTTCGCTGGTTGTAGTCGCTTGACTAATGTAACGTTTGCTGATCCTACTGGTTGGCATGTGTCAGTATCTTATACCCCTAACCTAATTGATACGACTGATACAGCTAAAAACGCAGAATACTTAATTAGCTACCATGTGGGGCATGATTGGTGGAAAGAGTAAGGTTTAGTATTGCAATACGGTCTTTCATATCAAGAGGCGTTTAAAAGAACAGAAGAATAATTAAATAATTTACTCGTTCATGCAAATGACTTATTCAGAAGTCAAGAAAAAGAAATTTTAGATATTAAAACTAAAACCGAAGATGAATTAAAAGAGCAAAAAAATAGCTTCTCAACTTATAAAAATCAAAAAGAAAGGGAATTAAATGATTTAGAAAAATTGAAGTTATCTAAACCTGCAGAATATTGGGAACAAATGGCTAAGAGTTATCGTACAAGTGGTGCTTGGTGGTTGCTCACGGTGGCATTGGCAAAGCCACCCACATTTATTTTAACGGTATGCCCGCCAGTGCCGATTTGGAAAAGGTGCATTTCCCCAACGCCGGAGTCGTTTATTTTCAATACCCTTTAACCGGTAAAAATTAAGTAATTATTTGGTCGTAGGGTATTGTCTTTGTGTAGCGTTTGTTGTATGCTGAACTATGGACGCAACACCAAAGTCAAAGCTAACTAACGAGGAACGCGAGGAACGCTTGCAATATTTGAAAGGCTTATTTCGTTTATCTTTCCGTACCAATATGGGTATGGCGGAAGCAATAAACGATACCGACAGTGATTTTAAGGGCGACGACGACGATTATGATTGTTTAACCGAGTTCGCTGATGGAGAGCCGTCGGGCTGTGGCAATGACGAAGATATGGAAGAATTTCGTGCTGATTTTCAAGCCCTTGACGCCGAAGACGAATTCGTTCAGTTGTGTCTTGATTACTATCAAGATGTGTTAACCGAAATGCAACAAAGGCAAAAACTCCACGAATGGAACATCGTTACGACCCGTGCTTATGCGGACGCTATCCCTAACGGAAAAAGCCATCGCCACATTGTAACCAAAAACGGGTTAAAAGTTTACGCCCACCAAAATTTTATAAAAAAACGTACTTTTTATAGTAACCGCATTAAGCGAACGGCCGAACACATCGCTTTGAATGAACAACACCAAAAGGAAGTTCAAGCCAAAATTACCGCTTTACAAAAAGAATTGGCCCAATTAAAAGCGGCGAAGCAACCGGTCAAAAACAAGAAATTGCAAAGCGTTGTTTTGCAACAAGCAGTAGCGATAACGGTACCGTCCGAATTAACCAAATGACAAAACCAACAAAGCACCTTATAATCAAGTGATGAAGCAAAAGATTTTGTTGGTCGGTGAGTCGCACATCTGTTCGCAGGTGGCGTACGTGATGGATTGGCCAGATTACGCCACAGCGAAGTGTCTAGCCGAAGTCGCCAAGTATCAAGATTGTCAAATTGTGGTCTGTGCGCTTAAACGTAAAAGTAAAACCTTGGTTAAGGTAGCCACCAAGGGGCTTAACCTTAAATACCTAGATGATCTCGGTCGAGAATTAGATGCAACCTATGCGAGGAATAATTACGCAACTGACCCCGTTAAAGTGCTCCCCAAAAAAGTATTATTAAAAACTTTACGCTGGTGGTATCACGGTATGATTCGTCGTCAATTTTGGTTGCACAAAGTACCGGCGCGTTATTTGCGTCCGTCAGAATTGCTATTGCGGGTGTTGTTCAGCCCGCCTACCGACATTGTCTGTGACCGCGTGGGGCGGGTGTGTCGGGTCAACCCCGATGGCTCCATGACAGGGTGCATTACCGGATTGCTGCTGCCGTTCGGTAATATTAAAATTCAAAAGCCCGACGTGGTTTACAATGACGCACGTGCGCGCATTATCAAGTTGTCGTCACTTAACCGCTCTTATTGTCTGTGTAATGTGCATAAGTGTGAATTTGCCAACCGCAACATCGCACCGCGCTTCAAAGACTTGCCCCCCCAAGACCATCCCGTAGTCATCGAATTGGCGTTAGATGAAACCTGCAATTTACATTGTCCCAGTTGCCGGCGCACCTTAAACACCGGTAATCCCGATGCTCGTAGCGATATTGAACACATGGTGACGCAATTATTGGACGCCGGCTGGTTGGATAAAGCGGGTTCAATTACTTTGGCCAGTATGGGGGAAGTATTTTACAGTCCGAACTACCGCCGTCTAATCACGACCGCTTTCAAACGTAAACAGATTTTTATTTTGTCCAATGGCACCTTGTTTAACCAAGCGAATTGGGATTTAATTAAAGACCAATACGAACAGATTGACGTTTCTATTTCGGTAGATGCTGCGACTCCAGAAACTTACCGGCGGGTGCGTGGTGGTGACTTTAAGCAGTTACAACAGAATTTGGCAATGTTAAGTGAATTACGGCAAGCCGGGAAAATTAACTTCTTGGAAATTAACTTTGTGGTGCAACGTGCTAATTATCGCGACATGCCCGCTTTTGTCCAGTGGGGTAAAGATTTGCATGTTGATCACGTGTGGTTTAAGCAGTTAGAAAACTGGGGCACGTTTAAGCGAAAGGATTATGTTCGCAACCGCATGGTCGTAAAAAATAAATATTTGGCACCGGAATTGTACGCAGTATTAAAAGACCCGCTTTTTAATGACCCCATTGTCGACCTAACGTCGTTTCAATCATATCTTACCAACTCGGCAAAACGCTATGACAAAAGGCACAAGTAAAGTTATACTACCATGATGAACGAAAAAATTTTGCTGGTCGGCGATAAACGTATTTGCCCGCAGGTGGCGTACGTGATGGACTGGCAAAATTACGCGATGGTGGAACAATTAACTTCAACAAATGTTGCCCAATATCGTGATTATAAAATCGTGGTCTGTACGTTCAAACGTAAAAGTAAAAACTTGGTAAAAATAAAAACTAAAACGTTAAAAGTAATCTATTTGGACGATGTTTGCCGTTTGCTCGACCGTCCTAATGCGGGACGAAAGGTTATTATTTCTCAACGGCCGCGACGCTTGTTGAAACGACTGGCAGTAAAATTACTCAATTACTGGCGGCAAAAGCATGTTTTGCGCAACCAATGGCTGATAAACCATATACCATCAAAGGATTTACGTTTGTCGGAACTTTTTTTGAAAGTTTTGTATAGTCCACCCCTTAATATTGAATGTAACAAGATAGAAAATGTCTGCCACATCTTTTATAATGGTGATGTCTGCGGTTGTGCTTCGGGCTGGGTGGAACCGTTCGGTAACTTAAAACAGGATAACCCGCAAAAAATTTTACACAGTCCGCGGGCAAGAATTGTTAAATTGTCGTCGTTAAATCGTTCATTTTGTTTGTGTAATCGGCAATTATGCTTGAACGCAAAATATGTGCCACAGGTTGACTCAACTTTGAAAAACATGCTGACGCCGGAATATCCTACGGAAGTAATCATTGCTACGGATCGTTCCTGCAATTTACGGTGTCCCAGTTGTCGTAAACATTACTACCAGGCTGACGTTTATGAACAAAACGTAATTGCCGAAATGTCGCAAAAATTAATTGCTGACGGTTGGTTGAAAAAACCACGTTCGGTTACTGTGGCGGGACAGGGGGAAGTTTTTTTTAGCAAAAACTATCGTGACCTTTTGCCGCAAATCCAGACTAATGAAATTCATATCTTATCTAATGGTATTTTGTTTAACCGCGATAATTGGGCATTATTGGCCGATCGGTTCAAGACGGTACACGCGGAAATTTCCTTAGACGCGGCTACGTCAACTACTTATCAAAAGTTGCGTGGGGGAGATTTCGCAAAAGTGTTACAAAATTTACAATTTATTTCCGACTTACGGCAAGCGGGGAAAATAAATCAGTTGCAATTAAATTTTGTAGTACAACGCACTAATTATCGGGAAATGGCCGAATTTATTGAATTGGGCAAGCAGTTTCATGCTGATGGTATTTATTTCTTGCACTTAAACAACTGGGATACTTTTGATGCCGCGACCTACGCACGGCAGTGCCTGATCATTGATCATAAATACTTGGATCGTGATTTTTATGAATATTTACAAAAGCCAATTTTCCATGACCCTATGGTGGATTTGAAAGCCTTTGCCCCATATCTCGCCAATTCGGCAAAACGCTATGACAAAAAACGCAGGTAAGGTTATACTTGCATGATGAACGAAAAGATTTTGTTGGTCGGTGATGCACGCATCTGTCCGCAGGTGGCGTACGTGATGGACTGGCAAAATTATGCGATGGTGGAACGCTTAAGTGCCGACGATGTAAGTAAATACGCTGACCACAAAATTGTAATTTGTGCTTTCAAACGTAAAAGCAAAAAATTGGCGAGTATAAAAGATAAAACACTAAACATCATTTCCCTTGATGACCTTTGTTGCGAATTAGATAAAGACTATTCATTTAAGGCGCAAGCCGCGGCGATTGAGCCCAAAGTGCCGTGGAAAAAATTGGCGCAGCGGGTAATCCTGTCGCGGGGCATAATTTGGCTGGTCAATGGAGTGCGTCAACATTTAACCTTTCGTCGTCAATTTTGGTTGAAAAAATTACCCCCCAAGTTTATGAAACCATCGGAATTGTTATTGCGCGTACTTTACGCTGCACCGACTAATATCGCGTGTGACCGCTTGGAGCGTAATTGTCTGGTGGACGAAGCGGGAAATCTGTGGGGGTGTTGTACCAATATGGTGCGCTTGCCTTTTGGCCGTATCGGTAATGGCGGAGAAGATCTTTACAATAGCCGTCAAGCCCGAATCGTTAAATTGTCATCGCTTAATCGTTCTTATTGTCTATGCGACATGCGGCGTTGTTTTTATGCACAATACACTGACCAAGTTAACCAAGAGTTAAAGCCATGGCCGTCTAACCGTAGTCCGTTGGCGTTGGAAGTCGCGATGGACCCGTCTTGTAACTTAAAATGTCCCAGTTGTCGGCGTAAATTTCATACGGTTAATGAAACTGAACAAAACAAATTGGGTGCGATTACCGCGTATTTGCAACAGCAGGGTTGGTTAGACCAAGCCGAATCGGTTACTTTGGCGGGGATGGGTGAGGTTTTTTACAGTCGTAATTATCGTGACTTATTGGCCACGGATTGCAAAACTAAAACCGTTTATTTGCTGTCTAACGGTACCTTGTTTAACCAAGCCAATTGGAATTTAGTTAAAAATAAGTTCGACGAAATCAATGTGGAGATTTCCGTTGACGCAGCAACACCGGCAACTTACCAGAAATTACGGGGGTGGGATTTCAATCAGTTGTTAAAAAATTTAACGTTCATCAGTGAATTAAAGGCAACGGGTAAAATTAAGTATTTGCAATTTATCTTCGTGGTGCAAAAAGATAATTACCGTGAGCTGGCGGACTTTGTGCGTCTAAGCAAACGCTTTAAGGTGGATCGGGTACAATTTTTACGGTTGAATAATTGGGGGGCTTTTACCCGCCGCGAGTATCGGCAAAAATCTTTACTACTTAAAAATAAGTATCTGACGCGTGAGTTGTACACTGTATTGCAAGACCCAATTTTTAATGATCCCATTGTCGATTTGACTGCCTTTGCCCCATATCTTACCAACTCGGCAAAACGCTATGACAAAAGGCACAAGTAAAGTTATACTGCTGTAATGAACGACAAGGTTTTGTTAGTCGGTGATGCACGCATCTGTCCGCAAGTGGCGTACGTGATGGACTGGCAAAATTACGCGATGGTGGAACGCTTAACCGCGGAGGATGTAATTAAGTATAGTGACTACAAAATTGTAATTTGTGCTTTTAAGCGTAAGAGTAAAAACTTGGTGCTAATTAAAGATGAAATACCAAGGATGAGTTACTTAAATGAAGTTTGTCAACAGATTGACCAACAGTACGCACAAGAAAAACGGCTATGGTTACTTCACCAATCAAAGCCCCCAACACTTGCTGAACGGATTGGTTGCCATATCCAAAATCATGACCTGATGGCGGCCGGCATTCGAGGGCTGGTACGTTTTATCAAGCGTCCATTTAAGTTGCATAGTTATGCTCTAATTAATTGTTTGCCAGTGGGGTCTTTGCGGGCGTCCGAATTATTTGTCAAGGTACTTTACAGTCCGCCAACTAAAGTGGTTTGTGAGCGTTTGGAAAGAATTGCGTACCTTAATTATGATGGCAATGTTTTCGGTTGTTGCGGTTGGGTCCCCGCTTTTGGTAACCTTAAAGTGAGTGACCTAGACAGTATCTATAATAGCGTTTTGGCCCGCATTATCAAATTATCATCCTTAAATCGTTCCTATTGTTTATGCAATTTACAAACTTGCGAATTTGCTAAATACGCCGACATAACACGTGATGTGCCGGAGTGTTATAGTACTACTGATTACCCGCAAGAATTGGTGGTGGCAATTGACCGTACCTGCAACTTAAAGTGTCCCAGTTGCCGTAAAGATTACTATACTAAACCTAATGCACGAGAACAAGAAATTACGGAACGAGCGGTAAATGAGTTAGAACGGTCAGGCTGGTTGGAAAAAAGTGAATTGCTCAATCTGGCGGGAGACGGGGAAGTGTTCCACAGTCCAATCTATCGCCGTATTTTGACCAGTAATGTTAAGCGTAAACAAATTCACATTTTGACCAATGGTACCTTGTTCAACGAACAGAACTGGCAATTATTAAAGGGCAAGTACGAACGTATTGGCGTGTCGGTATCTTTGGACTCAGCGACCGAAGCGACGTTCCGCAAATTACGCGGTGGTGATTATCGGCAGTTATTGAAGAATCTAGAAATGTTAAGTAATTTACGGCAAATGGAATCGATTGCTTTCTTGGAATTTCGTTTCGTTGTGCAAAAAGACAATTACCGCGAAATCCCTGTTTTTGTTGAATTTGGCAAACGTTTTCATGCTGACGTTTTATTGTATTCTCGACTTAATAATTGGCGCTCTTTTACGACTAAAGAATACCGCGAAAAATCGTTACTGATTAAACATAAATACTTGACGCGTGAATTGTATGAAGTTTTGCAAGATCCAATTTTGCGTGACCCCATTGTGGATTTAACCGCCTTCCAACTTTATCTAGTGAATTCGGCAAAACGTTATGACAAAAAGCGTAAGTAAAGTTATACTACCATGATGAACGAAAGAATTTTGTTGGTCGGCGATAAACGCATTTGTCCGCAAGTGGCCTACGTGATGGACTGGCAAAATTGTGCGATGGTGGAACGCTTAAGCGCGGAGGATGTAATTAAGTATAGTGACCACAAAATTGTAATTTGTGATTTCAAGCGAAAACGCAAGCGTTACATTCCCGTAGGGGGGGGGGGGGGGGGTATACCTACCTTGATAATGTTCTACGGGAAATCAATCGTTGTGAGCAGGCTGATAATGCTAATTTAATTAATATACCACTTTGGCGACGTTTGCAAGAAAGAATTAAAAATAAAGAATTTGGTTTAGCAATACTGCGAAAATTGAAGCATCCCTTTGTTTTACAAAATTACAAAATTATCAATCGTTTACCCGTAGCGACCTTAAAACTTTCGGAACTGTTCATTAAAGTTCTATATAGTAAACCGACAAATATCATCTGTAATCGTTTAGAAACAAATTGTGAAATCAACGAAGCAGGAATTATGTGGGGGTGCTGTGATGCAAACGTCCCCTTGGCCGTAGTTAATCGTGTTGAAGGGCTGAAAGTGTATAATAATTTACAAGCTAGGGTGGTTAGGCTTTCTTCGTTAAATCGATCCTATTGTTTATGCAATCCCCGTAAATGTCAATTTGCCCGTTTTCAAGATAAAATTGATGATAGTTTGAAACCACTGCAAGGCCATGATTATCCTGCGACATTAACTTTAATGACGGATAAAACTTGTAATTTAAGATGTTCAAGTTGCCGGCGAAATTACCTAGTGGCAGGCGATGACGCAAACAGTAATACTAAAAAAATTGACCAAGCACTGTTTAATGCTGGTTGGTTAACCAAAGTCGAAAATTTGATGGTAGCGGCATCTGGGGAGGTTTTTTACAGTAAAGATTATCGTAATTTATTGACTAGTGATTTACAGAGAAAACAGATTAGCATTCTTTCTAATGGCACTTTGTTTAATCGCGCTAATTGGGAAATAATTAAAAACAAATATGATCAAATTGATGTATCAATTTCGGTGGATGCTGCGACCGCAGTAACTTATCAAAAAATACGTGGTGGCGATTTTAAGCAGTTAAGACAAAATCTGGCAATGTTAGCCGATTTGCGTGCAAAAGGCGAGATTAGGCACTTTGAATTGAACTTTGTGGTGCAAAAAGATAATTATCGAGAAATGGCAGATTTTGTGCGTTTGGCGAAAAGGTTGCACGTTGACCGTGTTCACTTCTCGCATCTGAACAACTGGGGTACTTTCACAAACCGTGAATATAAAGATAAGTGTCTGATAGTACGTCATCGTCGTTTGCACCAAAATTTACTTCAAGTACTGCAAGACCCAATATTTCAAGAACCGATTGTGGACCTGTGGGCGTTTTCACGGTATATTAAAAATTTCACCCAAAAATTTCCGCAAAACTACAATCCATAACACCGCTTGCAGTGGTAAAAATTTTAGACAACTGTACCAAAATAAGGTATTATTACTTGGATGGCACAAAAGATTTTGCTAGTCGGTGACTCACGGATTTGTCGGCAGGTGGCGTACGTGATGGACTGGCAAAATTATATGACGATAGAAAAACTAATTGACGTTAAACCATACCGCGATTATAAAATTGTGGTTTGCGCCTTTAAGCGAAAAAGTAAACGATTGGTTAAAATAAAAGATAAGACGCGTGATATAACCTACCTTGATGCTATTTGCTGCGAGTTAGATAAAAATGATACTAGTCATCATCATGAATCCAAAAAAGTTGATGTTCCGTTATGGCGACGGATCATTGATCGCTTAAAAACTGGGGAAGTGCTGATTGCTTTTTTACGTCGTCATCGTCGCCGTTATGGGACTTTACGTAGTAGATTTTGGTTAAAACTGATGCCGGCACAGGAACTGACTTTATCGGAATTGTTCCTTAAGGTATTGTACAGTAAGCCAACCGCAATTAATTGTACACGTATGTGGAGTTATAGTACGTTATTTAAGGACGGAAATCTTTATGGTTGCTGTCCGCCATGGACGCCACCAATGGGCAATGTTCAATCGGCTTCTTTGGCGACTATTTATAACAGCCGACGGGCTCGAATAATTAAGCTATCAGCGTTAAATAAATCGTTTTGTCTTTGCGATTTGAAAAAATGCGAATTTGTAAATAACGACGTTGGTTGTAAAAATAGTATATCCACAATATATCAATCTAATAATTTGCCCGAGCAGTTAGAAATTGCTGTTGATGAAAGTTGTAATTTACGGTGTCCCAGTTGCCGCCTTGATTATTGCACGATGAACGATAATGGTAACCAACAAATTAAGCAAATTATGGCAAGAGTTAAGTCATCAGAATGGTTGGAAAGTGTCCCACAGTTGATTATGTCTGGTGTTGGTGAAATATTTTACAGTCCAACGCTATTGCCAATAATGGCTAAAGACATAGAGCGTAAACAGATTCATATTTTATCTAATGGTACGTTATTTAATCGAAAGAATTGGGAATTATTGAAAAACAAGTACCAACAAATTGATGTCGAAATTTCGGTGGATGCTGCGACCGCAGTAACTTATCAAAAAATACGGGGTGGTGATTTCAAGCAAGTAATGCAAAATCTAGAAATGTTGGGGAAGTTACGCCAGCAAGGCGAAATACGTTATTTTGAATTGAACTTCGTGGTGCAAAAAGATAATTATCGCGAAATGGCGGACTTTGTACGATTGGCAAAAAAATTGTTCGTTGACCGAGTGCATTTTACGCACTTGAACAACTGGGGTACTTTTACCTACCGCGAATACCGCCAAAAATGTCTGATTACTCGTCATAAAAAATTGCATCGTGCTTTGCGACGAGTTTTGCGTGACCCTATCTTGCAAGACCCCATCGTTGATTTGCGGTGTTATGCGCCTTACCTTAAAAATTTTGCTCGCCGGTTTCCGCAATCGTTGCGGCCGTTGCCACCATACGCGTGGTAAGGGTGAAACGGTAACCGTAATCGCGTTCGGTTAAAGTATGATTGCTGTATTCGTAAAGCCAACCATTACTTTGGGTTTTGGGCGTCAAAGCCAGCGTGTTGCCGGTGATTTCCCACTTGCCACTTTCAATTATTACCCCGTCGCTTCCTGCGTTGGCTGTTGAGCGGTCAAAAAGTTTGTAGGTTTTGTTATAGAATTTCAACTGCCATTGGCGTGTGTCGTAATCCCAAACCGTATTGGGCAAAGTTGCTTGCGTCAACATGAAAGTTGGTAATTCCGTTGGCGTTTCGGGTTGATCGGGATTGGTTGGGGTGGATTCTATTGGTTCGGGTGGCGGCGGGTCCGTTGGAGTAGTATCCCCGTGGTCAGGTTTCGGTTGGCCTTGGGTATTATCGGTGCTGTGGTCGTTTTCGTGGTCTATTTCGTCACCAATGCCAAGGTTCTCGTTAATTTGTCCGCGGTCATGTTCAATGGTTTTTCCGTACTCGGAATCAGTGCTGGCCTCGGCGGGCAACAAGGGTAAGACAACGAACAGTATCACCAAGAGCGTTAAACACGCGACGGCGGTCATTAACCAACCGAAAATTTGCTTTTGTTTATGCGTCGCCCCCACAACGGTCCCCCTTTATAAAAATACTGATAGTATTTAATACTTGCGCCTTAACGTCAAGCGAAATTTGTCGAAATTTGCCAAATGACGATGTACGGGAAAAACGTACCATTATGCCGGACAAATTATTGACACTACTGCGTAAATAAGGTATGCTTAAAACAGCCTTGGCCCATTAGCTCAGTTGGCAGAGCAAGAGACTCTTAATCTCTGTGTCGATGGTTCGAGCCCATCATGGGTCACCAAGCAAATTTAATCTCGTGTCGCTGGCTCTGCCGCCTTCGCATCCACTATTTGGTGGGTGATAGCGATTTGAATAAAACCCTTGCTAAAAAAAGTTTATGTGTTATAATGTAGATTATGAATTTAGTAGAACTTATTGATAAGGAAAATCAAACCAAGGAAATCACGCCGTTCCGCGTTGGGGATACGGTTAAAGTGTATTTCAAAATTGTTGAAGGTAACAAAGAACGTATTCAGGTCTTTGAAGGTCTGGTTATTGCCCGCAAGAACAGTGGTATTCACGAAACCTTTACTGTACGTAAAATCAGTTTCGGGGTTGGTGTTGAACGTACTTTCCCCGTTTATTCGCCCCGCATTGATAAAATCGAGGTAGTGCGTGAAGGCAAAGTGCGTCGCGCAAAATTGTACTACATTCGAGATTTAAGCGGTAAAGCCGGCGTTAAGGTTAAAGAGAAAGTTAAGGTTAGCGATAAGAAAAAACAAGTTTTGACCGAAGACGAAAAGATTGCGCTGTTGGCGGCGAACAAAGCCAAAGCCACCACCAAGAAAAAGGCCACCACGACCAAAACCGCAACGGCGAAAACTACCACCACTAAAACCGCTGCTAAACCGGCAGCCACCAAAACGGCAACTGCTACGAAGGTAACCACGAAAGCCGATGGAGCTAATTCTTAACCTACTTTTACCCGTTCTGATTATTGCGGTTTTAACTGGCCTTTACATTTGGTTTTGGGTTTATCGGCGTCGACGTACAGAGCAAAATCAAGCCGAGTCAAAAGCGGCCGCTTTGGCTTTACCGAAAAGCGCTCCTGTGGTACCGTTTCTGGAACCGATTTCAATCAACTTTTATCAGGCGTTAAAGCAAGCGTTACCCGAAAAGTATTTGATTTGTGTTAACGTGCCAATCGAAAAATTATTTGACGCCAGCAAACGTAACGCTTTGCAAATGAAAGGGCAGTATGCCGACTTCGTGGTTTTTACGCCCGCGTTAATGCCCGTGCTGGTGGTGGACTTGTTTGATATGTCAATTATCAATTTGGATCGTGTCAATAAAATTAAAAACGCGTCCAAACAAATTTTGCGCAACAGCGGTATTCCGGTTCTGGACTACCAATACGTTGACAGTTGCAATATTGACGAATTGCGTCGCAAAATTGCCGATTTGCTTAACCCGTTGCGGAAAAATTGAGTCCGCGAACGGCGAAAATTTGCGAATAACTACTTGTATTTTTGTGGTCTTTGTGCTATAATTTAACGTATGGAACGAACGAACGAACGAACGAACGAACGAACGAACGAACGAACGAACGAACGAACGAACGAACGAACGAACGAACGAACGAACGAACGAACGAACGAA
>CATLHJ010000009.1 GCA_949949035.1 uncultured Clostridia bacterium | reverse complement strand
CCCCCCATTTGTCAAGTACTTTTTTCTGGTTACCGTGGGTTAAAGGGAAAAGTTATTAACCGGCCATCATCACTAAAAAACCCCGCGGGACTAACCACGGGGTTAAACCAAAGCATACTAACGTGTTTAACGCGCCAAAATTACGTCGGTCAACACGCGGTAAATGTTTTCGGCGGTCGTGAAAATTTGCTGACGTTCTTCGTCAGTCGCATCGGTCAACTTACTGATGGTTGGTTCGCCCCACACGCCCTTGGTTTTGGGGCCCAGCCATTCGTCGTTACCCACGTCCTTAAACAGACCCGCCAATATATTCAAGGCGGCGACTTCGGGTCGCGGGCAAATAATGCCCAACAACAAAGTGACTAACCAGTTAATTGCGGGATGATAATGGTTGGTCATCGGCGTCAAGGTTACGCCGGGGTGCACCAAGGCCAAACGCACGTCGGTACGGTCCTTGAACAGTTCGGCCAACGCGTACATCAAGCAACGTTTGGCGTTACCGTAAACCTTGCTTTGCTTACCATTCTTGCTGTAATCAATATCGTCAACGTTAAATTTGCCGTAATTGTGGGCAATACTGGTGACCGCCACCACCTTGCCGTTAGTGCGTACCAAGGTTGGCAGTAAAGTTTTAACCAAATAGTAGTGGCTGATAAAATTGACTTGGAACACATTATTATAGCCCAATTCGCCTTTGGCGAGAGGAACGTTATAAACCCCCGCGTTCAAAACCAAGTAATCAATCCGACGGGGACTTAACGTGGCCGCGACATCGCGCACGTTTTTCAGGTTGTTCAAATCAATTTGGTAGTTCTCAATGTCGGTCGCGGGTAAGTCTTTGAGCATGGCTTCCTTAACCGTGTTTGATTTTTCCAGATTGTGGTCAAGCATAATAATGTGCGCGTGTAATTGGGCCAAGTAACGGCATAACTTACTGCCCAGTCCGCCTGCCGCCCCCGTCACGACGACGGTGCGCCCCGCCAAGTCAGCGGTATTCGTTTTTAACCATTGTTGAATGTCCATATGCTTAATATACCCTATTTTGGCACGGACGGGCAAATTTATTTCGTCGGTAAGGCGTTAATAATGGCGTCCGCGGTGGTATCTTCGCCTCCGGAACGCTCCGTCGGTAGCACCATCGGCATACGGCGGAACACATCAATTAACACCCCTAACGCCACGATGGCCGTTAAGCCGTCCGCAATGGGGGCAGACCAAAAGAAAGCCGTAGTAGTAATCAATGGTAAACCAATCGCTAACGGCACCACGAAAATTACGTCCCGTAACAGTGCAATGACCATGGCGCGCACGGGCTTGCCGACCGCTTGGCAAAAAATAGAACTGACTTTAATCAGGCAAGTCAATAAGATAGCACCCATGTAGATGCGGAACATATTGACCCCGAAATTCATTTCGGCGGCGGTATAATCGGCTGCACTATACCCGAACAGGTTTAACAACCCTTGCGGAATGGCTTCAAACAGCACCATCGCCACCACCCCGACCAACGCACTGGTCGCCAACACACGCCACCAAGTGGCCCGCACGCGGTCGTATCGCCCCGCGCCGTAATTATAACCAAAAATGGGTTGAGCGCCCGCCGCAATACCGATGACCACACTGACCACAATCCCAAAAATTTTGAACGCAACATTCATGATGCCGACTTCGTTGGTCACGGGCATACCGCCGTCGTAGGCCACAAAGTGCTGACTGATAACAATCGAATTAACTACCGAAATAATGACAATAGAAAATTGGGTTAAGAAACTGGAAACGCCCAATTTAACCGCGTCCATTAAAGCCCCCCAGCGCGGAATTAAATGACGCCACGTTAAACGACAACTTTTCAATTTGCAGGAGTAAATAACGTGCAAAACAAAAGTTACCACTTGGCCAATAAAGGTCGCCAGTGCCGCCCCCGTCATGCCTAGGTGTGCCACATTCAGCAACAATGGGTCGAGAATAATGTTCAAGACGGCACCGACCGCCATGGCGATCATCGCGAAGCGGGGGCTGCCGTCCGCCCGCACCACGGGGTTCATCACGCAAGCCAAAATAAAGAACGGAAAACCGGCAATAATCCAACCCGCGTATTCAACCGCGTCGGTTAAAGCCTGACCACCCGCGCCAAAGAAACGTAACAGCGGTGTCAGGGTCAAACCGCACACCAAGCACAACAACAAACTGGCAATTAAACCAACGGTCAAGCCCGTACCAATGTTGTATGGTGTACGCTCGTTACGGTTGCGTCCTTGGTTAAGACTGATACAAGCCGCGATACCGTCCCCTAACCACAAGCCCAGTGCCAACGCCACTACGGTTAACGGGTAAACAAAACCCGTCGCGGTGTTGCCAAACGGCAGGTACCCCGCGTGACCAATAAAAATTTGGTCAACGATGTTGTACAACGCCTGAATGACCAACGACAAGACGCACGGAATGGCAAACATCCGCAGCAACTTGCCCACCGGCGTTGTGCCTAGAAATTGATTATTTGTTTGTGCCATTTTTCACTCCTATAAAACAAAAAACCAACAACTGCTTGCTGGTTCCTGTGTTTTACGCAAAGCGAAATGATTGATTTTGTTAACTTTATTTAAGCAAAACTTAGGAAGTTTGTCAAACGGATTTTGCCACCCGCGGTGCTTTAGCCGGCCGTAAGCGACGCCCCTGCAAGTACGACAGCAACAAATAAATACCCAATAATACGACGACCGCCAACATAATAATTAAGAACATCGCCCAAATAGGCACTTCACCGCCAAACATCTCGATCGAACCATCAAAACTACGGCGCAAACTGTCCACGGCACCGTCGGGCAAATACTCACCCAAGGCTTCCGTGGTACCCCGCATAAAGTAGTAACGCAACAGCACGGTACTGTACGTCCCCGGCAAGAAACCAATTACCGCCCGCATCGGCGCGGCAAATTGGGCGATCGGCATGTAAGCCCCGCTGATGAAGCCGTACATGGACGACACCAAGGTGCAGACCGCGGACAAGGCGCCTTGACTGTTAATAAAGAGACCGGCGATACTGGCCAAGCAAGTACCGAACAAGGTGTTCAGCAAAATGACCAATAAAATCATCGCGATATCCGCAAACGACAAATACCAACCAACAATCGCCAAATAAATCAGGCTTACGGCGAACGCAGTACCGCACACCAACAAGGTAGTTAAAAAATTAGCCAAGAAATAACTTAAGCCCAAGGTGGAACGCTTGGTGGGCGTAATGCGGAAGTCGTGCACCGCGCGGTTTAATTTGTCGTTAACCATCACGTTACTGCAAAACGCAACGGTCACGCAACTGGTCGCCAAAATCGACGAAAACAACCACCCGCCGGTAAAACCGTTAATCAGGCGGTTAGACACATTTACCCCATCGGGAATAAAACTGGTCACTGCGTCACGGTAGATGGAACCCAAGAAAGTTAAAAATAATACAACCAAAATTAACGGAGTAATCATCGACACGAAAAACAACATTTTGTCTTTGAAGTACACTTTTACGTTGCGATGCACTAACACCCGCAATTTACGATATTCACCCATTGCTGCCCCCTTGTAACTGCTTGCCCGTTACGTTCAAGAACACATTGTCCATGCGCCCTTTTATCGCTTCGAAGTCACGGATCTGGTTAGCGTGGGTCACCAAAAACTGTTTAACTTGCGTCATATCGTCAAAGGTAATGGTTACCACCCCCTTATCCACCGTGTGCGTTAATTTGGCCTTAGTAATTTCCTTTAACAAACCGGCGTCATAGTCGTACAGTTTGATAAAATCGTTCGCGTATTGGTTTTTTAAGTTATTCGGGGTATCGCTGGCCACGATGCGCCCGTTGTCAATAATCACTACGTGGTCGGCTTCGGCGGCTTCTTCCATGTAGTGCGTCGTCAGCAACACTGTCATTTGGCGGGTACGGCGTAATTCACTCACCAAATCCCACACCAAGATACGGGTCTGTGGATCCAAGCCCGTAGTCGGCTCGTCCAAAATCAATAATTGCGGTTGGTGAATCAACGCCCGTGCAATATCAATCCGCCGTTTTTGGCCACCGCTTAATTTGTCTAACGGACGTTGCAAAAGGTTAGCAAAGTCCAATTTTTCGGCCAAAAATTGCAGGTTGGTCTTAAATTGCGCTTTGGTTAAACCATATAACGCCGCCCGCGTAAAGAGATTGTTGTAAACCGACAATTTGGGGTCTAATACGCTATTTTGAAAGACTACGCCCAACTTCGGGTAAATCGCCGGCATATCATGGTCAATCGACAAGCCGTCGACATAAACTTCGCCACTGTCAGGCAGCAGCGCGTGGCAAATAATGTTAATAGTGGTGGACTTGCCGGCTCCGTTCAGCCCCAGAAAAGCAAACAACTGCCCCGCCGTTACCGTAAAAGAAATATCGTCAACCGCTTTCACGTCCTTGAAATATTTTTTCAAGTGTTTAATTTCAATCATGGGTTGTGCACTCATTATTACCACTATAAACCGGTAACCATACTGCGTCAATAATTTTTAGTAACCCTGCGGATTTTGGGTGTAAAAACGCCACAAACTGCGACACATTTCGTCAATACCCAGTTCGGCACGCCAATCCAATTCCCGTGCCGCCTTGGTCGCGTCGGCATAACACGCCGCCACATCGCCCGCCCGTCGCGGTTTAATTTGGTAAGGAATGGTTTTACCCGCCGCTTTTTCAAAGGCGTGCAACACTTCCAACACGCTGTACCCGTGTCCGGTACCTAAATTGTAAACGTATAGACCACTGTGGTCGATTTTTTTAATTGCCGCCAAATGCCCTGCCGCCAAGTCGCACACGTGCAAATAATCGCGCACACCGGTGCCGTCGGACGTCGAGTAATCGTTACCAAACACCTGCAAGGCGGGTAACTTACCCGTGGCGACCTGCGCAATGTACGGGGTTAAATTGTTGGGGATACCGTTGGGCTTTTCCCCCAGCAACCCCGACGGATGCGCCCCAATCGGGTTAAAGTAGCGCAAAATCACGATTTGCCAACGCGGGTCGGCCACGTACAAATCGCGCAGGATGTTTTCAATCGTCAACTTGGTACCGCCGTAAGGGTTAGTCACGTGCAAAGCACAGTCTTCGGTTAACGGCAGTTTTTCCGGCTGTCCGTACACGGTCGCACTGGACGAGAACACAATATTTCGGCAATCGTGGGCCTGCATCACGTCCAACAGTACCAACGTACCATTGACATTGTTATCATAATAGCGCAACGGCTGTTTAACACTTTCGCCCACCGCTTTCAAGCCCGCAAAATGAATGACCCAAGCAATGTGGTGTTTGGTGAACACCTTAGTTAGGGCTTTACGGTCGCGCAGGTCACAATCGTACAAGGTCACTTTCCGCCCCGCCAGTTGTTCTACGCGCTTAATGCTTTCCGGTGAACTGTTAACAAAATTATCCACCACGACCACGTCATAACCCGCAGTCAGTAATTGCACGCAAGTATGACTGCCGATATAGCCCGCGCCGCCGGTTACTAAAATAGTTGACATAGTTATTTACTCCTTTGTTTGGGGCTTAACCGCTAACGCCAGCGCGATAAAATCCAGCGCCCCCGCTAACAGTATCCCACCTATAATATCACTAAACCAGTGTACTCCGCAAATCGCCCGTAAAATTACCCCCGCCAGTGCCATTGCTCCACACAGAACTGCCACGGTAATGACTAATGGTCGGTTTTTAACTTCCCGCCCCACAATTACCGCCACCCATGGTAACACCGTGGCGAACAATAAGGCGTGGGTTGAGGGATACGACGCTTTTAATGCCCCGTCCACCAGTAACGGTCGCCCATTTATCACCACCAATTCAAACAGCAGGTAACACGCCACCACCGCGATAATGACACCGTCCAGTACCCACCAGTGACGGGCCAGCCGTAAACTACGTCCCCGCACGGCGACCACAATTTGCCACACGGCCAAACCAACCGCCATTAACAACGTTAAGTAACCTAACCAGTCACTAATCTTTTCGGCCCACGCGTGCGTGCCGGTGCTTTGCCACCAACCGGCGTTTAAGCCCGCCAGTCCCACCGTCACGCCGTCCGGTCCCGTCGGTTTAACGTTCACCGTCAACACCAGTACCGTCCACATCACGAACGCCGCCAACATGACACCCGCTAACGTCCACCAAATAATCTTTTGTTTACGCATGGTTTTACTTACTCCTTCACCGTCGGCTCACCGCCCGTTACCGTGCCGGTCGGGGCAACGGTCGCCGTGCGTTTTTGCTTTATGATGTGCATAATCACTTTAACTAACACCGCCACCAACACCAACGCCAAGAACACGTACAACAAAATGTTGGTGGCCTGTGGAAAGACACTGCATACCCCCGCGACGATTAAACCACAAACGGCATTTCCCACCATAACCGTGACGCACGTTTGCCAAAAGTTCAGACCCAATAACACCGCAAAGCAGGTACCGGTCCACACCCCCGTCAACGGCACAGGGAAAGCCACGAACACCGCCACCGCCATAATTTTTAGCCATAGCCGACGCGTTGTCGACTTGGCTTGCACCGTCGGGTCGGCCGCCATTTGGTCGGACTTGGTGGCCACGCCCCCCACCAAAAAGTCCATAATTCGGTTAAAGAACTTTTTGGTCTTTAACCAATGATAAATCGGCCGGAAAATCAACGCCAAAAGCGGCACGATGATGATACTGCCGAGATAGGCAAACGCCAAAGCCGACCACGCGTTTAAGGCACGTTCGCCCCAGAAAGCCACACTCATCGCGAACGGAATGGCCCCTTTTAATTCAATCAAGGGAATTATCGCAATTAAAATGGTCGCTAACCAAACATTGTCACCAAAGACAGTGTGAAAAAAATTGGTAATGGCTGCGGTCATCAAGTTCCCCCATTATATCTTTATTTCGGTAATGTACAGTATAGTATCTTCCACGGATAAGAGCAACAATAAAATCAAGATGGGTACCCAAATGGCACGGTGGATAGCGGTGGTACGACGTTTTTTCAGTTGCCTAAACATCAGCACCAACACGGCTACGAATAACGCCGTACCGACCAGCCCCAGTTGGTAAACCATGGCCAACAAGAAATTGTGTGGGGATAAGTAGCGCCCATTGGTGGGAGTGAATAAAGGCGCTGCACCTAAACCACGACCAAAAAGCAATGCTAACGGGTGTTGCCACAGATAAGTGCTGTAATTTACCCACAGTGCGTAACGCAAAGTGGTTAAGTTGTTCATGAACGCAGTAAAGTCTTCCCCCCCTGCCAAATTTTCGGTAAAGCGTCCCAAGTAGTCACTAACTAAGGTTGGTTTAAGACAACAAAAACCGATTACTACCGTCAAGACTACCAAACTAACCACCACGGTGGGCGCCCAATTACGGTGCAACAGGTAACCCAAAATAATTAAATAAACCAAGACCATGATCACTAAACAAGTTTTGGACAAAGCGGCAAAGCCAATCGCCGTGATGCTGAACATTAACAGGTAGTCGTACCACTGGGCACGACGACTGATAAGCAAATAAGCAAACAGCGAAACCATTACCGAACACAGCATACCTAGCGCGTTTGGTTGCCAGAACAACGCGGTAAAACGAGGCCAACCGTTACCGATGTAGGACGGAATAATTGCCTTTAAGTGCGGAATCACGGGTCGCAAGCAGCCCAGCAAACTGGCCACGATAATAGCGACGGCTAACGTACGCACGTTGACCGACAAACGCAAAACTTCTGGCTTACCCGCGATGATACTTACCATGACGAACACCACCAAGAACAGAGCGATTTTGCGCCACAAGTCGCCATTATACGGGCCAATCGGCAACAGGCAATAAACTACAAACAACCCAATAAAAATTAACAGCAGCGGTTGTGGACGTTGTCGTTCCACCCCCCATAACGTTAGGTAAAACCTAAACACTACGGCCAAAAAACACAGCAAATAAAAAATTCCGCCCCACCAACCGTTCAGCGCGACAAACGGTATAACGTAGACCAAGTACGACGTCGCGTTGGCGAAGTCATCGAAACAGACCATAGCCAGCAATAATGGGTACACGATATACACCATGCCCCCCCACCAGCAGTCAGCGAAGAACAGCACCGTCAGCAGTGCGCAATTCAACACCAACCGCCAACGTCGATAAAAAACCCACACCGCACTATTTTTGCTTTGGTTCATCTTCTGCTTTGGTTTCCTCTTTAATGCTACCAAAACGACGGTCACGCCGTTGGTATTCTAACAACGCCGCGTGTAATTCGGTTTTACCAAACGCGGGCCAATTGGTTTTCGGGAAATGTAATTCCGCGTACGACACTTGCCACAGCATAAAGTTACTTAACCGTTGTTCACCACTGGTGCGCACCACGTAATCCAACGGTGGTTGGTCGTGCGTATACAGGTATTTTTCTACCGTAGCGCGGTCAACCGCAGTCACGCCATCCTGCAACATCCGGTTATACGCCCGCACCAATTCGTCTTGGCCACTGTAATTGATACCTAAATTTAAAACAAACTTGGTTTCGTTTTTCGTGGCAGCAATAACTTGGTCGGCGTTTTTCACCAATTTCGGGGGAAACTTGGTGTAATCCCCCATAATGTTCAATTTAACTCCCGGAAACTTTTTCACAAAGTCGTTAGTTTTTAAGTAGTTGGTAAAATACTTAATCAAAAAGTCAACTTCCTGTTTGGGTCGATGCCAGTTCTCGGTGGAAAAACAATACAAACTGACCAGCGGAATTTGGTAGGTGTAAAAACATTCGTGCAACACGACATCCAAATTTTTAATACCGGCTTCGTGTCCCTTGGTGCGCGGCAACCCACGCTCCTTTGCCCAACGACCGTTACCGTCAATAATAAAGCCTACGTGACGAGGTAGTTTCTGTAAAGCATCACTCATAAATCTTCTCCTGCGGTCGTGGGTTGCAAGTCCGGTTGATAGGTTACCTGCCCCTTGGTGGCAATGATCTCCTTAGCCCGCGCGTGACCCAAAGCATATTGCTCTTGATTTATTTTACCATATTTTAACAAATAATTACCATAAAAATATTCGCGTTTGGAATCACTGGCCCCACCCGACGCCGCGTCCGACTTAAACAGTACCACCACCGTCTGCAAAATAATTTTCACGTCACCCCAAAAAGTAATGCGCGCCACGTATTGTTGGTCCTTGGCAAAAATTTCTTCCCAACTGGCGGAACTGCGCCCCCCCGACACGTTGCCCAAACTGGTTAACCCCGGACGTACGCGGTAAGCCGCCAAAGTCGGTGCGTCATAAAAAATTACGTCCGAAACCAGGCGCGGCCGCGGGCCCACAATACTCATGTCGCCACGCAGGATATTCCACAGTTGCGGTAATTCGTCCAAACTGGTCTTGCGCAAAAAGCGGCCAAACTTGGTAATGCGTTCCGCATCAGGTAGTAAATTACCATTGGTGTCGGTACGGTCAGTCATGCTCTTAAATTTATACAGTTTAAACACTTTACCATTGCGTCCGGGGCGACACTGGGCAAAAATAACTTTGCCGCGAATTAAAACTTTTGCTAACAGGGCAATAATCAACAACAAGGGCGACAGGATAATTAACGTCAGTAATGACAAAAAAATGTCTAACGGGCGTTTTAGGCAACATTCATAAAAGGTGCGACGGTGTTTGGCCATGATTATCTATATGTTAACACACACTATTCGCGAAACAAAATAATTTTCCTGTCGGCTAGCAACTGGCTTGGTATTTACGCCCCGTCAAGCGTGACCGCAGGTAATACCCCAGTTTACGCAGGTAATTAACGGGCTCTAAATTAACAATTTTGACTTCCCGATACTTAATTCGGTTAGTGCGTAACCACACGTCCAATAATAACTCGCCAATCCGCCCGAACAAGCGTGCGTGAAACGGGTTATATTGGGTAACGTCTAACCGCTTTTGTAATTCGCCCAAAATAGCAAACAACCAAGTGCAATATTGGTCCAGCAAGTCCTTTTTCATCACCAACAGGTTCAGCATGTGGGCGCGTTGGCGGTGTTTTAGTTGTTCAAATTCCCTAGCGTAGGCGGGATAACGGGTGCGAATAATTTCACCCGTCAGGTTTAATGGTTCGCTATAGGTCGTATGCGCGTAATGACGGTGCAGACTTTCGCCGTAATAACGTTGGCGTGGCAAAATCACGTCTGCCGTCTTTAATAACGCAGTAACCTCGTCGCGCGACAAAATTTTATGCCGTTTACCGTTAGCAACAAAATTTGCCCGGCCGGCGAAATAACGACGGTAATGTACCAACCCCACGTAATCGGCGGACAAATTTTGCCATGCCCAATACAACCCCGTCAGTTCGCTGTAATACGGATTCAGCGACGAAAGGTTGTTACCGGTATCGTCACGCCAAAAGCCCAAATCCGGTTGCCCCGCCGCCCCAATTTGCAACGGCAAATACAACGGATCAGCCGGCATCGCGTACGGGCGGTGAGTCATCACCACGATTTGCACTGTCGGTAGTTTCACTGGTGCCACGTTAACCTCGGTTGTGTGGCACACCACAAAATCACCAACATAATGCTCATCTGGGCCCAAAAACCATTATCGTCAAAGACGGCCTGCACCAGCCACGGGATGACCATAATTAAACCCGCCCACCAACGCGTCCAAAACTGTTTAGTGCGCCAGCCCCGCCAATTAACCATTAAGGCCAACATGGTACCGAACAAAGCGATCCCGGCCAAACCGTATTTCCACGCGAAGAACAGATACCAATTATGGGCGGTATGCCCCGCATAAAACACGTGCGTAATGCCTCGCCCCAGCAGGATGGTAACCGGCGAATGGCAGAAATCTGACGCGTAAAACGCCCAAAATTCCTTGCGCCCCAAGTACTCGTAATAAGTACCATCGCCATGTTTCATCTCTTCCCACGCTTCGGGCGGGATAACTTCGGTAAAGTCCCATTCACTGCCACCCGCCATCGCATTATCGTGGAAAATACGCTCAAAATTGCCCATAGTGGCCGTAAAGAAAATGACCGACACCGCCACCAACACGCCCGCCAAAGGCAGTAACGTCCGCCACGCTTGGCGACGATCCCGCACGAAACAAAACAACGCGAACAGCATTAAGGCCACAACCACGCACAGTAAAAAGGTGCGCGTCAAGGTTTGGTAACCGAACACGTAAACCGGCACGAACAAGCCGTAAAACCAGTAGTTATTGATCCGCTTTTGGTATTTGGCTAGCAGTAGTCCGCACACCACGACCGTCGCGATACCGGCGTACTGGGTCGACCACACGGTTAGCCCTTGGAAACGATAGTAGTCGTGGTTGTAATCATTCCAACCGTGTTCCGCCGGCAACGGGTCAAACAAAGTTTGCAGGAACGGCGAAACATTGACCAATAACCCCAAAACCCCCGAAATAATTAAGCCAATAGCCAGTACGCGTAAAATCCGCCACCAGTCCAACTGCTTACGCAGTTCGTAAACCAAAAAAATCGTCCCGAAATCAGTAATGCGGTACAAGCAAATGAGCCCAAACGGGGATTTATCCATTAACATCCGCAATAAAAACGTCATACTGAACACGAACAACACCAACAAAACGCGGGTGCTGACCGTTTGTCGACGTTGGGCCACCGCTATCGCGTATTGCGTCACCAACATAAAGAACAAGTAAATTACCAGCCGACTGTAACCAAAAGTTAACCCGTCAAAACAGCGAATTAAAATTGTAGTCGCCACGATTTGTTCGGGGGTAAAAAACACACTGCACGCTGCCACGTAAATTAAAATCGTCCAATCCAAAGCATTGGTAAAACACGCACCACAAAATAACGCACTTAACCCCGCCAAGAACAACCAGTACGCGTATTTAGTGACGAACGCCTTTACTTTCACCACTGACAATATAATATAGTTTGCGCACAACACGCAAGGTATTAAACCCACCGTAAGTCAAACGCAAGGTGGCTTGCAGTCGTCGCGGTAATTGTTTACTTTTTAACACGGCACGGCGGTGAGTTTTAAGGTATTGCCACAAACGTTGTTTAATAACGGGGTCGGGATGTTTAACCAACGCCAACTGCCACAGCACAATTAAGTACGCCCACATCACCCGACTGTCCGCCAAGACTTGTAAATCAGGATAACGGACGGTGACAAAATCGCACATGGCGGTAACCGCGGTAATTAGGTCTAAATAAGCGGGGGTAAACGGTCGCGCGGTCAGCGAATCCCCGCGACGGCAGTAGTAATATAACGGCACCGTGTGCAACGCAATGTGGGCACAACGCGCTACCACTTGGTACATGACCGCCACGTCTTCGTAAACGCGTCCCACGGGGAAGGTCACCCCCTGCCAAAGTTCAGTACGGTATAACTTGGCATACACCGCCAAATATTCATCGTGCAACAGGGCGGTCAAAACTGTTTTGGTGTCCACTACCCGTTGCTCATTAGTAGCACATAAAACCGGCCGGCCGTTCAGTTTAATCTTAACAATTCCGCCGATCGCCAACGGAGTATCTGCATTGCGTAAGGCTTGGTACAAGGTGATCACGTAATCCGGCGTCACGTAATCATCGGCGTCAACAAAAGTTAAATACGGCGCGGTCACCTGTTGCAAACCGTAATTGCGGGCGGCCGCCACGCCCGCCGCAGCCTGCCGGTAGACCTTAACCCGCGGGTCACGTTGAGCGTAGCCGTCAGCAATTTTCGCACTGCCGTCGGTGGTACCGTCATCGACTACAATAACTTGCAAATTACGGTACGTTTGCGCCAACACACTGTCTAAACACCGCGGCAAATACGCCGCGACGCCGTTCCCGACCGGAATAATCACCGCCACCAATGGTTGGTCACTCATGGTTTTACCACCTTGCGGCGGGAACGTAACGCGCGCAGACCCCGCGCCACGTTCTGGCGAACGGTCGGGCTAACCGCTAACAACAGCAACAACACGCCCCCACCAAGCGCTACCGCCACACAACCGTTAACTAAAAACTGTAACCACGGGTTAGCCAACACCGGCACCACATAAACCAATAACGCGTGTAGCCCGCCCAGCGTTGCCGTGAATAATAAAATTAAACCGTAATTGGCCCAATAGTACTTGGTTGGTTGACGCTTAAACACGTGGCGGTATGTATAATAAGGCTTTACGAGATGCACCAATGTAAGATTGACCAACATACTATTCAGTAGGAAACCCACGATTCCCAACCACCACGTTAACAGGGGTGAAAAAACCAGTAACAAGATTATTTGTACCACCGGTTGCCAACGGTTGTAAGCAAAAGTGCCGGTTACTTCCCAAAACATCCTGACCGGATAAATCATGTAGGCGACTAGGTTATTGACGGTTAACAGCCAAACCACCAAGTGCGACAAATGTAAATCGTCCGTTGCCACACCGGGCGCCCCGAGCCACCCGTCAATTAACGGGTCAATCACCGCGTAAAAGCCCAACATAAAAATCATGTAGAGTGCGAAATTAAACAAATACATGAATTGGAAATACTTATGTTTTTCGTCGGGCGTCGCCTTAACGCAGTAATGACCAACAATGGCGGTTAACGGTGATAGGCACAGTTGCAACAACTTACTTAACGATTCCATAATCATTATATAATTAGCGTAAGCATTACGGGTAATCAAGCCTAACATCAACGCAACAATAATGTTATCGAGATAGGCATTGATGATACCTTTGACCTGAAAAAGGGTCATTGCCTTAACGTTACGCTTAACCGCCTGCCCCGTAGCGGGATCCAGTTGGGCTTTGGTGTTCATCAACGGACGATAATGGCGACGCGTGAAAAGGGTCAACAGTAACCAGTTAACCAACGCGTTAACGATGGCTGCCGCCAAATACAAAGTAAACGAATGCCAAATGGTCAACGCCACGATTTGTAAGGTTTGACCAATTAAGACGCTGATTCCTTGAATGGTAGTATTGACGCAATTATTTTTGTGGGCGTCCACCAACACGGCGGGAGCGCGGAACAAATAACCGATACAAGACGTCACCAAAAATAACCCAAAGTTTACGTATAAATTAACGTCAACCGGATAATCACCCGCCGCTTTAACCATTAGCGGCAATAACGGCATGGCCAACAAGCCTAGCCCCAGCACCACCAGGGCAATAATCCGGTAGACCTTACGACACAGGTTATATAACGCGGCTACTTGCGTGTCGTCGCCTTCAACCAGGGGTTGGTACAGGTGGAACAAAATAACGCTGCCAATCCCGCACTCGACGATCCCCAATAAACCGATAATGTCGCCGAATAAAGCCGCCAAGCCGCCTAACTCGGCGCTGCCGTAAACGATTAGGCACCGGCGCACCCCAAAGGACATGCCCAGTAACAAAATTTTGGCAACAACCGCACTACTGACGTTTAATAGAGACTTTTTTTTGTCAAAGGTCGCCACTGTCGGTAGCATACCTTATTTTGCGGGACTAACCAATTCTTTTTCAATAATAAAGTGCGGACGGTGTTTGGTTTCCCCATAAACTTTACCGAGATAAATACCTAACAACCCTAACGCCGTCAAGATGATGCCAACCGCCCAAGCCAGCGCGGACAACAACACCCACAAACTGCCCAAACCAATGACCAGATGTAACACCAAGGTCGTTACCAACGCGGCCAAGCCCAGCACACCGCACAATACACCTACCCAAAAGACGGACAGTAACGGCTGAATACTAAACGAAGTAATACCGTCCAAGGCCAGACCGAACATCTTGGTTACCGAATACTTACTTTCACCGGCCGTACGACGTTTACGTTCGTATTCCACGGTCGCGGACGGAAAACCTAATTGTGGAATCAAGCCCCGCAAAAACAAATTACTTTCGTCATACTTTAACAACGCCGCCACCGCAGTCTTGCTCATCAGGCGGTAATCCGCGTGGTTATAAACAGTTTCGACGCCCATTTTCGCCATTAACTTGTAAAAACTTTGTGCGGTAAAGCGTTTCAAAAAATGGTCTTTTTTACGATTTGAGCGTACGCCGTAAACAATTTGGGCCCCCTGCGCGTACGCGTCTAACATGCGGTCAATCGCATCAATGTCGTCTTGTAAATCGGCGTCCAACGAAATGGTTACGTCCGCGTATTGATACGCCGTGGTCAAGCCCGCCAACAACGCGTTTTGGTGGCCACGGTTACGGCTTAATTTCACGCCGACACACAGTTCGTTGGCCTGATGGTACTGTTCAATCAAAGACCACGTGGCGTCTTGGCTGCCGTCATCAACGAACAGGATTCGACTGGCGGGACTAATCCGTTCCGCGGTAATTAAGGCTTGCATTTTGGCCAGCAACGCTTTACTGGTTTCCGGTAACACGGCGGCTTCGTTATAACACGGCACCACCAAATACAAGACGTTATTTTTCATCGGCAACTCCTTCCTTGGTCTTTGGTGAATTAAACACTAACACTTTGCGGGTGACATAGTTATAGACCAAAACCACGATCGTTAACACTATTTTAACCAACCATTCGTTGATGTGCAAGCAATTATAACCGAGGTACATGCCTAACAGGTGAATCCCCAGACCAATCAACGACAGCACCGCAAACAGCAAGAAACCTTTAACCGAACGGGAGCGTCCCGCTTCGTGAAACACGAATAAAATGGAAAATACGTAATTGAAAATTAAGCCAGTGGTAAAGCCGACGCCCGTACCGACCACGGTCGCCGCGGTACAAGGTGCCCCACCACCATAAAACACTTGGTAAAAATACGGATACAGTGCCGGTTGCCACGCGTACAGCACCACCCCCATCGCCAACATATCCAATAACGTCGCCCCGCCCCCAATGATCAAGAAACGGATAATTTCCGCCAAGCGCGGATGTTGAATAAAGAACTGCTTAATCATCATTGGTTACCACGGTAGTATACCACGTAATTAGTACTGTCGACGACCATTTTCGTAGCGAAGTCAGGTGCCCAGTCCGTACCTTTCCGCACTAACAAGTACGCCTGCTCGGCCTGCTGAAATTCGGCCACCCCGCCCTTGGCGACCCGTTCCCCCGTGCGCCATTCAAAAACCAATAACGACGCTTGGTCCAGTTGGTCCGCATTCCCGTCTTGGTAATAGTAGGTCGCCCCCGCGGTCACGGGCATGGTGTTAATCACGTCTTGTAACTCGTTACGGTGGTACGGAACGTTAACGTAAATTAAACTGGCCAAGACACTGCCCCCCAGCACGACCAAACACACGATCTTCCACGCTCGGTGCCAATTAACGGCGGGCAAACCTTGGCTGAGTCGGACGGCCGCGTAAATCAGTAACGGAATGCCTGCGGGATAAATGTACCACAGCAATTTGGAACGGGGCACCGCGTACAACAACCACACGCAAAACCACGCGATTAAGGTGGCTTTGTCCAAATTATCCCACGCTTCGCGCCGACGGAACTTTTTAATTAAATTTAACAACAGTAATACCATCGCGATAACGTTAACCACGTTCGCCATCGTCAGCAACAAATAAAAGAACGGGAAGCCTACGTGTTCTTCCATCACCGTCGTCGAGCGGTCCAATACGTCCACGTACAGCATGTCGTGGAAAAATTTAGTACCATCTACCGCGTAACGGGCACCGGCCCAAAGTGCCACGGGCGCGACAGTTACCGCCAGCACCGTCAAGTACTGCCACCACTTGATTTTACGAAAGCCACCGGTGAACAACAGGTACAGAAAGATAATCGGTAACAAAATTAACGCGTGATAACTTTTGGTTAAAAACGCCAACGCCACCGCCAATCCCGTTAAGTGCAACCAGTTACGGTTGTCACTGCTTAACAATAACGTTACGTAAGCAATACCCCACAGCAACATAAACAACGCGTCGGGGTCGCCACTGCGGAAACAGTGCACAGCCAAGTACAGATAACAGCCCGCCAACAACGGGAAGACTAATAAACTGGCCAAGCGGTTGTATTTTTTACCAAGGTAAACCGACAATAAAACCGCCAACAACACGCCACACAAGGCCGACAAACAACGTAGCCCCCACGCGTTGTAACCAAAGATTTGATACCCGAGCATCACCAAGTAGTACGACAACGGCGGTTTCAAGTTATAATAATCTAGTTGGCCATTATAGTAGTTAGCAACATAGTCACCTCGTTGTAACATTTCGTAGGCATTCACGCCGTGCCGGGCTTCGTCCCACTTGTTAACTGGCACACTGCCCAGTTGCCAAAAACAAACCACCGCCACCAACCAAACGCCGGCGAGCCACCAATAACCATAATACTTTGACCACCACGGTTGTCGTTGTTGCCTAATCTTCATTTGCTAATCATTATAAACAGACTTCTGCCACCGCGTCAACCCTGTTAACTACCGCCGCCAAGGTGTCATAATTGTCGTAGATCCAAACGGTAAAATTGTTGTCACTATAGTCGCCAGCCTGCACGCCATACAACTTTTGCGCCAAGGGGGCCGTCCGGTGATCGTGGCCAATGACGACAAACACCGCACCGGTGGGGTGGGTGCGTGCGTGGGCGGTCGGTTGCAACCACGGGTAAATATCAGCCAAACTGCTGGCGTCATCGGTCAAGTGCCAAACTTCAAGCGCCCCGTTGGTCATTTCGGTTAAGGTGTTCCCGCCCGCCCGATTTTCGGTGGCGCCTAAATAATAGCCCTGATTAACCCCCGCGTCCAACAGTTGTTGCCCGATGGTGCGCAAGGAAGTATTCTCCGTGGCGTTATGGTACGGATAAGCGTTGGCAAAATAAAATTGACTGGATAGCAGTAGGCCATTAAACAGCACCAAAGTTACCGCTACCACCGCTAAACTAGGCTTGACGTACCGTTGCCACTGGCCAACGACTATCCGATACTGCCAGTTAGCACTTAAATAGAACGCGCTTACTGGCAGGAAAAAGACCGTCACCGGTAACGCAAAGCGCATATCGCAAGGCATAGTAGTGGTTAAATAAATACCCATAAACACCACCACCCCACTAACCATAAACCACGTTAAAGTTACCACCCCATCGGCGTACCGTTCACGGTGGCGTAAAATGTCCACCACGGCGACGATTAACAAAACTAAAATCAGCACCGTGACCACATTACCCAAGGTAGCAACGCCAAAAATCGCGCCTTCGTGCCACCCTAGCGTAGTTACTAACGCCATTAACGCGTCCCACAATCTGGTCAACGACCAATTACGCCAGTTGAGGTCAGCAGCGAAGTTACGGAACGCAAAACAACTTTGCAATACGGTAGCGTTAATTAGTAAGCCCACTAACGCGCACCCTAAAGCCACACTACTGTACACCAAGGTCTTAACCGCGGTCGCCTTGCGCGCGGTGTGCCGGTTGATTAACCAAGTAATCACCGCCGCCACCAACAATGGCACATTTAACAAAATTATGGTACGGAAACCGTTAATCCCTGACAGCAGAGACAGGATGCCCCCCCCCCCGACTAGCAACCAGTAACGGCGCTTGCTAACCCCGTCCCGTAACGTGCTGAACGACAGTCCTAACACGGTGCACGCCAACGCCACGGGCGGAAGATAATATTCGGCGAAGGTGATTAACATCGTTTGACGATAGGAAACCGGCAACAGTAACAAGGTCGCCAGCCACGGAAACAGTGACCGTTTCCGTAACGAAGCCAATAAGAAGTAAAAGGTGCCTAATAAAATGGCGTTTAAGATAATGGTACCAATAATCCGCACCACCGCCCAACTTTTGAACAACCAAAACAAAGGCACAAAAATTAACTGGGTATTCAAAAAGCGGATTTCGGTCGAATAAAACCATTGGTTAGTTAAAATAAAGCCCTTACCTTCCGCCAACATTTTGGCCAAGACCAATTCGCTGGCCATGTCGTCATCCAAACCGTCGGCGTAATGCACGCATAAACCGACCACCAGTAAAATACAAGCCGCGCCCAACACCGCCCACGGCAAAAGTGCCCACAGTTTCCCGCGGACAGATTTTTGCTTAAACGGTACCGCGGTCGGCGTGACGGGGGTTTCGGTTTTCACCAATTGCATACTACCATAAAGTAACACACCCGTCCCCCTGACGCCAACCGTTTATCGTTAGGCTGGTTTTTGGGGTTTAACCGCACTACCTTTGGCCGGCTTGCTGTGTTGGGTGCCATCACCGTACTTTTTGTGCAGTTCGGCTTTTTCCGCGTTGGGTAAAACTTCGACCAAACTGAATTCGACGTAACCTTGCGGAAAACCACAACTGGGGCAAGTTTGCCACGCTTCTGGTAAATACGCGTGGTGCGCGCAATTTGAACACAACCAAAAGGTGTCCGTATCGCTTTTGTATAAGGTATGTTTGGCCAATCGCTCGGTGATTTGGGTTAACAAGGTTATGTGGTGTTGCTCGTCATGACTGACCGTTTCAAACACGTCCGCCGCTTCGGGAAAACCTTCTTCGCGGGCGATACGCGCAAATTCGGGATAGATACTCAATGCTTCTTGGCGTTCCACGTCCAAGGCGGCGGTCAAACTTTGCGGGAATTGGTACGGCGCGAAACTGTACCCCGCACAAATATCAATGTTAGTGGCTTTGTTTTTCGCTAACTTGACAATGGTTTTGTAATACATACCCGCGTGCGCCATTTCGTTTTTAGCAATGCCTTTTAACAGGGTGCTTAAAAACTTATAATCCTGTTGACAATCCTTAATAATAAATTGGTAAAACGCGCCGTCTTGGCATTCGCCAGCGTAAGCGCGCGCCAGATTGGCTTTGGTGCGTGATTTTTGAAAGTCCATACTTTCCTCCTGCCCCAATTATTGACCGCACCCCGCAAAGATAATCGCCCAGTTTTAACAACACCGACCGCAGTCAAATCTTTTTATAATTTTCGTTAGCCTGAAAAATACGGATACAACTTTTAACTTCGTCGGTAATTTTGGGATTAGCCACCGCTTGTTCGGCCGTTTGCCATCGATAGGCAGTATGCTCGGTTAAAACAACGCGTGAGCAAGCGGTTGGGATAATCACAAAATTGAACTGCCGCGTCTTTTTACCACTTTGCGAAAAGTAATCAAAATAATTAAGATAACTTTCAATACGTAAAATATCCAGCCCCGTTTCTTCCTTGATTTCCCGTTGTAAGGCTTGCGCAATCGTTTCGTCATTTTCTAAATGCCCACTGGGTAACTCGTCAATGCCACCCAAAAAATCATCCAGTTTACGCGTCATTACCAATATAGCACGTTGGTCGTTTAACACTATTCCGCCCGCGACCAATTTTTGCACGCCGTCTTTTTTGGCTTGCTCAATTAGATAAGAATAAAAATCCATATTGCAATATACATTGGTAACTAACTTTTGTCACTCGGTCTATTGGTTGAACGTGACTTCGGTAATGCTCCGGTTATTTGATGGTATGGTATAATACAAAACCCCGTTGGCAACCGCCAGTGCGGGTTCTAGTTCCCTATTATTTGATGGTATGGTATAATGTATAATTCGCCAAATAAAGCCATTAGGACGTTCTAGTTCCCTATTATTTGATGGTATGGTATAATAACTTGACCGCTGTGCATGATGGCGTAAGCGTTCTAGTTCCCTATTATTTGATGGTATGGTATAATAGGTTACTAGAAAAACGAAAGTTGCGCCGCTTTAACCGGCGCTTCTTTTTTATGGGGCAAGCCCACTAAAACCCGCATACTGGCGTATTGCTTCTCGGTTACAAGCAAAGAACGCACCGAACCGACCGTTGGCAAATGTAAAATCGCCCGTTCTTCGTGTAATTGTGCCGCTTCAATGGTGTTACAAACCCGACCGTATAAACTAAACTGCACCATGTAGAAACCGTCTTTTATTAAAAAATTGCGAAATTGAGTGGCTTCACGCCGCTCTTTTTTCGTTTTTACCGGTAAATCAAAGAAAATTAACAGCCGCATATAACTACTCATACCGGTGGGTTCCTAACCCGAAAATGGTAATTGACGATAAGCAATTACTTTTTTCTTTCGCACTTTTAATAAAATTTTGCACCAGCAATTCAATGGCGTAGTCCAGCGCATACTTACCGCGTTCAACCCCAACTTCGACGTTCATTAAATTGTAAAGTTGCGCCTTAACCGTAGTCGTCAATTCCGTTACGTTACCCAATTCTTGCTTAACCAACAAATCGACTACGGGACGGAACACTTCCATTAAATCGTCGGCCAAATTAAAGTTGTTTAATTGATTAGCGTGATGAATACCCAAAAATGGTAATAAGCCGTGGGCGGTAATACTGCGGGCCACAAAACCGCGGATAATAGCGTAGCCGTAATTAAGACAGGCGTTAAGCACATTGTCGTCACGACGGATAAATTGGGGGCCAAATAACGCCTTAAAGTACAACAGGCTGGCTTTGGCTTCTACGTTGGTAGCATCGTCGCTTAACACTGCCCCAATTAACGGTTTTAATTCGTCGTGACCGCCACATAAGTTCAGCACTTGGTTTTGGTTCGCAATTTTATTTTTAACGATACTTTGCCACAGTTGTTTTTGTAAGGGTTTGGGCATTGCAATTTGCCAATGATATTGGGTCAAGGCTTGGTAGTAACTGTTAAACGGCAATAACACCCCGTTGGGTAAGTGGGCTTGGTCACAGATAAAGACCAAAATATTGTGTGCCGCCAGTTCCGACAACGCGTAAGTCGAAATAGTGGTTTCCCGATTTTCCAACATTACACTGCTGATATCGGTTAGCGGGTAATCCATTTGTTTTTGGTCATTAGTCAAAACCAGTTGCTCGTTTTTCACTGCCACGTGGGCTTTGCTACTGGCAAAGATATTGATGTACCCCATCAGATTTCTCGCCTCTTTTCCGGCGGTGCAGCGTACACTTTACCCAATAAATCAACGTAACATTTTTCAATCGACAACAAGGTTTTAACGCCTAAACTTTTTTGCCCATAACAACGATCATGGGTTTTGACACCAAATTTTGCGCCGTTGATGCCAGTATTATTGTAATACAGTAAAAAATCCTTACCCGTAATCGTTTGTGGTTTTTTTGATTTTTCGTTTTGCTGTTCTTTATTGAGAATAATCTCGTTTTTACTCTTAACGCGGATTAAATCGTTTTGGTACAAACTAAACTTAAAGGTAAAACTGTCATCGATGGTTGTCCAATCTTTACCAATTTCAATTACTTGGTTAGGCAACCGGTGCGCATACACGTCCGCATAATAGACTGGACACAGATAATACTTGCCCTGTTTAGTAAACACGTCGACACGGTACATGCCGGCATTGGCCGCCGCCCCGTTCGGCAAAATCACGGCCTTGTTATTTTTTACGTAAATCTTAACCGTTTTCACCACTGGGCCGTCGGTGCCGTCGCGACGCGGTTTATGGAACACCACATTTTCGGTAATTTTGTTGTTATTTAACAACAGATGTTTTTTCAGTGCCAAATACAACCGGCGGTCGCTTTCGGGGTTATAATAATTAACAATACTGCAACTGGGGCACGGGTCGTCTTTCAACAGGTTAGATTCGGGTTGATCAGACAATTTTATGCTTTTATCGGTGATTTTAACCGTTTTAATTAAATAAGGACGTTTTGCGTATTCCCGCGTACTCATTAAAGTTTCTTGGTGAATCGCGCCCGTGGTTTTTACGTTTTTCATGCGGCTGATAAACACGGGACGAGCGGTTGCCAGTTCGTCTTCCGTATAACCCAGTTCCCGTAAGGCCGTTTTTTCGTCGGGCGTAAAGTCATCGCGGTCGTACTTAACCGTACTGCGGTTTTTTAATTCTTCGCGGAAAGTCGGGTACGGCAACGGCAAACGTTCAGCCAATAAATCAACCTGCTGTTGTTCATAAGCGGCCTTTTCGTCGGCAGTCATTACCTGCCGCGTCAACGCATTAACGAATAAATCACCCTTACGGTAAAACTTTTCTTGTAATTGGTTAAAGTTCGCAATTCGGTTAACACTTTGCGCCGTAATGGTCGCAATCACCGCCGCGTCCACCGCGTGATGCATGTCCCCGTCTTCGCGGATTTTAGTTAGTCCCCAACATTTACGTAAATAATCGGTCGCCCGCCCGTTAACGCTGCGCACTTGGGCTTTGGCCTTATGCCATTTACTGGGTACCAGTTGTAAATGTTGCTGGCACAAATTGAGTATGACCCGCGACAAATACTGCGTATCGGTTAAATTGCGGGTAATGAACTCTTTTGACTGCTCATCCCCGAAATTTGTTTTCAACAAATAACTTTGCTTTTTCTGGTTATTTAACAAGTTAACCCGTACCGTAAACGCTGCCCAACGCGCAGCGTCCGCACCAAAATATTCGTATGGCGTACGGTTGCCTTTGTTTTGGTTTTCACTGGCCAATACTAACGCCTTATTTTGGTAACTATCGTCCATACTGCGACTGAACGGCAAAATGTGATCTATTTGCGTATAATTGGGTTCGTGCAAAACGCGATGCAAAGTTAACGGTTGACCGCTATACAGACATTTACCGCCCTGTTCTTCGTACAGTTTGAATTTTAAGATATCCACCCCACGCGGTTGCAAGACCCCGTGTTCTTTTTGCAGCAGTTCGACCACGGTTTGGTTTTTGACGGCGTTTTCGGCTTGTTGTTTTGCCAATCTATTACGTTCCTGAAAATTACGCGCCAATTCTCGTCCCAATTCGATTGCTACAGATTGCGGCGAACCATAGCGTTTAACTAACGCGTTAATTACCCGCACCGTTTGGTTGACGGCTCGCTTAACCACGGGCGAAGTAATGTTGCCCAACACATCATTCACGGGTGCACCCGACAAATATTTAGTTTTCCCACTAACCACTTCAGTGCCGAACCCCGCTAATTGGCACGCTTCGTCATAACGCTTACCGGACGTCAAGTACGGGATAATGCGTTGCATGGCCTTAATAGATAAATGCCCAAACCGGTCAAAATTTAGGCCTTTAAGCGCGTCAATTTGCACGGTCGTTAAGGTACTTAATAATGGGTCGTCGGCAATATAGGCCGTAATGCGGGCGTCACTTTTACAAAGCGACAAACACAAAGCCACGGCGTCTAACATTGCTGCGTGACTACCGGAAGCGTTGTAACCCAACGCTTGGCGGATGGTGTAACTGTTTTTCATTTCAATGAAGGCGGTTTTCTCCGCCGTAGTTAACATTTCGGGTATGGCCAAGGTCGTTGGCGTTTCGCCTTTTTTACCTTTTTTCACGCGCTCGTAACGACACAAATTAAACTGCTGGTCGTCGGTTAACGCTAATAAATTACGGATTTGGGTAAAAGTCACTTTTTCTTTTTCTAACGCATAGTCCGCAATTTGCTGTTGTTGTGCCAAGGTTAAGGCTGATCGTTAACGCGTAATTTAGTAATTTTGTCCCACGCCCGAAATAATTCAAACGTATAACTAGCCTTGGGCGCCCGTTGTTCCGTCGGGATAAAAGTACATTTCCCCACGGGAAATTGGTCACAATGGTACGGACTGGGGGCGCCGGGCCCTTCATCAAAAGTACGTTGCTCACTGAATAAAGTGCTAACTTGGGTAATAAAATCAGCAGTAAGGGCAGCATTACCTAACTTTTGTTGTTGCGTTAACAACAGATGTAATTCCTGTAATAACTCCTGCCGTTGAAAACAGTTGCGATAATCACCGCCATGATTACGGATGCTATAAATTTCACGGCCACAGTTGCTTTGACGATAACGTTCATCGCGGTATAGCGCTTCCCCAACTGTCCGGTAACCGTGCACCGCCAAAAAATCGGTATTGGCTTGCAACGCCTTTAACAAGGCACCATCATTACCCGCTTTCGCCCCTTGACGACTACTTTGAAAACCACGCCGCTTGGATAAATGCAAAATTACTTTGGCGAGTTGCTCGTTACTTAACCGTTCGTCCAAGCCGCGAGCACGCAAAGCATAAACGTCTTCTGGTGTTTTAGCGTCGTACAGATGGGCGTAATCAATAGCCAAGGTTTTAGTTAACAATTTGACTAACCGTGCCTTGCGCAATTGACGACGGCGCGTCCGACGCCGAAGTCCACGGGCTTCGCGTCGTGCCTTGGCCGTACTTTCGCCAGTTTTTTGCACTTCGTTAGTTTCAAAGGTACGCACCCCTAACGCCACGATCCGGCAAGGTTGTTCATCAACATCGTTCGCCAAAACCGCCCAGCCGACACTGCCTACCCCAATATCTAACCCCAAACGGTAATCTTTGGTCATAACCCATTGTACCATAATCCACCATTTTTCACCATAGAAAAAGACTACCCTTACGGGTAGTCACTTACTGGATAACTCTACGAGTTACCATTATTCCAGTAACCTATTTGATGGTATGGTATAAGTTACTGCTTAAAGATAACGTCCTTTTCATCATTTGTCAAGCACCGGTAAAGCCGTTTATAATAAAACCATGAACAAGCCTAAACGCTGGGCGCTGTGGTTGGCGGTAGTACTGTTGTTAGTGCACGGTCCAATCGGCGGGATGCTGACCCAAACGGTAGTTAGTGTTGGCAGTTACTTGGGCGTCACCGTCGGCAGCCTGTTCAACCACCAACTGCGTGCCGACCTAACCGCCATCAATTATAACCCGTTTAATATTGACGTAACCAAAGCCCTGTCCGCTCACAGTATCACCTTTTACCGTGGCGTCGCGATTTACAAAGTCAGTATGCCCCGCTCGGGATCGTTCGGGGCGGTATTGTTGGACCCCGACAGTGACGAAACCGCCTTACGCCACGAATACGGGCACACCCGCCAGTTAATTATCTTGGGCCCCCTAACCTACTTGCTGATGATTGGCGCACCATCGTATTGGGAAACCAGCCACCGCTCGTATTACGACCGCCCGTGGGAAATTACCGCCGACCTTTTAGGCGGCGTCACCATGCGCCAACACCTCCCCACCGACCAACGTCGGGGCGAAGCCTATTTGGCCGTGTCCGCCGTCGCGGGTCCGTTCGGCTACTTGTTTCTACTTGGCGAATTTTAAGTTTTGCCCATTAACATAACTTGACAAGGGCGTAATTAACGACTAGAATAAAATATCTTTTGGAGAGGTACCCAAGTGGTTAAGGGGCTCCCCTGCTAAGGGAGTAGCGCTGTAACAGGCGGCCAGGGTTCAAATCCCTGTCTCTCCGCCATGTTTACTTTCACTTTTGTCTCTTTGAGATAAAAGTGATTTTTTATTTGTTTTAAACTAAAAAATATACCATAATAAAAACATAAAACATATTGCAATTTTTAGACAGCCATTTTATGATTTTGTTTTAAGTGGGGAAAAGACCATTGAAAGTAGATGGTCTATGCACAAAATTGCACCTTATAACAAAGTAAAAGTCGGGGATACAATATTTATTAAAAAAACGAGTGATAAAGTTAGAGCAAAAGCACAAGTAGCTGATGTCAGATTCTTTATACTAACCCCAGTAGTAGTGAATCAAATACGAGAGAAATACGGAAAAGAAATTTGCACAGATTATTTTGAAAATTGGGAATCTTATTTAAATAAAAAGTATTGTACTTTAATTTGGTTAAAAGACGTAACTCAAATTAAACCAATTGAACCACCCAAAAGTCATGGATCTGGATGGATTGTTCTAAAATAACAGTGTTGACTATATGAACATTTATGTAAGTAAAGCCAGCATTAGTTTCCAATTGATCTCTTTTGGCGGAGATTTAAATGTTTGGGAATTTGCTTTAATAGTTTAAACTAAAAAAGGAATAATGCTATGAATATACTTTGTTATGGCGATTCAAATACTTGGGGATACATTCCCAATCTAGAAGGTTACTCCCAAAACGCAGTGCCAAGGCAATATGAGGAAAAAGATTGTTGGTGGTTCCCCTTAAAACAAGAAAATAAGTTAACAGTCAATGGCTTATGCGGCAGATGTATTGCACACGAAAATAGATGGTTGGCAAAGAGAAATGCCTCCATTTCCATTGGGGCCGAACTGAAAGAATATCAAGATTTAGCTTTAATCATTGTACAGTTGGGAACAAATGATTGTAAAAGTGAATACAACGATTCTGCTAGGGATATAACTAACAACCTTGATCGGTTATTAACCACCATTAAAAATGCAACAACCGCAGAGATATTGATCATAAGCCCAGCAAGAATTATTGAAAACAATAAAATAACTTATAAGTATTATCGTGGTGCTGAAAATAAAAGCATCGAATTAAATAGTTATTATGCAGCACTTGCTCGACAAAAAAATTATTCGTTTGTGTCAGGATTAGATTTAGAAGTTGGTGAAGATGGTGAACACTTAACAAGACTTGAACATAAGCAACTGGGGCTAAAAGTTTTAGAGAAAATAAATGATCTGAACAAACAACAAGTCACACCCTTTATTTTAACGCGTTGACTAGATGAACATTTGTGCGAATAAGACGGTTGAGAAAAACACTATTAAATTGCGCCGACGGTTTTAAGACTAACGCTTACTTCAATATAAAAAAACATATCTTCGCCTACGCGGATAGTACCACCTACTCTGTTGTCATAGCTATAACGTTCAACTTCTTCGCCATTTTCCGATCCAACAACCGGCTTAGTAAAACGAATTCGCACAAGTATATCATTGATACTGCCATCTTTACTGTTATAATTGACCAGTTTAAATTCTGAGCCTACATAGTCGGCCGAGATGAAAGATGCTCGGTATCTATCTTTGTTAAAAGTATCAGACTGGATTGTGGTTTCCGTAATTTTTGTGCCGTTTTTTGCAAAAAGTTCCAATGAACTTTCCCAAACACTTTCACTTTTTTTGTTTGGTGCACCTATTTTTATTACGCCACCTTTTAATAAAATGTTATTTTTATCAGTTAAAATTGCGGCTTGTTTTTGAGCATAAAATTGCGCTGGAGTCATATTTTCGGCTAAAGATTCTTGTTGTTTTACAGACTCCCAGTGCTCGGTCAAATAAGCGACGGGGTCGGCAATAATTTGCTTATCATCGCCTGATCCGCTATAAGCAGACCAAGTTACTTCCTCCCCCAGCGTATAAACTTTGCCGTGCAAGTTAACGCCTTGGTCACCCCCACAAGCGGTTAAACAAACAACACTGATTAAAATTAAAGCCACCGCCAGTACGGAACTATAAATTCTTTTTTTCATAAAACCTCCTTCAGCACCAGCATAGTGGACTCCTTTCCCTTCCACCCGTGTCAAGTACTTTTTTATGATTTAGTCCCCTGCTTACCTAGGCTATGCGGAGCGCAAAATGGTCGGACAACCTTAGCCACCGCTATTTACTTTGGCGAAACGTCTGTGCTACAATAGCGCAATGAGTCATTTGGATTATCGCTTAAGGTACACGGGTCACGAAAACCAAAGGGAGCACGAACCTTTGCTACGCAAGTTGCAACAGGTATTCCGCGATGGTTACCGCCCCGCGCGCGGACGGCAGTCCTACCGCGTCAAGTTAGACAACGGCCTGCCCGCATACCAACAAGTTAACTGTCTGGGGCACATTTTCAATTTGCGTAACGAACAATTTAATGATTATAACTTTATGCCCTATGGGCAATACGGACACTTTCCCCGTTCACCGTGGGATAATAATCAGGTTTGGGCGCAAAAAATGTTGGACTTTATTGCCGCAGTCGGTTTAGAAGTTGCCGCCTGCGACCCCGTGCTACCGATTACCGACTTCAAGTCTTGGAAAATCGCTTTGTATTTTTCGCCCCATGACTTTCATTACCTGTTGGAAGATACGCCACAAAATTGGTCGAGCAAATGGGGATTCAGCGATTTTACCGACCGCTTTCACTGTCCTGGTGTGCCCCAACAATTTCATTGCCGTCGCTTGACTGCCACTTACGCCAATACTTACTACTTACACGGCACTTACCAAATCACCAACCCGTACGCCGACGAAAATAATGCTTACGTTCAAGATCACGTCCGCGATTAACGCTTAACGTTTTTGGTTGTTGTCACACAACCATTTGGGGGGGCAGTCAAAGTGGTCACGTCATAACCCAAGTATTTACTTGGGACAAATTGTAAGTCGTGTTATCATAACTTTATGGAATTAGTCATTGGTGGTATTTACCGCCACTTCAAAGGTAACTTATATTTAGTGGAAGACGTGGTCACCCATTCGGAGACCCGTGAAAAGTTGGTACTCTACCGTGCTTTGTACGGCGACTGCCAACGCTACGTTCGTCCGTATGCCATGTTCACTAGCCCCGTCGACCATGTTAAATATCCGCACGTCAAGCAAGCCTACCGCTTTGAGTTCCAAACTATTCCCAGTGCAGCGGAACAATTTTCAGCGGTAAAATAACCAATTATTTTTTAACCACCATACTTTGGTTGAAGTGCGGGTCGGCGGGCAGGCCCAGCAGGTCGCAAACGGTGGCCGCCAGATTGGTTAACCCGAATTCACCGTCGCGTAACTTGACGTCGGGCGAAGCGAACGGGCAAATTACACACGGTACCAAATTATTGGTGTGCGCGGTTTTAACTTTGCCTTTCTCGTCTAACATCTCTTCCGCGTTACCGTGGTCGGCGGTAATAATTAAGTTAACGCCTTGTTCTCGGCATACGTCGTACAAACGCCCGACGCAGTCGTCGACCGTACGACAGGCGGTGACTACCGCGTCAAAGTTCCCGGTATGCCCGACCATGTCGGGGTTCGGCAGATTGCATTTCAGGAAGTCGAACTGACCGCTTTTAATCTGTTCAATTAACGCGTCGGTAATTGGTTCGGCTTGCATTTTCGGGGCTTTATCGTACAGGTTATTTAATTTGTCACTGGGGATTTCCCGCCACGTTTCCCACTGCGGGTCAAGCGGTGCCGACTTGTTCCCGTTAAAGAAGTAGGTCATGTGGCCAAACTTGACCGTTTCGGTCACCGTGTATTGGCGTACCCCGTGTTGACACAACCACCCCGTCAAAGTGTTATTGATCACGGGTGGTTCGCACAAATAGTTTTTCGGCAAACCCAATTCTGCGTCGTATTGCAAAATACCGGCGAAGTAGCAGTCCTTAATTTGCGCGTATTGGGCCGGTGTTAAATAGTCCCCACGGTCAAACAGGCGGGCAGTTTCTACGGCACGGTCACCACGGTAATTCAGCAGTAACACCGCTTCCCCATTTTTAATTAGCCCGTCCGGATTAACAATGAACGGCGGAAGTTGTTCGTCACTTAATGTCGGGTTCTTTTGGTAGAAGTCGTTAATTTGCGCGCGCCAGTCCTTAACCACCGGTGCCTTGCCCGCCACGCACACGTCAAAGGCTTTGGTTAACATTTCGGTTTGGGCTTGATAACGGTCCATGAAAAACTGCCCACGCCCGCCGATTACCGCGATGTTCGGCACTTGGGCGATGAACTCCGCCGCCGAACGCGGACTAACGTCACGGCCGTCGGTAATGGCGAACACACTGGTCGGCAAGCCTTGCTTTTGACATTGATCAAGTACCTTAAACAGGTGTTCAATATTACTGTGAACCCGTCCGTTACTTAACAAAATAATAATGTTCAGTTTGGGGTAGGTGCTAATGGTTTGCCACGTGGGTGACGTAAAAATTTTACCCGTCGCGAACGCATCGTTTAATAACGCCAAACCCTGCTTAATCGTCACCCCCGCACCCATCGCGTTGTGGCCAACTTCGCTGTTGCCGGCGTCTTTGGCGCTGTCCAAACCGACCTCGTGACCGCTGGCTTTTATCAGGGTCGACGGGTGCTGTTGGTACGCCGCCGTCAAGCGGGGCATACCGGCCGCCACGGGTGCGTTACCTTCTTTTCGCGGACTGTACCCCAGCCCGTCCATGACGCATAATACTGTTGGGTTTAACTTATTGCTTTTGGTCATAATTGATTACTCCGTAAAAGGTATCGATGTTTAAGGCCGCCCCGATGAAGAAGATACCATCCAACTCGGGTTGTTTCATATATTCTTTGACGTTCGCGGGGGTGACTTGCCCGCCGTACAAAATCGGTAGACTGGCATCCAACGGATTGTCTTTTAGGTCCACCAAACATTCACGAATGTGTTGCGCCATAATGTTCACGTAGTCCGGCGTCGGGATAATCCCACGTTCGTTAATCCACGACGGGCGGTAACAAATCACTAACTTATCGACGTTGGCGACCCCCGCCAAAGCCCCCTGCACCTGCCGTTTAATTACGGCCGGTGCCAAGTTACTTTGGTTTTCTTGCCAGTTTTCCCCCACGCACAACACGGGCGTGATGTCGTAGTCTTGCAGTAACTTAATTTTTTGGTTAATAATGGCGTCGGTTTCGCCCCGCAAACGTTTTTCCCAATGCCCAACGATACAGTATTTTACCCCGTACTCTTTTAATTGCTTGGCGGTAACTTCGCCCATTCGGCCACCGCTCGCCACTTCGCTGACGTCTTGCGCACCTAATTGTAACGGTTTCGGCATTTTCAACAACGACAGTTCCAAATGCGCCACCGACGGCGCCAAAATTACTTCGGTTTTGTTTTTAAGTTCCAGACCGCGTTGGTGGACGGCTTCAAAAAACTTCAATACTTCCACCCGCGTTTTGTTGGCTTTCCAACAGGCAAAAAAGACCGGACGACGCATTATTTTCCCCCCTTACTTGGTAAACAGGCCAAACCAGGCAACACTTCCCCTTGAATAAACTCTAACGCGGCCCCGCCCCCCGTTGACACGTGGTCAAATTGGAAGCCCTTTACCGCGGCGGCCGTATCCCCACCGCCCGCTACGGTCAGCGCCCCACTGTGCGTTAACAGCGTAGCCACCGCCTGCGTGCCCAACGCGTATTGCGGGTCTTCAAAACGCCCCAGTGGCCCATTCCAAAAAATCGTTTTGCTGCGGTTAATAATCGGCTCCCATTCGGCGACCGTCGCGGGCGTAATATCGTTAACGGCGTTGGCCGCCACTAAAATCTGCGCGTGGTGGTTAGTGTTAAGTGGTTGCCATTCTTCCGCCAACTTCCCGCCAACCAGCAAGTAATCGGCAATGTCCGCTAATTTCATCACCAATGGTAACTTGTCGGCAATCTTTTTGCCACCCATAATCACCGTAAAGGGGCGTTGCGGCTTTTTAATTAAATGCGACAAATATTTAACTTCACGTGCTAAAAGGAAACCCGCATAACTGGGTAAATAAGCGGTAACCCCGACGGTACTGGCGTGCGTGCGGTGCGCCGCGCCAAACGCGTCATTGACAAAGACGTCGCCCAAGTTGGCTAACTGCCGGGCAAAGTCAGCGTCATTGGCGGTTTCTTCCGCGTGAAAGCGGGTATTTTCCAACAACAAAATTTCGCCATTCTGCAAATTGAGTACTTGCTGCTCTACTTGTTCCCCAACGCAGTCGTTGGCAAAGTAAATTTTCACCGCGGGCAACAGCCGTTGCAAGCGGTCGTACACCGGACGCAAAGAATATTGTGGTTCGCGTTTACCCTCCGGTCGGCCGAAGTGACTGCAAATCACTAACCGCACTTGCTTTTGCAAGCAATACTTAATGGTAACTAAACTGTCGGCAATGCGTCGGTCATCGCTGATCGCACCGGTCGCGTCCACCGGCACATTGAAGTCCGCCCGCAACAGCACGCGACACCCTGGTTTTAGGTGCGCACTTTTAATCGTTAGTAGCTTGGTTCCCATAATACCTATTATTATACAACCGAAGTATTTTCTTGTCGATTAAATGAAAGTAACGATTCTACTATCTCAATTCCCGCCAATCAATATCCAGGCAATCAACGGCATAACGAGGACCACAACCACGGCTAAAAGGTTAAGCGTCACGAAAATGCCCGCGGTAATGCCAAACCCCTTTTTGTAAGTCTTACGGGCGACTGTACCTTTTGGGTATTTCAAGACCCCACCAATAATGCCAGCAATTAAGAAAAAACAACTTAACCCTAAACCGACCCACATATTTACAAACAACGTAAAAATGTTACCGATTAGCGTCAAAAAGCCAATCAATACGCCAACCCCGACTTTGGATTTTTGGTATTTAGGCAACTGGGCTTTGTCGGTTACGGGTTGGGGATTCTGCCCCGCAGCATGAAAATTGGTTGCGGTCGCACCGGCGTTGGCTGACGGCATCACGGCAGGTCGTAACTGCTGACCACAATGAACACAAGCCACCGAGTCATCGCGTACCACTTGCCCACAATTATGACAATACATACTATTCTCCTTATCTTTGGTTATAGTGTAACAATTTGTTACAAAATAAGTATTACCGATAATTAAACTTATGTCAAGGGTAAATTATGATTGGTTTGAAACAGGTACGGCAACAACGCCATTGGAATCAACAGAAAGTCGCGATTGATTTACACATCTCCCGCGAAAGTTTATCCTACTACGAAAACGGCAAACGCGAACCATCGTTGTCCCTGCTGGTGGCGATGAGCAAATACTTTAACGTATCAATCGATTATTTGATTACGGGTGAAGATTTCCGCCCGCGGTAAGTCACACTACTTTTTTAATCGACCAAACCCAGTAAATAATCACTACTGACTTGAAAAAATTGGCAGAGCCTGACCACGTAAGACGCTTTGGGTTCGTTAATGCCCTTTTCCCAAAAATCAATCGCCTTTTGCGTCACCCCCACCGCTTTCGCCAAGTTGCTTTGCGAGAGTTGTTTTTCTTTGCGTAATTCAAAAATTCGTGCTGCTATCGTTTCCGTATTTTAATATTAGTAGAAATTTACTTTTAATGCTTGACAAAGTAGAAATCTACTTATATGATAAACGTATGGAATCAGCAAAAGTTCAAGAATTATTCATCAAATGCGAAAAAATGATACCCAATACCCAAACGCTAATCTTAAAAACCAAATTAGAAAGCGTCGCTGATAGTGCCTATCCCATTATTGCCTGCACCAAACTGCGTAAACCGACCGTTACGGTGTTATTGGCGTTGTTGTTGGGTTGGTGCGGTGGTGATTATTTCTATTTAGGAGACATCAGTGCGGGCATTCGCCAAGTTGTGCTTTTGGTTTTAACCCTGGGAATACAAATCGGACTGCCCTTGTTAATTTTGTCGTTTCCTAACCTAAGTTTTCTGTTGTTCTTGATCTTTTTGGGACCCGTGTTGTGGCTAATTATCGCCATTCAGTGGCTGGTCAGCCTTTGCCGAGCCGCAAGCCGTACCAAAGCAAAGAACTTTAACGAGTTAATGCGTTACTTATAAATTCCCCCAACAAAAAATGACCGCGGTTGCACGGTCATTTTTATTGTCTTTGGTTGGCGCCTGACATAGTGTGCGCCAGTACGCTATCGCGTGGGTTATGCCTACTTTACAAAGTATGCATAACGGGCACCCCGCAACCCATGGTCGAACAAACAGTAATACTCTTTAAGTACGTACCTTTCGCCGCCGCCGGCTTGGCTTTGATAATGGCGTCCATTAACACTTGGTAGTTTTCTTGCAACTTCTTGGTGCCGAACGACATCTTGCCCAAGATACAGTGCACGATGTTGTTTTTGTCCAAACGGTATTCTACTTTACCGCCCTTGGCTTCGGTAACGGCTTTCTTGACGTCCATGGTGACGGTACCGCTCTTCGGGTTCGGCATTAACCCTTTGGGACCCAAAATTTTCGCGATACGTCCCACCATGCCCATCATGTCGGGCGTGGTGATACACACATCGAAACCTAACCAACCACCGTTAATTTTGGCAATCATGTCTTCCGCACCGACGAAATCCGCCCCCGCCTTTTCGGCTTCGGTGGCTTTGTCGCCTTTGGCCAAGACCAAAACCTTTTGGCTGCGACCCGTGCCGTTCGGTAACACCACCGTGCCCCGCACTTGTTGGTCGGCTTGTTTACCATCCACCCCTAAACAAAGGTGTAATTCAATCGTTTCGTCAAACTTGGCACGTTTCGTTTTTTCCACCAACGCCAACGCTTCGGCAATCGGCAGTGGATGCACGCTTTTTACTTCGGCAAAAACTTGGTTGTAACTTTTACTGTGTTTCATCGCTTAATCCTCCACCACGGTCACGCCCATGCTGCGCGCACTACCCGCAATTAAACGGTCGGCGGCTTCGATTGAACTAACGTTCAAATCGGGCATTTTTTGTTCCGCAATTTTACGAACTTGGGACTTGGTAATTTTGCCCACTTTTTCCGTGTTCGGTTTTTTGCTGCCACTGGTTAAGCCCAAGGTTTGCTTAATCAAAACGGTGGCGGGCGGGGTCTTTAACACGAAGTCAAACGAACGGTCGCCGTAAATGGTGACGACGACGGGAATGACTAACCCCTTGTCTTTCGCCGTCGCGTCGTTAAATTGTTTAACGAAGCCCGGCAAGTTGATACCGTGTGGTCCCAAGACCGTACCCACGGGTGGTGCCGGTGTTGCGGCACCCGCAGCCAGTTGCAATTTGACAACGGCTTTAATTGGTTTGTCTGCCATATTTTATTTTTCCTTTTAAGTGGTACCAACGACAGCGTAACTTTTGCTACACTTCTCCCACGCTTATGGCACTATTATAACGGCTTTTCTTATATTTGTAAAGTATTTACACAAAATAAAAGCATGCGACGTAAAAGGCTGACCGCGTTATTGTTGGTGACGATTTGCTTGGTTACGGCTGTCCCGCTGTTTTCGGCGTTTACCACCAGTGCCCTGACTTTGGACTTCGGTACGGGACAGGTGGTTATGACCGAATCCGCCCTGCTGGGTGGTTGGTATAACTACGACGCCAAACAGGAACTAACCCACGGCAAGAACCTGTTTGCACGGGCGTTGGCAATGGGCGAAGAAGACACCTTTGCGGGTACCTTCCCCGACGTGGTGGCGTTTATCGACCGCTTGGCACCCCGTTACGAAGTCGCGCCCTTTGACGGACAAGTTAACTTTCACCCCCACGCAGCCGAACGCTTTACCGTCACCAACCAACAAGCCGGAAAAGTGATTGACCGCGACCGGCTGTACAACGACATTTTAACCGCCTTAAAAGGTAACAAGTTTCCCGTATTAACCGTCGGCTACCGCACCGTCCAACCCACACCCCCCGCCCAAATTATCGCGGGCATCAAAACCCGCGCCACCTACAGTACCCGCTACCGCGACAACGCCAACCGCGAAACCAACCTACAACTGGCACTGGGCAAGTTTGACGGCCTAACGGTGGCCCCCGGCGAAGAAGTTTCTTTTAACCAAGTGGTGGGCGCACGCACCGCAGCCAGTGGTTACCAAACCGCCAAAATCATCGTTAACGGCGAATACGTGGACGGCATCGGCGGCGGGGTCTGCCAAGTCAGCACCACCGTGTTTAACGCGGTTGCCCAAGCGGGTCTGCACATTACCGAATGCCACCACCACACTTTGCCGTCCTCCTACGTACCGTTGGGGCACGACGCCATGGTCAGCAGTGCTGCCGACTTGCGCTTCGTTAATAATACCGGAGCACCGGTTTACTTCGCCACCCGTTGCCACGACCACCAAATCAGCGTCACCATTTACGGGCGCGACAAGGGTGCCAACATCCGCTACCAATTAAATACCGATGTGGTAAAAACCATTGAGCCCAAAGACGAATGGGACGACAACTTACCCACTGCCACCATTAAGGACTACCAAGCCCACCCCGATCGTTACGAACGGGTGTTACTGACCAAGGGGACGGCCGGACACACGGTGGACACCTACCTAGAAACCTACCAAAATCACCGCCGTTTGTCGCGTAAACGTTTACGCCGTGCCACGTACAGCCCCACCCCCAACCGTTACACCTTACGCGAAAAAGTGGTCGAACCAGCACCCCTGCCCGTACCAATTCCCGAACCATAAACACCAAAAAAACCCCGTCGTGATTGGGCGGGGTTTTTGTTTGGTAAAAGCGACTTATTTACTTAACGTATAGGTCATCACAATTTTACCCATAGAAGGCATTAAGATTGTTCCGTCATCATCTTTTTGTTCTGGAATAACCATTTCGCCAAACATAGTATTGTCCTTAATGGTCAATACTAAGGTTTCCGAACCATCGGGGAAACCGCCTTCCATACGTACGGTAACCTTGCCGTCGGCAATGGTATAGGTAACTACTACGTCATTACCTTCACCTTGTTCTTCGGGGTTAGCCGAGATCATCTTGGCTTCGGTATCGCTGGTAACTACGATTTTGCTGCCATTAAGGCTACCCATCATCATTTTTTCCATTGCTTCTTTACCACCCATTCCCGCGACCATTTCGTCCGTAATGGCGGCGTTCCATTCCATTTTGGCGACACATACGTATTCATCTCCTACGGCAGGAGTATGGTCTTTGGGGGCTTCCGGTGTCGTTTTGTCGTTGCACGCACTAAACAGAACACAGGGGATAATCACTAACGCAACGGCGGCGATTACGGTTAAAGATTTTAACCATTTCTTCATCATTTGTTTTCACCCCCCTTTAAGGTAAGGTTTACCAACAGTAGGGTAACCCCCCCCCCCCCCCCCCGCGGGGGGGGGGGGCGGGGGGGGGGGGCGGGGGGGGGGGGGGGGGGGGGGGGGGGGGGGGGGGGGGGGGGGGGG
>CATLHJ010000008.1 GCA_949949035.1 uncultured Clostridia bacterium | reverse complement strand
CCCCCCCCCCCCCCCCCCCCCCCCCCCCCCCCCCCCCCCCCCCCCCCCCCCCCCCCCCCCCCCCCCCCCCCCCCCCCCCCCCCCCCCCCCCCCCCCCCCAGACTATTTTAGTGGTGATTATCGCTAAAATTGTTAATAACTGTTAAAGGGGTGACCAAATATGGTAAAAAGTGGGGGAAAAAGGTTGGTAGCACTAACGTGTTGGCTGGTTACTTTGGCACTGATTATTACGGGAACTTGTTTGGGAATAATTATCCCCAGTCGAGCAACGGAGTCAACGGTGGTGACCGTGAGTTTTGATGGTAGGGTAAGTTCATACTCTGATTTACGGGTGGCGTTTGCTTACGTAAATAGTTTAACCACTACTGCCGATAACATTGCGGTTGTGCGATTACAAAGCGATGTAGTGGCCAATCCCCAAGATGGGTTATATTTCAGTTTGGACGCAGGCCAGTACGCCCAATTAGATTTGCATGGTTATGCCATTACCTGTAACGACGAAAATGCGACAGTATATATTTTTGGCGCATTAGAAATTACCGATTCTCGCCCCAGCGCTGAACATCAAATGGCGGATGGCGCGGTTAAGGGTGGTGTTATTTCGGGTGAACAATCAACCTTTTATTTGGGAGTAGTGGATACCGGCAGCGTAGTGGTTAATGGCGGTACTTTGGCTACCAGTACTTATGTGCAAAGTATGGGTAGTGTTACGGTGAATCGTGGTATGATAGCGGGTACAGTTGAGTGTTATGAAACGGCCACTATAACCATCAACGGGGGCTGGCTAACCCAAGGGGTAACGATTACCGATGGTACTACTTCCGTCACTGACCAAACAGTGATCGATCGAGTAATTAAAGTTGACACGGAGAAGGTAGACGTTCTTACCGACGCGACAACCGGCAAAGTAACTTACCGCGAAAAGAGCAGCGTGCAACCGGTTGAACCCGAACCGATCACACCGGAACCGGACGAACCTAAAACCGAGCAAGCCACTAACGGGACGGCTAATATGGTCGGCCTGATCTTTTTAGGGATAGCGGGTGTGTCCGTAATTATTGGGGTAACTACCATTATTTTAGTTGACCTTAAAAAACGAAAATAACACCTAATTTAATAATTGGATGACGGCACAGAACAAATAAGGTACAATTAAAGGGAAGGAGTGACCGTGTCTGCCAGTGTTAACGATTTGATTGCGGTAATTGTGCCGGTCTACAATGTAGCACCATATTTAGAACGTTGTGTGAACAGTATTCGCGAACAGATTTATACTAATTTAGAAATAATTCTCGTTGATGACGGCTCAACCGACAACAGCGGAGCCATGTGCGACGCTTACGCCCATGACGACACTCGCATCAAAGTTATTCACCAAACTAACGGCGGTTTGTCGGCGGCGCGTAATGCCGGTCTGGCCAATGCTACCGCACCGTACGTTACTTTCGTTGACAGTGATGATTACGTTGATAAAGATTACGTATCGCTTATGCATAACACCATGCAAGAAACGGGCGTACCATTAGTAGTGTGTGGCGTAAAAAAAATCAATTTGGATGGAACTATAACAACTACCGCTGACGGTGCTAAATTTGTGGTGACGCCACGCGAGGCGTTACTGATAATGTTGCCAGGGGGAAACATAGTACCTGATTCCGCGTACTCAAAATTATATAAGTCAAGCCTTTTTGAACAGGTCAAGTTTCCTGTGGGACATTTGTGCGAGGATGCGGCAATTATGCATTTGTTGTTGGAACAATGTGACAAAGTAGCAATTTACGCACTGCCAATCTATAATTATTGTTTACGCACAGATTCGCTAACCAATGGTACCAGTCGTATCGCGACGCTTCCTGATTTTTGGTTTTTTCACGAAAGGGCAATTGCTTACGCACGGGAAAAGTATCCGGCGGACCGTGATTATATTGATCGTTGCGAAATGAATCTTAAAATATGGGCTTATCAATGTTTGGCGGTAATAAAAAATGTTGATCCGGTTTTGAAAACGCGTTTATGGCGGTACTTAAAACAAAATCGGCGTTCCGTGTTGCGTCGTCATATTTTACCAATTGATCAACAACGTATTTTGCGCCGTACTTACTTTGGGCGCTTGGGCTTTACGTGGGATTGTCGGTTGCGAGAAATTTATCGTCGTTGGCGTAAGCGCCGTAGGAGTAAACAATGATGGCTAAAATAGGGGTCATTATTCCAGTGTACAATGTAGCACCTTATCTAAAGCGTTGTTTAGACAGTGTTTTGGCGCAAACATTTACGGATTGGCAATTACTTTTGGTGGATGACGGTTCAACTGATGGCAGCGGTAAAATCTGTGCTACTTATGCTGAACGCGATGCGCGCATCAAAGTTATCCACCAAACCAATGCGGGGGCAGCGGCGGCACGTAACGCAGGATTGGATCAAAACACTGCCGAGTACATCGCGTTTATTGATGCTGACGATTACGTAGAAGCAAACTACTTGGCGGCGATGTTTGACGCTTTACAAGCCAATCGCACTAAATTATCGGTTTGCGGCACCGAACGCCATAACGCTGACGGTAGTGTTGAATTGCGGGCCACCATGCCGGCGACGGTGATGACGGCCAAAGCGGTGTTGACTTGTCTAATTCGTGGTGATAACCCTATCACCAGTGGCCCTTACGCTAAATTATACCACCGTGACCTATTTCGTGAGTTGCGTTTCCCTGTTGGACATATTAGTGAAGATTTGGCCATCATGTACCAGTTAGTTGCGCAATGTGACCGTATTGCTGCGGTGTCATTACCACTGTATCATTATTGCTATCAATCGACTTCGGTTACGGTAACGACCCATATGACTATTGCGTATTTGGACTATTACCGTTATTACCAAGCCATGGCCGATTATATCATGGCGACATATCCCGACTTACGTGACGAGTGCGAACGGCAGATGACTTTACGCTACCTTAACGGTTGGCGTAATGTGTTATCAAGGCGCGATATTGCGGTGACTTATCAACGTGCCTTGTGGCGGTGGTTGAAGCAGCACCGAGCCTACGCGCTTAAACGGCACCTAATCCCCGAACACGAACGGTTTTTACGGGCGACTTATTTAGGACGACGCGGAATGACCATCGCGTGGCGGTTGGTAAATAAATTGCGTCATTTAGGCAAACGGAGGTGTCAATGAACGACTTGACGCGCGTAGCGGTAATTATTCCCGTGTATAATGGGGCGGAGTTTTTGTCACGTTGCTTGAACAGCATTTTGGCACAAACTTACGCCAATTTAACGGTACTGGTGGTTGATGATGGCTCGACGGATAGCAGTGGTCAAATTGCCGACGACTATGCACTGCGTGACCCACGGGTTAGGGTAACGCACCAAAGTCACGCCGGAGTAGCGGACGCCCGTAACACGGGACTGGCGCAAGTTAAGGAACCGTACGTGACGTTTGTTGACGCCGATGATTATGTGGCCCCAACTTATGTAGCGACGTTACTGTCGCTTTTGTTAACTAATCAAACCGCAATGGCTATGGTCGGTTTGCGCCGTTTAGATGAACGGGGTAAATCTTATACTCATGACCAGCACGGACAACGGTTATTGACTACGCAGGAAGTATTAGCAACCATGATGATTGGGGATGATCCGTTAACTATTGCGCTTTATGCCAAGTTGTACCGGACGGTTTTGTTCAAAGGCATTACTTTCCCTGTTGGCCATACCAGTGAAGACGTAGCCGTAATGTACCAATTATTAGCTCAGTGCCCGCAAATAGCGGTTGATTTAACCCCGCAATATTTTTATTGTTATAGACAACAATCTACTTCGCACGCTATGGATAACTTTGCCGCGGTGGTGGCTGACGATATTACTTATCATCGTCAGTTTGTTGCGCAAGCCGGTCAAACTTACCCCACTTTACGGGAAGCAGGTGAGCGGTGGTTATTATTGATCCATTTACGTCAATGGTTAAACGGGCGGCGGTGTAGAACCAATCGTCAGGTGGGTAAAGATTTGTGGCAATACGTTAAAACGCACCGGCGGACAGTTCTACGCCAGCAAAGTTTACCCCGTAAGCAGGCAATTTTGTTGCGGGCGACGTATTTGGGGCCGTGGGGCTTTAACCTCTTATGGCACTTATGGTGTTTATTTAGAAAAAGGCACAATATGTAGTTATTTTCCGGTTGACATAAACACAATATGTGCTACATTATGATAGTAAGTCGTAAGACAAATTAAAAACGAAAGGGGAACGATATGCAAATTGTTAAACGGAACGGTACGATTGTCGATTATGACGCCAACAAAATTAAGGTGGCGATTCAAAAGGCCAATAAAGAGGTGAGTGGCCGCGAAAAAGCCACGGTTGTGGAAATTAAGCAAATCTTGGCCTATATTGAAGGCTTAAACAAAAAACGCTTTTTGGTCGAAGATATTCAAGATATTATCGAGCAAAAACTGATGGAATTCGGCCATTATCAGTTGGCGAAAAAATACATTATTTACCGTTACACCCGTGAACTGGTGCGCAAGAGTAATACCACCGATTTGGCCATTAAGGAATTGATTGACGGTGAAAACGAATATTGGAACACGGAAAACTCTAATAAGAATGCCCGCGTGGTAACTACCCAACGTGATTATATCGCGGGAATCACCAGTACCGACATTACCCGCCGTTTCTTGTTGCCCGAACCGATTGTTAAAGCTCATGATGAAGGAATTATCCATTTCCACGATGCGGATTACTTTGCACAAAACGCGTTGCATAACTGTGACTTAATCAATTTGGAAGATATGATGAACAACGGCACCAACATTAACGGGGTAATGATTGAAAAGCCGCACCGTTTTTTAACTGCGATGACGATTGCAACTCAACTGATTACGGCGGTGTCGTCCAGTCAGTACGGCGGCGCCACCATTACCTTAACTCACTTGGCACCATTTGTACGCGACAGTTATAATTACTACCTGAAACGTCATCGTGAACGCGGTTTAAGTGAAAAGCAATGTCAACTGTTTGCCGAACAGGATTTGAAGAAAGAAATCACCGATGGTGTGCAAACTTTCCAATACCAAATTAACTCCATGACCACGACCAACGGGCAAGCGCCGTTTCTGTCGGTATGCATGTATTTGGGGGAAACCGAAGAGTATAAAAAAGAATTAGCGATGGTGATTGAGGAAGTATTACGTCAACGCATTAAGGGGATGAAAAACGAGAAAGGAGTTTACATTACCCCAGCTTTTCCGAAACTGTTATACGTCTTGGAAGAATGTAATATGAACCCACAAAGTGACTACTACTACCTGACCAAGATTGCTGCCGAATGTACCGCAAAGCGCATGGTGCCGGATTACATTTCGGAAAAAATTATGAAGCAATTAAAGATTGACAAGAACGGTAATGGTCAATGTTATCCTTGTATGGGTTGTCGTTCTTTCTTAACTCCTTACGTTGACAAAGACGGTAAACCCAAATATTACGGTCGTTTTAACCAAGGTGTAGTAACCATTAACTTGGTGGATGTGGCGTTATCGTCAAACAAAGATACTAACGCGTTCTGGAAAGTTTTGGACGAACGTTTGGAATTGTGTCACCAAGCCTTGCAAATTCGTCACGAACGCTTGGCCAGAGTAACCAGCGATGTGGCGCCGATTCTGTGGCAACACGGGGCTTTGGCTCGTTTGCCGAAGGGCGCCAGTATTCACGATTTGTTGCACGGCGGTTATTCGACCATTTCGTTGGGCTATGCGGGGTTGTACGAATGCGTTAAGTGCATGACTAATCACAGCCATACGGATAACGGGGTAGGTAAGGAGTTCGGCCTGAAGGTCTTGCAACGCTTGAATGATAAGTGCGCGGAATGGAAAGCGGCAGAAAATATTGATTACAGCGTTTACGGTACACCGATTGAAAGCACAACCTATAAATTCGCCAAAAATTTGCAACGTCGTTTTGGTATTATTGAAGGTATTACCGATCGTAATTACATTACGAATTCCTACCACGTGCCAGTCTTTGAAGAAATTGATGCGTTTTCGAAATTGAAATTGGAAAGCGAATTCCAACGTTTAAGTCCCGGTGGTGCGATTTCGTACATTGAAGCCCCCAATCTAACCAATAACTTGGACGCGGTATTGGAAGTCATTCGCTTCATTTACGATAATATCATGTACGCCGAAATTAACACCAAGTCGGACTACTGCCAACAATGCGGATATACCGGAGAAATCTTGATTGATGATAATTTGGAATGGTACTGTCCCGTTTGTGGTAACCGTGATCATACGAAGTTAAACGTGGCTCGTCGTACTTGTGGTTATATTGGTACCAACTTCTGGAACAAAGGCCGTACTCAAGAAATTAAAGAACGCGTCTTGCATTTGGACAACAAAGACGAGGCCTAACCGATGCGTTACAACAAAATTCGGAAAATGGATATTGCCGACGGCCCCGGGGTGCGGGTGTCCATTTTTGTGCAGGGGTGCAGTTTCCATTGCCCCGGTTGCTTTAATCCCGAAACCCATGATTTTAACGGGGGGAAGGAATTCACTGCCGAAACGATTGAGAAGGTCTTAAAACTTTGTGCGGGAGATTACATACGTGGCTTATCAATTTTAGGTGGTGAACCGCTACACCCGCAAAACATTGCGGGTACGGAAACATTAGCCAAGGCCTTCAAGGCTCGGTTTCCGCAAAAAGACTTGTGGATTTGGACTGGGTTTGCTTATGAAGATTTGGCAGATAAAAGCGTTTGGCAATACGTTGACGTGGTGGTTGATGGTCAATTTCAAAAAGAGCAAGCCAACCCCATGTTGCAATACAAAGGCTCGGCTAATCAACGGGTAATCGATGTCTGGAAAAGTCAACAACAACGCCGTACTGTTTTATGGACGGCAGATAAGGAGTAAAAGATGAAAAAAATCACTACTTGCCAAACCGAATATAGGTCGGTTCGTACTACAAACATAAAAATTAAACCGTTATCTCTGGCAACAAAGATTCCAACCTACGGGACACAGTTGGCGGCGGGGGCAGATTTGTGCGCGGTTTTGAAGGAGCCGGTAACCATTACTCCTAACGAAACTAAACTTATTCCCACGGGGATTAGTTTCGCCATTCCCAATGGTTTGGTAGGGTTAATTTATGCTCGCAGTGGTTTAAGTACCAAGCAGGATTTAGCACCCGCGAACAAGGTTGGTGTCATTGATGCCGATTATCGTGGAGAAGTGATGGTGCCACTGCATAATCACGGGGTACAATCGCGCGTGGTGCAAAATGGCGACCGGATTGCCCAAATTGTTTTTATGCCCTACGTGCAGGCTAACTTTGAAGTGGTGGACGAATTGAGTACGACCGACCGTGGAGCCGGTGCCTTTGGTCATACGGGAAAGTAAATGGAATTTATCGCGGAAGTTCTGTTTGAAATTTTTTTTGACGTGTTTGTGGCTTTCGCAGAGACCATTGTTGACGAGAATAAGCATTTAACTAAACGGCAAAAAGCGTGGCTACGCATTTTAAGCGCGGCGGTGACGATTGTCATGGTTGGGTGCTTGGTATTTGGTATTTTAATGTTGTGTGAAAACGGGTATAGTGTACTGGGAGTTATGTTAACCGCTGTTGGTGGTGGGTTATTATTGTTAGAATTAATCATGGGATTGATTACCTTTTGTCGTCAAAGTCACCGTCGGCAACAAAACAACAAAACTGATAATCCCGACAACGGTGCTGTGGTTAAGTAAGTTATAGTTTAACTTGCATATAATTGAATTAAAGTATATACTTAAAGTTATGGCTGTATTAGACACGATTAAAAGTATTGGCGACTTGGTTCCGCAAATTGAAAGTATGCGGGAACAATGTCGTAATGTTTGCAGCGAAATTGAAGTAATCTTGGTTGATTTGCGTCAGAAAGCCAGTGATGACGCTAAGCAACAAGCAGCAGTCGCCCGTCAGAAACTTAACCAAGAGAAATACGAGGATTTAAGAAAATTACGCGAAGCCGAAAAATTGCAAGCCGAAGTCAAGATGGCTGCCAAAGACGCCAAGATTTTCGGAAAGGAACAACCCGCACCGATGAAGCAGCCGGTAGAAGCAAAGCCTATGGTAGCCGAAACCCCAAAACCATTTACGTCCAAAATGTCGGGACGTTTTGGGCGTCCCGGTGAACCAGATACCAGTATGCAACGTAAACACAACCCTAGTGGAGCGAATAACCATCCGCCATTTAGTGGGCGACCTAACCGGCCTTTTGCGGGGAACAGTACCCGTCGTACTTGGACGCCGGGACAGGCTACGCCGGGTGGGTACGGCGCTAAACATCCGATTGGCCCCCGTGCGCCAATGAGCACTGCGCGTCCGCAAGGTGTGGGATTTTTGCCACGTCCAACCGAAAAGTTTATGCCCAATAAGGTCAATAACTTTGATAATAACAAACGCAAAGGTAAGACTTATACGGGTGAAGAACGTTCAGCAATGGATAAACGAACTTTATTGCGGCGTGGTATTATTGAGGAACAGGAAATTGAGGAACGCATGTTGACCCGCATTTTCCGTACCAAAAAAAGTAAAGAGAATGACGCTAAAGTGAAAGTGGAAAAATCCAATGTGGTCATTATTGATGGCAACGACTTGACGATTAAAACTTTGTCGGAAAAAATTGGTAAGCCCGTTAACCAGATTATTAAGCAGTTAATGGTCTTGGGGCAAATGTGTACGATTAATGATGTGATTGACTTTGATACCGCCGAGTTGGTGTCAGACGAATTTGGTATTAAATTAGAACGCAGTAGCAAACAAACTTCAGAAGAAAAAATGTCGGCGATTCACCAAACGGATGATAAAGAAGAAAACTTACAGGCGCGTCCACCCGTTGTTACCATTATGGGGCACGTCGATCATGGCAAGACAACCTTGTTGGACCGTATTCGTCACAGCAATGTTGTAGCGGGTGAAAGTGGTGGTATTACGCAACACATTGGGGCTTACCAAGTGGAAGTTGCCAACGGTCGTCGAATTACCTTTATGGATACTCCGGGACATGCGGCGTTTGATAAAATGCGGGCTCGGGGTGCGAAAATTACCGACATTGCGGTTTTGATTGTGGCGGGCGATGATGGTATAATGCCACAAACAGTTGAAGCGATTCAACATATCCAAAATCAAGATTTGCCAATGATTGTTGCGGTAACCAAGTGCGATAAAAAAGAATTTAACTTGGAACGGGTGCGTACCCAACTCAGTGAACACAATATTATTGGCGAAGAGTGGGGTGGTACCACGATGATTATTCCGGTGTCGGGGGCGACTGGGGAAGGTGTCGATAAGTTACTGGAAATGATTTTATTGTTGGCGGACATCAATAATTATCGTGCCAATTACGCGAAGGAAGCCAGTGGGGTCATTATTGAAGGCAAACTGGACACTACCAAAGGGCCGATCGTTACGATTTTAGTACAAAATGGTACCTTGAAGATTGGTGATACTTTGTTGGCTGGCACGACCAGCGGTAAAGTGCGGGCGATGAAGGACGATCGTGGTCGGGCGATTAAATCGGCTACGCCCAGTATGCCCGTGCAGGTAATGGGCTTCGCCGCGGTGCCAAATGCGGGCGACAGTGTTTACGTGGTAGATGAAAAATTAACCAAGCAAGTGGTGGCCGAACGCAAGAACAAAGAAAAGATTGTCAAGGCAGGCAGTGGTAAGAAAGTGGCGGATTTTGACCCGTTTGCCGCGATGAAAGTTACCGACAAAAAGCAACTAAACATTATTTTGAAAGCCGATGTTTCTGGTAGTTTGGAAGCGATTGAACAAGCTTTGGTGGCCATTCAAAGCGAAGAAGTTAACGTTAATGTTATTACCCGTGGTGTTGGTGCAGTTACCGACAATGATTTAGATTTGGCATCGGTGACAAATGCGTTGGTGATTACGTTTAATACCAAGACGGCTTCCGCCATTGAAAAGAATGCGGATAAATTAAAAGTTAAAATTTACGCTTTTGATGTTATTTACCAATTATTTGATTTTGTTACCGAACAGATGGTGCGCTTGTTTACCCCCAAGTTTGAAATTGAACATTACGGTAGAGTGGAAATTCGTGCCATTTTTAAGAGTTCAACCGTGGGCCAAATTGCGGGTTGCTACGTGCTGGAAGGTAAAGTCACCCGTAACGGTACGGTAATCTTGTGGCGTGGTAAGAACGAAATTGGTCGTTACAAAATTGAGAGTTTGAAAATTAAGACCGACGACCAAAAGGAAGTATTGAAAGGTGCCGAATGCGGTATTAAATTAAAAGACGCTCCCGAATTGAAGGTGGGCGACGTTATGGATGTTATTGGTGAAAAGCAGTTGCCAATTATCTATAACGGTAAGGAGTACAAATTCTAAAATGAAAACCATTACCAAGGAACGTGTTAACGCCGATATCTATCGCGCGATAACTACTGTACTGCTCGGCAAGGCCGGTGATCCCGCTTTGCAGGGTGCTACTATCTTACGCACCGAATTAAGCGATGATGGCAGTGTCTGTGATGTGTTTGTCACGGCGAATTTGGTGGCCTTTCAAAAGGCGGCGGGTTTTTTGCGTAGCGAAGTAGCGAAAAAAGTTAATTTACGACGGATGCCAAAGTTAGTGTTTATACTGGACGAAGGCCAAAAAAATATGGACCGTGTCGAAGAACTTTTGGCACAGATTGCAGGAGGTAAGCAAAAATGAAATTAGAATTGCAAGTAGAAAAAATTAAGAAACTGGTTAATGCCGCCCAAACTGTAGCGGTGGTGGGACACCACAATCCCGACGGTGATTGTATTGGTTGCTGTATCACGATGGCGGAGTGGTTGGAAGGCAAAGGTAAATTGGTGTCCATGTTCGCTGATGGTGACATTCCCGAGAAGTTCTACTATATGCCAAAAGCCCGCGAGTTTAATTTGATTAAGGCTGAAGACCGATATGATTTGTTAATCATTGTTGATTTAAGTGAAGCCAGCCGTTTGGGCGCATGGGAACATCTGCTGAACAAAGCGGATAAGATTATTGTCATTGACCATCACATCAATCCTAAAATTAAATGTGACGTACTGGTTAGTATGCCGCATTACGCCAGTGCGGGCGAAATTATTTTCCAAATGTTTGAACTGATGAAAGTAAAAATCACGCCGGCCATGGCGGTCGCATTGTATACTTGCATTACCTGCGATACGGGCTGCTTCCTATTTTCCAATACTTCGACATATACGCATTACGTAGCTCAAAAACTGATGAAGCAAAAAATTGATATTGAGTTAATCAATTTTAAGAACTTTCGTGAATACGATCGCAAATCAATCCCCGTAATTTCTTATGTCTTAAAAACTATGCAATTTGAATTTAACGGTAAATTATCAATTTCGATATTACCATACAAAGTAGTTAAAAAGTGGCATTTGACCTATGAATCACGACACGGCTTGTTCAAATACACTACGGACGTTAACGGTGTAATTTGCAGTATCTTTATTACTGAATTAGCCAAGGGTGAATACAATGTTTCATTGCGCAGTTTGGGCAACATTGATGTGTCGGCAATCGCCCGTACTATTAACGGTGGTGGACACAAAAACGCCAGTGGTGCTACTTATGTTGGTAATCACAAACAGTTGTTAAAAATCTTATTACACGAATTCGGTAAGGTGTTGGCGTAAATCGTGGACGGCGTTATCAATTTGTGTAAACCGCGCGGAATCACTTCACTACAAGCCGTTGGGGTTGTAAAACGTAAATTATCACTAAATAAAGTTGGGCACTTGGGAACTTTGGATCCCGCGGCATGCGGTGTGTTAGTATTGTTATGTGGGCGGACTACCAAATTGGCCGACCGTTTGCACGGTGGTATTAAAGTTTACCGGACGTTAATTACTTGGGGTACGGAAACTGATACCTTGGATGCGACGGGGCAAGTTGTTAATACCAGTTCCGTTATCCCGACTACCGAACAGATTACCGCCGCGTTGCCAGAAATAGTCGGTGCGGTGACTATTACGGTACCCAAGTATAGTGCGGTACACATCAATGGCGAACGGGCTTATGATCTGGCACGGCGCGGGGTTGTCTTTGTACCACCGCAAAAAACGGTGCAAGTACATCGTTTCACCTTATTGCCGACGGATGAGTGCGTACGTGATTTGGCGGCGATTAACGAAAAATTCACCTTACCCGATAACAGTAACTATTTTGAAATTGAGTGCGAAGTTGGTACTTACGTTCGCAGTTTGGCACAATTACTGGCCGCCCGTTTAGGCACAGTGGCTACCGCCAGCGTGATTATCCGTACGCGGGTGGGACAGTTTGACATCCGTAACGCGAAGTTGCTAGACTGTGTGCAGTTAAGCGATTTGCAAAGGGTGGAGGAAATTTAAGATGGTGCGTTTCGGGCCGGCAGGTAATGATATAAAGTTTTACGCTGATGGTAATCAGTCCAGTATCGATGCTCCGCATTGGTTGCACGACATGGAATTGACGGCTTACGAAATCAGTTTCGGACGGGGAATTCGGATGACCGAAAAAACCGCGACTATCATTGGTGAACAGGCCGCCAAGTATGGTATTACAATTTCGGTACACGCACCATATTACATCAATTTGGCTAACTTGGGGTCTTATGATAAAAATTACCACTACATCAAGCGTAGTATTGAACTACTACACCTGATGGGAGGCAACCGCTTGGTAGTGCATGTGGGCAGTCAAATGACGATGTCGCGTCCCGAAGCTTTGGCGAACTGTCGGGAAAGTTTAACCAAAGTGGTACAGCAATTAGCCGCTGATGGTATTGACGATTACTGGCTATGTATTGAAACAATGGGAAAGTACGCCCAGATTGGCAATATTGACGAAATTTGCGCATTGTGCACCGTTGACCCACAGCACATTATGCCAACGGTAGATTTTGGACATTTGAACTGCTTGGCACAGGGACAGTTGGACATTCCTTATGTCTTTAAGCAATTGCAACCTTTTGCTCACGTACATTATCACATCTCGTTTATTAAGTATGGCCCCAAAGGTGAAATTTGCCATTTGACGCTGGCGGATCAACAGTACGGCTTTGATTTGCGGCAGATTATGCAAGCCATTAGACGACGCAATGCCGATGATACGGTGATTTGTGAGAGTGCGGAAATTATGGCCCAAGACAGTCGGCGATTGTTTGATTTTTATTTGCTATAAAAGGGGTAAGTGAAGTATACTAACCATAGTACTATGGGGGATACTAAAGCAGAAGTAAGTCGACCTTTGCGACTTGCCAGATATATACTGGCAGGTTTTGTGTTCTTGTTTGCTGTTATCGCTATTATTCAGTTGTCCATATTCCCCATGATTACGATTAAATTCGAAACGGGCTACGGCGCACAGCAATTAGCGGCCATGCAGGTAAAAAAAGGCAGCAATGTTGAGTTACCAATTCCCTTAAAGCCGGGTTCCTATTTTGTGGGGTGGTCGTTATCCAAGGATAGCGACATCGTGATTGATAATTTGCAAAACGTTAATGATGGAACGACCTTGTATGCGGTGTGGGATGGTGTAGAAAAATATAGCGTATTAATGGTTAATAATGTGCTGTACGACCAAATCAATATTTTAGAAACTCAAGACACTGGCATAACACCGGCGCAATTAAACGAACGTTGGCGCTTGCCCGATGACTATGACCCTGAAAATCCGCATTTAACAAAGTTTGATGCCCAACGCTTTTATGACCCCCATAATAATTTCCAAAAATTTTTGGGCTGGCGTTACCGTAACGTTGATAACACGGATAACGAGTTATTGTACGATAACGGTGTGTGGACTTGGGTGCAACGTGATGCTGAAGGTAAGGCAACAACCAGTGTAATTACCGACGAAAACAAATTCTATACGCCGAATTATCGCACTACCTTCCACGCCATTTTGCAATACCGGCAAGTACGCTTGGCGTATTATTTACCCGGTGACCCTAAGGTAGCAGTGTACTCTGAATTTCTTAATGTTGGCGATGATAGTGTTACTTTGCCCAACCCGCAGGACTTAACGGATGATAAAGATAGTGTTAGTAAATTTGCCTATTGGGAAATTAAAGCCGGTAAGTTTGCTGGTGATCAATATACTACTTCTGGATTACGGGAACTGTTATTACAAACTACTACCGATTATGTGGCCGGTGCAAGGGTAAAAGTTGATCCGTTATGGTACTACTTTGGTAATGACATAAACTGGTCCGACAAGGTGAGTGAATTGGTAACAACGATTCAAGTGCAAGCGGTAAACTATGATGACGACGGTGCCCAAGGTCAATATACGATGCAATTAAATACAGGGTTGTCTACTTCCAATGTGCGTGTACCGATCGAGTCGGTAACTAACTTGGATACTTTAAGTTTAACTAACCCCATAGTTTACGACCGTCTACAGCGGGCCTTTTGGTTATACAAAAGTTCCGACATTGTCAGTTATGCATTTTATGACAGTAACGGCAAGTACCACGAGTTAGCCACAGTTCATGCCGATTTCGGTAATGACTACTTAAAATTAAATGTTGGGATGGACACCACCGTGGCCGGTGAAGAACTTTTTTTAAGTGCTACGCGTGGCATCAATTTCCGCGTTAATTATCGTAAAGCCAATCGTGATATCCGTTTAGAGTTCGACTACGGTTCAGGCTTAACTGTTTTACCGAACTACAATTTACAAACTGGTGACATTACTATCCCGTATACGGGGCGGATCGGCAACAAGTTTACCATTGTGAACGCGGAACGCTATTTGAAAAACGACTGGTTGTTTTACGGTTGGCGTTTGCAGGGTGATGATGACCCCGACCGGATCTATGTGGCCGGCGAAAGTTTTACCATTCCGTACCTGGATACTGACGTAAAAACAACTTTGCATTTTGAAGCCGTTTGGCGAATGTCGCGCTTGCTGTACGACTTTGATTTTGACGGAGGACATTGGGATGGTGAACCCGACTTTTCGGACATGAAAGGGGCTTATGGCAATACGGTGCAAATTGTGCCCGATATACCGGTACGTTTCGGTTACAACTTCGTCGGTTGGTGTCTTAATGATGAGACCACCTTACGGGAACCAGGTAGTGATTTAACGGTCGGTACCAAAATTCAAACTTTGCATGCGCAATGGGAAAAAAAGAAAATGACCGTGACCTTTTATACCCGAATTGATAGTCGTGGGCAATGGCAACCTGATCGACTGAACGATAATCTGGAACACCAAGTAGGTGATACCATTCGCTTAATCACGATGAAAGATAATACTTACTACAAGTTCTTGGGCTGGCGGGTCGGTGACACCGTGCTGGCGGGGAATACGACATTAAACCTTGATACCACGGCGTTGTTGGCTTTGGATTGTATAGACCGAGGTGACACAGTTGACGTGTCAATTTATGCCGAACAAGAAAAAATTACTTTGGCGGTTAGTTATTATCTTCGTTACCAAGATAACCAAAACCAAACCCATACCGAACTAATTACCCCCAGTGACGACTGGGTGACCACTTTAACACCCGGTGACGACCAGTACTTTTATAGTTACGCACCATTTAACAAAACCAATTCGCGCGAAATGCAAATGCGCGGTAGTGAATTTTTGGGTTGGGATTACGAAATAATCCGTCGCAACGGTACGGTTGCCGCCAGTGGTGAAATTAACGCACAAACCACGGTTCCTGCGGGTTATCAACAGGTACGAGTCTATACGCGCTTGCAGGCAAAAGATTACGTCATTGAGTACTACGATTTTGAACAAAATCTACTGCTTACTGATACCCATGATGGCAGTGGTTATCATTACGAAGACACTATCGACTTATTATCGGCCAGGCAAGCCAATATCCCCACCAGTAACGATAACTGGGGTACTTTCGTGGGGTGGTCGTTTGAACCTGACTACAAAAGTGGTAACCCAGAAGTTGTATACGATGTTTTGCGAAACAACCGTCCGCGACTACAAATTGCGAATCACGATGAAGATTACTTAACCAACGGGGCTTTGTTCTATGCCATTCATTGTGACCAACACGACGAAAAAATTGGCACTGCCGGCAAAAAATATCGCTTGCGGTTGTATGCCATATACGCCCAAGATTTCGTTCAACTGGCTTATTCTGGTCTGGCGCAAGACCGCGTAATGATTTGCCCAGTGTTTGTAGGTGACGACCGCAGTGCGTCGGTGATGGGTGGAACTACGGTCGGCAGTGACGGCGCGGACTTCGTGGAGTGGGGCTTAACGGTGCGTGATGATGCGGATTTGGTAACGATCAGCGAGCGTAACTTCGTGGGGTGGAGCGTTACGGTGGATGCGGGGGTAAAGCCCAGTATGAAAAATTACTTGGAAAACAAACTGTGGTTCCCTGGCGAAGCTTTACCGGCAGTTGATTTCGGTTTGAATTTTAAGGCCGAATATGTACGGCATGGTACCGAGAATTTACAAATCGGTAACACTGTTTATCGTGTGCGTTCCTTGTCGCCAACGGCGTTAAAAAATCCCCAAGTGATTACCGACGTTGATGTGGTGGCTTTGCCGCACGGCAATTATACTGTGCCGGCCGGTACCTTAACTATTAATAGTGACCAAAAGGTGCACGTTGTGGTATCCGCTAACGGCGATATCGTTTTAGCCCCCATGGCAATCAAGTGTGACCAAGTGACCGATTTTTACGTGGGGGATAATTTGACGATTACGGGAAGCCCAATTTATGGGGCGAATTTTCAAAAGTACCTAGTGAAAAAAGGATACCGTTTATGGAATCGTGACACGACAGAGTTTTCTGATTACTTAGACCATACGCAAAAGTATAATTATACGGCGACCAACCAAGGCCTGCTGCTGGATAATGATGGCGTATTACTTGGTGTTCCCAGTCACACTCAATTAACGACTGCCGAATTGCGTGCTGCGTTAACGGACGCTAATTACGGTATCAAGCGCATTGCCAATTACGCACTAGTTGCGGTTAACAGTTTAACTACTATTGATCTAGCAAAGGACAATTTGACCATTGACGCCAATGCTTTGTTTAGCACTTATGCACAAACAATTATTTTACCTCTCAATAGTGAGACGGTGTCAGATGAGGTCATTGCGGGGTGGCAATACCGTTTAACGCGCGTTCGCTTTGGCGATGCTGATACCTCGCAAGGTAGTTACGCTTTTGTGGCCGATGGTATTCTTTATTATGGCACCACCAAAGAACACGTGATGTATGTCTTGCCCAGTGCTACTACCACCAATTTACAATATTCAGCCAATGATTTGCGCTTCGCCGACACAGTCAATCGCATCAATAAGTACGCTTTGGCGGCACGCTTTTTAGCAGACACTACTTGGGGACGGATTAACAGTATTACTGCCGAAAACGTTGGTGTGGATTTAACTCAACTGATAGGTCTGCCCGCGACTATGCCACGGTTTGTCGACCGCAATAACCCTTTCAGGGGACCCATGATTCAAAGTTATATCAAGCATTTGCAATTTACCTGCGACGATTACAAAACTGTTGTTTTATCTTATGCTTACGGTCAAACTTTTACGGTTTTTGATCCTAAAAATGATAATCCGCACAACTTTATTTTTGATCGCCCATGGTACAACTTCGTGGGGTGGACCAGTGATAACAACTTTTACCGTGTTGGTGAAACTTACCGAGTAGGGGTCAACGACAAAATGGTGGGTGATGGTTATACCATTACTTTGGACGCCAGTCACAACGAATCGTGGAAGTCATATCCGGTACGTTTCCATTATTTTGATGGGACGTATGATTTGGAATTTGAACCAGAAGGTTTATTAGATACTGCGGGGATAACGCACACTATGCAAGAAATTTATACCGATCCAAACTTTGATTTAAGCGTTTTATATTTACCCGGTATAGAACAAACCTTTACCAAATATGGTACGAAATACCAGTTTGTCGGTTGGGGCATTAAAGACATCGGCAGCGAATTGTCCATGCGACTGTGGTCTAATGTCGCCGTTAATGCTCGTCTTTTACCCGATAAGACGCGTTCGTCAAGTGTTGCGCAAGGCATTATGGTTGACGGTGCGTATAACTATTACGCTTTGTACGATAAAGTTTCGGATAATTTAGGTTATACTTTGACCAATGATGGATACAGCGTTTCCCAAAATTCTAACGCTAATTCGACTAAAATTTATATTCCATATGCTAAATATAATAATGGCTATATGGTGCCTATCACTAAGGTAAACTCGTTTAATGGTTTGGCCAACATTGATGAAATTTTAATCGGTGGTGCGGTCAGTGAAATCGGTATATCGGCGTTTGAAGGGGTTAATGCGACCGTAACTTTCTTGCACCAAGGACAGTATATTCAATATAATAATAATTCCAGTTTGCGCCAATTAACAATTGGTGACCGTGCGTTCTTGGGTAATAATAAACTGTCCAGTATTTATCTGCCTAATGCTACGGTCAGCATTGGTACTTCGGCGTTTGAAAAATGTACAGCCTTGACCGATGTTTTGTTCGCTCCCGAAGTTGGTGTAACTCCCAGTTTGAATCGTTTAGGCGATACTGTTTTCCGCGATGATAAAGAATTGCAAAATTTGGCGATTGTGACCTTAATTATGAATGATCGTGCTGGCGCGCAACAACGTTTTTACGAAGTCGGCAACGGTATCTTTACGAACACCAAAGTTCGTCCGGTCGGACAAAACAAGATTGTTTGGCTAGGAACTTTGTTACATGCTTATAATGGTTCGGGGCAACTAATCGTAAGCGAAAGTAAGATTGCCGGCTATGCGTTTGCTAATTTGAACGACATGGCGACTACTAACCCCGTAACTTCCATCGTGGTCAATAATGCTAACGCGATGATCAGTGCTAACGCCTTTGCTAATTTAAGTAGCAGTGTTACCGAAATCAATTTAGTCCTAGTTAACCCACGTCGAGTAAATGTTGGGGCCTTCAATAATATTAATCATAAGTTAACGGTACGTGTTGGTGATGTAAGTCGCTGGCAAGATATTATTGGTAGCGTAAAAAATAGCAATATTACTTTTATTTAATAACGAAAACCTTGTAGTAAATAACAGGGAATGGTTTGGGTAATTTTGGCCAAGTCCATTAGCGTTTGTCCGTGCCCCGTGGTCATAATGGTTACTGTTTGGCCTAATGGCCGATTAAGGTCAGTGACGTCAATAAAAAAGCAGTCCATACAAATGCGCCCAACAATGGGACAGCGATGCTTGTTTACTATAACTGAAGCGGTACCACTTAATTGGCGTTGAACGCCGTGGGCGTAACCCCCTTGCACGACGCCAATTTGCATGGCTTTGGGGGCAACAAATTCACCGTTGTAACCGACCGTGGCACCCGCTTTAATCTTTTTGACGGCGACAATTTGTGACTTAATGGTTAAGGCTGTTTGTGTGTCAGGTGTGCCGCCATACATGGCTTTACCGATGCGCAACATGTCCAAATGGGCGGTTGGGTAATCGATTACGCCACTACATCCCGCGTGTAGTATGGCGTGTGGGTAGTATTGTTTAACAATGCGGGTGAACTTCTGAAACTGGGCCAAGGCTTGGTCAATTTGGGCGGGGTGGTCGGCTTCGTACGCAAAATGGGTGTAGCAACCTTCAAGGCGGGCGTCAGGTAAAATTTGTAATACGGCCCGTAATTCATGAACGGAATTAAGGCCAAACCGGTTCATGCCGGTGTTGATGGCGATGTGTAACCGTGGTCGTAAATGATTCTGTCGTAGGTATTTGGCTTCGGTAACGGTATTTAAGGTAACGATTAGATTATGTTTAATCGCGCTGGCAAAATCGGTAGTTACCCCTAATATCAAAATATCTTGTTTAATTCCATAATTACGTAAGGCAATCCCTTCCACAATGGTCATTACGGCAAAACAGTCAACTAACGGCGCAATCAAATGACTAATGCGTTCTAATCCGAAGCCGTAGGCGTTACTTTTAACTACGGCACAAAATTTAGTGTTGGGTTGCAGGCGTTTCTTAATGGCGGTAATGTTTTTGGTGATGGCACGTAAATTAACTTGGACGGACAACATAATTTGATATATGATTGAATATGCGAATAATTGCGGGCAGTCACCGCGGTAAAAAATTGTATGAATATTGTACCCCCGCTACGCGGCCCACTACTGATCGCGTTAAGGAAAATGTGTTTAATGTTTTGGCAAATTATCTAGACCTAACCCAAGCACGGGTTTTGGATTTGTTCGCCGGAACGGGGGCGTACGGGATTGAATGTTTGTCTCGCGGTGCTAAATATGTGCATTTTAATGACCATGACGCCACGGCGGTGCAGGTGATAAAGCGTAACCTAGGGACTATTTGGCGTAATTGCTGTGTAACCCAATACGACTGGGCAGCCGTGGTAGCGGATAATTACGATTTAATTTTCCTTGACCCACCGTACGCCAGCGACTTGGGTGAACAAGCGATTGAACGTATTAAACAGGGGTTGATTGTCTTTGAAACCGACCACGAGTTTAATCATCCCGCCGTGTTCCTGACTAAAAAGTACGGTCGGGCGTGGCTTTATTTCTTAAAGAAAGCATAAACAAACTGACAGCAAACCGCAAGCAATAATGGCGTGGGTTAATTTATAGCCGAGGTAATAACCAAATTTCATTTGCATACCATCAGTAAACAAAAAATTTTGTAACGCGACCGATAATCCACCCAGGCAAACAATAAACTCAATTAACAACAAATTAGTAGTGGCGGCAACACCCGTGGTCATTTCAAGCAAACCCGCTAACCATGCCGGCAGATGTAACATTTGTGCTAAAACGTAAAAAAACAAAACGACGCCACAAACATTAAGTACGGCACCGGTCGCACTGGTGAAGGCTTGGCTAAATGCGGTAAAAAATGGTACGCGTGAAGCGGGCGAAGTATTAGTCACGATCTTGGAAGGATTGGTTTCTTGGTGGGAACGCCATAACCAACCGTTAATGATGGCTGCCACCACCGCGCAGAAAAAAAGTAAAACGCCATACCCGGTATTTTGTAAAAACAGAGTACCGACGGTGGCAATTAAAAAAATGGGACTGGGGGTTGAAGTCAAGACACACAAGTGACGGGCTTCAATGGCACTAATCACCCCCTGGTCGTAAAGATTTTTGGTCATGCGGGTGCCGTTGGGGTAACCCGAAAAATATGCTAGACCGGCTACCACCCAGCGGTTATGGCTATTGGTTAAGTTAAGGATCAGGGTAGTCAACACAAAGAACGGAAATAGTACGGGAAGTACCGCTCGCCCAATTAAGGCCAAGCCTGTTTGCCCTGCTGCTAAAAAGGTCGGCAGTAAGTCGGTCATAAACATAAATATGCTTGCCTTGATTGTGATAATAAGGTTATATATTATTACGATGGATAAACATTATACGCGGCAAATTGCCGAAGAAAACGGAGAAGTACGGGTGGCGGTCAAAGCGTCAAAAACAACGATTCAACCGCAAGCGTACCCGATTTTAGAATATGACCCCAGCCAAACATCAATTACCCAAGTTAAAAAAAATATTTACCCGCAAAATCCCCAAATTAAACGCTGTGTCATTACTTACTTCCAAGACGTAGTAGTTAAATTGGAAACCAGTTACAAAATCTTTCAGGCTTTTAAGTTACGCATTGAAGGTAAGCGTCCCGAAGTTTACCAATTAAATGTTGGTAAAGAAAGTATTTATGTCTTGCTGTGCCCGTTGGGGGCACCGCAAGCCGCCCGCATGTTGGAAATTCTGTCAGCGTTAGGGGTGGAAAAGTTTATGATTTGTGGCGGAGCAGGAACTTTGGCTAATGAAGTTACTGGCGAAAAGATTTTACTGGCTACCGCGGCAGTGCGCGATGAGGGGACCAGTTATCATTACTTACCGCCGGCGCGGGAAGTTAAAATCCAAGAGCCAGTACGTCAAAAAATTGTGGCTTGCCTACGTGCAGAAAAAGCCGACTTCTTGGAAGTTAAAACCTGGACAACTGACGCGTCGTTCCGCGAAACGCCCGATAAGGTAGAATTACGGAAAAGCGAAGGTTGTGCCACAGTGGAAATGGAATGTGCCGCCTATTATGCGGTGGCGGAATTTAAGGGGCTGGCTTGCGGTCAATTATTGTATGCGGGGGATGTGGTGCATAAACAAGGTTGGGAATACCGTGACTGGCACGACCGCAATGATGTGCGAGAACATTTGTTTGATTTAGCGGTAAAATGTGTTTTGAAATTGTAAAATGTTTGGTATACTAAACTTATGGGATTGGAAGAACAATTAGAAGGTTTCTTACGTGACAAAGTGAAAGTGGGAAAAATCAACCCACAAAAGTACCCGATTGCCGTACCAATGTACAAAACGGGCGGTGGACTGTACGAAATTTATTTGATTATGAGTGATGACGGCCGTTTCTATTTGAGCGACGAAGGTGCGACCTTGGAAGAACTTGACCAAATCTTTGAATTAAGCGAACAAGATGTAATTAAAAATTTAGTAGCGATTTTGCAACAATATGGTTGCCGAAAGGATGGTAAAAACATCGTAGTTGACTGTACCCCGAAAAACGTGCATGTAAAATTGTCTTATTTGATTCAGGCGATTTCCTTTATGTTAAATATGAAAATTTTCTACGTTTAATGGGGTGTGCTGATGGAAATTATCAGAAAGACCCCGGGCAAAGTTTACTATAAAAGTAACACCAGTGTAGCAATTAAATTATTGGCTTTCTTGGCGGTGGTCTTGGTTTTGCTGGTCTTGGGGGTTTGCATCTTTGTAATTTTCGGATTGAACAATAACCCAAATTATTATTTGGATGACGCGCAAGTGTTCTATTATTCGGTAAATGATGAAAATAAGACAGCAAAGTTTGAATTGTATATTGGTAAAGACGCGCGTGAATTTACCATACCAGATTGTCTAACTCACCAAGGTATAACTTACCGGATTACGGAAATTGGTGCTGAAGCGTTTACCAACAACCAAAAATTAACCGCGGTTAAGATTGGCGATAATGTTGAACGGGTTGCGGGAAACACGACACAAAAAACCGGGGCGTTCTCGGGCTGTGTTAATTTGCAATCCATAAAGTTAGGCAATAATGTACGCCATATTGATAATTACGCTTTTAAGAATTGCCTGAATTTGACGGCGTTGGACTTGCCAAGTTCGGTACAATTTGTTGGCACCGGCAGTTTTATGTACAACCTTAATTTAGCGACGGTGCGCCTGAACAGCAGTAATACGCAGTTAGACCCCAGCAGTTTCCAGTTTTGTAACGCCATCACAACCTTGGCTTTGGCTAACGATGTAATCGTGGATAACGATAAAAAGCAAGCGTTGGCGGCTTTACCTAATTTGCAAACTTTTGTTTTGTCAGAGGATAACAGTCACTACCAAGTTCAGGACAACTGTTTGATAGACCAGTCGGGTACGACCTTGGTTCTCGGTGGTAAAAGTGCTGGGGTAGTTGACCTTACCGCCATCACGGCAATTGCCGATTGGGCTTTTGGTAATCGTTACGGCAGTGACGATATTTTCTTGTCGGGCAATGTAGAGATGGTTGGCGTCAACGCGTTTACCGCGGGGGTAATTTACACAGATGAACCAGTTAAGCCTGCGACTTGGCAAACCAAATTGCCGGTACGCTGTGAGGCCCAAAAAGTGGCTTTCCACCGTGGCTATGATGGTGATGATAGTGTGGACGCCTATGTGTTTAAGACTGATCCTACCGATGATAAACATTACCGTTTACAAGGGGATACTTATTATCCGACCTGGGAAACCTTATTTGGTGAGCCTGACGGCGAACACGTTTTTGCCGAATGGGGCGTTATCAGTGAGGGAGAATGCACTGCCGTATACGAAGATGGTACTTTGGCGACGGAAGCCGACCTTGCGTCATTGAGTGGTGCCATAAGTCAGGCCGATACCTATTTGCAAAACGAAAATAAACGTTTGGAATTTACCTTGGCATTTTGGGAGAACTTTAAGTCGGCCTACGGTACGGCGAAAGCAGTTCAAGACAAAGGTAATTCGGCATTGGGCTACGAAGCCAAAAATGCGACCAAAAATTTACAATTTTACCTAACCGAATTGGCAAAAACAGAACACGATTCGTCAATCATCGTAGATACTAACGACTGGCGCAAAGGATTGGGTGACCTTCTGTCACGAGTGGAAGTAGCGATGGCTAATCGTGACGACTTCGTTGAAAATATTGATGCTTGGACCAGTATTGATTCGACATATGTTGAGGCCAAAGAACGTTTGGCTAATCAAAATTGTGATGACGCACAAGGTAAATCGGCTTGGCGTGTATTACGTAAAAATTATGAAGAGTTGCAGGTAAGGTTTGCCGACGATACACCTTTAAGCCAACTAATAAACGAGTGTAGTGCTTTGCAGTCCGCAGACTATACTGCCGAAAGTTGGGAAACTTTTACGGCAGCCTTGACCAAGGCACGGGCCATCACGCCCTACAACATGTCGGTTTCACAAGTACGCATGGACTTACGGGCGGCTAAGGAAAACTTGGTGGAAAATAATTTAGCCAGTTATGAGCAAATGGTCGAGTTAGCGGCGTGGCTGGCAGTCTGTCAAGATTTGCCCGCAAACGATTATACCTCAACCAGTTATGACCAATTATTGTTGGCGTACAACCGCGTGATCGCTGATATTGATAATATTGATACTGTGACCGAAGTTGATACGGCAATAAAGTCTTTACGCAGTACTTACCATGCTTTAACTCCCTTGGCTAAAAAGCCCACGGAATCTGGCGGTAACGCGGTTACCAAGAGTTTGGTGCCATACTTCGTGGTAGCGTTGATTTTGTTTACAGTAGCGGTAATTATTCAAGCCGTCGCGACCACCTTGAAGAAAAGTCAAAGGTCGAAAAAACACGAATAAGGTGTTGACATCATTGGGACGGTGTCTTATAATATTAAATCTGCGTTTGGCAAGCCTAGCATATGGTCGAAAAAAGAAACACACGGCCACGGTAGGAAACCCAAATATATAGAAATTTTTTAAGGAGAATCATATGGCAGAAAAAAAACAAAAAATTCGCGTACGGTTGTCTGGTTTTGATTATCAGGCAGTTGATGCTGCTTGCGTTCGCGTTCGCGAAATTACCGAACGTAATGGCGGTAAAGTGGTGGGGCCAATTCCGATGCCTACTGAACGCGAAGTGGTCACGGTTATTCGCAGTCCGCATAAAGACAAGGACAGTCGTGAACAATTTGAATCTCGTACTCACAAACGGTTGATTGATATTTGCAACCCTAACCAAAAAGTCGTAGAAGCGTTAACGCGCTTGGAAATGCCGGCTGGTGTCGACATCCAAGTTAAATTATAAGGTGACGGCTAATGAATAAGTACATTGTTGGTAAAAAAATTGGTATGACGCAACTGTTTGATGCTACGGGAAAGGTAATTCCCGTGACAGTTGTCGAAGCGGAACCGAATTACGTAACTCAAATTAAAACTAAACAAACGGACGGTTATGATGCGGTACAAGTAGGGGCGTTTGAACAAAAAAAGAATTTGACTACTAAACCTGAAGCTGGTCAATTTAAGAAAGCCGGTATTACGCCCAAACGAGAATTGCACGAATTTACGACCACCACCCCCGAAGCGTATCAATTAGGTCAAGAAATTAAGTGCGATGTTTTCGCGGAGGGTGACGTGGTTGATGTTACTGCGAACTCCAAAGGTCATGGTACGGCGGGTGCTATTCAACGATGGAACAATGCCCGTGGTCGTATGAGTCATGGTGGTGGCCCAGTGCACCGTGCTCAAGGTTCCATGGGTGGTCGAACTTTCCCAGGACGTGTTTGGAAAAATAAACACATGGCTGGACATTGGGGTAACGAAAAAGTTACCATTAAGAATTTGCAAGTGGTAAAAGTCGATATTGCGAAAAATTGCTTACTGATCAAAGGTGGCATTCCCGGTCCCAGTGGTCGTACGGTAATTGTTCGTGAAGCCAAAAGTGTGGCAATGCGAGGTAACAAATGAAAGTTAGTGTAATTGATAAAACCGGTAAGGCGGTTGAGGAATTAGAAGTTAGCAAGGCCGTTTTCGGTGCTGAACGTAACGAAATTTTAATCCACGAAGTAGCGGTGGCATTAAGCAACAATCAACGTCAGGGAACCAAATCAACTTTGACTATGTCGGAAGTTCGTGGACACAAGAAAAAGCCCTACCGCCAAAAGGGTACAGGTAACGCTCGTCAAGGTACTACCAAAGGACCACAATTTACGGGTGGTGGCGTAGTCTTTGCGATGAAGCCGCGTGATTTCAGTACTAAAATCAACCAAAAGAAAAAGTCAGCGGCGTTTGTTTCGGCTTTGTCGGGAAAATTGGCTGATAAAGAATTATTGGTAATTAAGGATTTGCAATTAAAGGAAGGCAAAACCAAATTAGTGGCTAACTTGTTGAGTAAATTAAAGTTGGCTAATCAATCGGTTATGTTTGTTAATTCTTATAACGAAGAATTTATTCGGGCGGTGCAAAATATCCCGATGGCTAAAGTTACCACGGGTGAGCAACTGTCGGTGTTGGATATTGTTAATAATCGCACTTTGGTTATGTCGGTGGAGGCGGTTAAGGCTATTGAAAAACAATACGGAGGTGCTAAATGATTGCCCAAGATATTATAATTCGTCCGTTAGTCAGTGAAAAAAGTGTCAGCACAATTAAGGCCAAAAAGTATGGTTTTGTGGTGCACGTTGATGCTGACAAGACCCAAATTAAAAACGCCATTGAAGAGGTCTTTGGTGTAAAAGTCGCAAAGGTTACCACGCTGAATTACCAAGGTAAAATTAAACGCCAAGGTAAACACGAGGGACGTCAATCCGCGTGGAAAAAAGCCTATATACAATTAACAAAGGATAGCAAACCTATCGAATTTTTCGAGAGTTTGCAGTAAGGAGTGTGAAGTATGGGTATTAAAAGATTTAATGCAAGAAGCGCTGGTTCCCGTTTTAAGACGGTATCGACTTTTGAAGAAATTACCGATAAGCGCAAAAAGCCTGAAAAAAGTTTGTTGGCAACCAAGAAAAAAACTGGTGGACGCAATGTTTACGGACGGATTACGACGCGTCATATTGGTGGCGGTAACCGTCAACATTACCGAGTTATTGATTTCAAGCGCGACAAGCGCATGGTGCCGGCGGTCGTTAACGCGATCGAATACGATCCTAATCGTACCGCGAATATCGCGTTGTTGCACTACGTCGATGGTGAAAAACGTTACATTATCGCTCCGTTAGACTTAAAGAAAGGTGATAAAATCATCGCGGGCGAAAACGTTGAAATTAAAATTGGTAACGCGATGCCGTTAAAGAATGTTCCGGTTGGCTCAATGGTCCACAACATTGAAATGCAACCCGGTGCCGGGGCCAAGATTGCCCGTTCGGCCGGCATGTATGCCACCTTGGCCGGGCGTGATAATGGCTACGCAATTTTGAAAATGCCTTCGGGCGAAACCCGTCGAGTTCCGGAAAATTGTTACGCGACCATTGGCCGTATCGGTAATTTAGATCACGAGTTGGTGTCCTTGGGTAAAGCCGGACGTAAGCGTCATATGGGCGTTCGTCCGACCGTTCGTGGTGTAGTAATGAACCCGTGTGATCACCCGCATGGTGGTGGTGAAGGTAAGTCGCCGGTTGGTTTTGCTTCGCCGGTCTCGCCTTGGGGTAAGAAAACTTTGGGTTACAAAACTAGAAAACAAAACAAGCCGTCTAATCGCTTTATTGTAAGTAGGAGGGGCAAATAATGAGCAGAAGTATTAAGAAAGGACCTTACGTCAACAAAAAATTAGTACGACGTATTGAAGAAATGAATGCCGACCAAAGCAAGAAAAAAGTCTTAAAAACGTGGTGTCGTGCGTGCACGATTTTACCATCGTTCGTGGGGCACACGATTGCGGTACATAACGGGCGTAAACATATTCCGGTTTATATTAAATCCGAAATGGTAGGGCATAAATTAGGTGAATTTGCTCCAACCCGTACTTTTAAGGCTCACGGGGGCGTAAAGGCAATTGCCGCCAAAGGTAAAAAAGGTTAAGAGAGGTAGAATTATGAGCAGAGGATTAAAAGAAAGAACAGCCAGAAAAAGAGAAAACCGTGATCGTCGTCCTTACGCGATTGCGCGTTATATTCGTATCCCCAGTTCCAAAGTTAAGTTTGTTTTAGACTTGATTCGTGGTAAGCGTTACGAAGATGCCGTTGTCTTGCTGAAAAATTTGAATAAATCGTCCAGCCCGGTAGTCTTAAAAGTCTTGAACAGTGCGGCAGCCAATGCGGAAAATAACTTATCTATGACTAAAGAAAACTTGTATGTTGCCGAATGTTACGCGACTGCGGCGCCAACCATGAAACGCATGATGCCACGTGCCCGCGGACGAGCTGATCGTATTTTGAAGCGTTCCTGCCACATTACGGTGCGTTTAGACGAGATTAAAATGGGTAACGCCAAAAAAGCCGTTAAGCCGACGGCCAGTAAGGTTGCGGAAAAAGCGGTTACTGCGACGACAGCAAAGCATGAAACTGTAAAAAAAGAGGTGAAATCTGTGGCTAATAAAGCAATTCCAACTACCAAAGCGGAAAAACCTTTAACCGATCAACCGAATACGGTTAAACCCTTGGGTACCAAGGCGGTAGTCACGGCCAAAAAACCAGTCGCGTCTAAACCGGCAGTTACAGCCAAAAAAACTACGACTGCAACCAAAACCGCGACGAAAAAGGAGACTAAATAATGGGACAAAAAGTAAATCCGAATGGTTTAAGAACCGGTATCAATAAGGATTGGCAAGCAAATTGGATTGCTTCCAAAAAAGATATCGCGGCCTATATTTTAGAAGACCATAAAATTCGCAAATTGTTAGACGAAGAATACGGTACGAAAGCGGGTTTGAATAATTGCAGTATTGCCAAAGTAACAATTGAGCGTAAAAACTCTTTGGTTACAGTAAACATCTATACCGCACAACCGGGGATGTTAATTGGCCAAAAAGGAGCCAATATTCAAGTAATCAATAAAAAATTGCAAAAGATTGTCGGCACCAAGACTTTGGAAGTGAACGTTAAGGAAATTAAAAACCCAGACATTAACGCTGATTTGGTCGCGCAGTCGGTTGCCCGTCAATTGGAAGAACGTAAGGCTTGGCGCCGTACGATGAAAATGGCGATCCAAAAAGCCATGAAGAGCGGGGTAACGGGGATTAAAATTATGTTATCTGGTCGGTTAGACGGTGCGGATATTGCTCGCTCGGAACACTACCAACAAGGTGTTTTGCCATTGCATACTTTACGTAGCGATATTGACTATGGTTTTGCCGAGGCTCATACCACCTTTGGTGTAATTGGCGTAAAGTGCTGGGTCTGCAATGGTCAAATTAAAGGTAAACGTGTGCGCACTGGTGAAGTTGCTCGTCCGACACGCGAACGCCCCAGTTTTGACCACAATCGAAAATTCAATGGTTACGGTCGAGGGGCCGGTTATACTGCTCGCAAATACGACGGTGGTGAAAAAAAAGACTTGAACCCCATGAAAAACTCCGGTGGCTATTCTAAATCTTTCACCCCGAAACTGGCACAAAAGGAGGTAACTGATAATGTTAATGCCTAAAAGAGTAAAAAGACGTAAACTACATCGCGGCCGCATGCGCGGTAAGGCTACTCGTGGTAACAAATTAACTTACGGTGATATTGGATTGGTGGCTACTGAACCGGGGTGGATTACTTCTAACCAAATTGAAGCCGCCCGTGTGGCGATGACCCGTTTCACTAAACGTGGCGGTAAGGTTTACATCAACATTTTCCCGCACAAATCGGTTACTAAAAAACCCGCGAACACACGTATGGGTAGTGGTAAAGGTAACCCTGAATTTTGGGTGGCGGTCGTAAAGCCAGGGCGCCTGTTGTACGAAATTAAAGGTATCAAAGAAGAAGATGCTCGCGAAGCGTTGCGTTTGGCTATGCACAAATTGTCGGTTAAATCAAAGATCGTGACCCGCGCCATGCAAGAGGCAGAAGCCACGGCGGAAAAAGGGGAGGTAGCAAATGGATAAGGCAAAAATGTATCACGATATGACGGATGCGGAATTAAACGCTACGTATCAATCTAAAAAACAAGAACTTTTCAACCTGCGTTTCCAACATTCCATCGGACAATTAAAAAATCCGAAGCAATTGGCAATGGTTAAAAAAGATATCGCCAGAATTCTGACGGTACAAAAATTAAGGGAGGCTAAATAATGGCGAAAGAAGTCAGTACTGCGACCAAAACTAAGCAGCCTGCGGTGAAGAAAACCTCAATTACCCGTGCGGCGCAAAAGAAGGATACGCGTAACGGTCGTAAAGTTTTACGTGGAGTTGTTACTTCTAATAAAATGCAAAAAACGGGTGTTGTTGAAATTACCAGAAAGGTGCCACACCCACTCTATAAAAAAGTCGTAACCAAAACAACGAAGTTAAAATTCCATGATGAAAATAACGAATGTTCGGTAGGAGATACCGTGGAAATTATGGAAACCAGACCTTTATCTAAAGATAAATATTTTCGTCTGGTGCGTATTGTTGAGAAGGTTAAGTAAGGGAGGAGATTATGATTCAACAAGAAACAATCTTAAATTGCGCAGATAATACGGGAGCCAAAACCTTACACGCTTTCCATAACGTAGGTGGTTCGTGGCGTCGTTCGACCGGTATTGGCGATACCATTATCGCTTCAGTGCGCGCCTGCGCTACGGATGGGCAAGTTAAGGCCGGTGATGTGGTTAAGTGTGTTATCGTTCGTACGGTGGCGCCGACACAACGTCCGGATGGTACGGTAATTCGTTTTGATGATAACGCAGCAGTAATTATTGATAAAGATGGCAACCCCAAAGGTACGCGTATCTTTGGCCCTGTTGCCCGTGAATTGCGTGAAAAGGGCTATATGAAAATCGTGTCCTTGGCGCCGGAGGTATTGTAATGAACGAGATTAAGAACGTTAACGTACGAGTTGGCGATGAGGTAGTCGTTATTGCCGGAACTTATAAAGGCAAAAAAGGTAGGGTTTTGTCGGTTAATCCCGCTGATAATACTTGCGTGGTTAAAGACGTTAATATTATTAGCAAGCACAAAAAAATGCGTAAACAAGGTGAGAAATCGGAAATCAAGAAAGTTGAAGGTAGTATTGATATTTCTAATGTCCAAATCATTTGCGGTAAATGTGGTAAGGCAACCCGCGTTGGTCACCAAATTGATAATCAGGTGAAACACCGCGTTTGTAAAAAGTGTGGCAATATCTTGGATAAAAAATACGTAAAACCCAAGACCAAAGCAGAAGAAAAAACCGAAGTTGCAGCCGAAGAAAAGGTCGCCAAGAAACCATTACAGCGTCGCGAAGTTAAGCATGTTGCTGAATCAACCGTAAAAAAACCCGCCAGCACTAAAACTACGACTACCGCAGCCAAGGCCAGCGAAAAGGGAGGAAAGTAATAAATGGCAGAAACGAAGAAAACAAAAGCGGTACCACAAAAATTCTATAACCGTGTTCACGAAAAATATGTTACCGAAGTATTACCTAAATTAACCAAAAAATATGGTAACGTTAATGCGGTACCGAAGTTAGAGAAAATCGTGGTTAATACCCGTTTGGGAGACGTAAAGGACAACAGTAAATCGGTGGCGACAGCCGTTGAAGAACTGGCAATGATCACCGGACAAAAACCAATTATTACCCTAGCGAAGAAAAGTATCTCGAACTTTAAGGTACGTGAAGGTCAAAAAATTGGTGCTAAAGTTACCTTGCGTGGTAAAATCATGTATGAATTTTTTGACAAGATTATGTCGATCGCTTTGCCGCGAGTACGTGATTTCTCTGGTTTGTCGCGTAAAAGTTTTGACCAGTTTGGTAACTATACCTTTGGCTTCAAAGAACAGTTAGTATTCCCTGAAATTTCCTACGAAAAAATTGAAAAAGTCCGCGGTATGGATATCACTATCGTAACTACGGCCAAGAACAAAGAAGACAGTTTGGAACTCTTAACCGAATTGGGTTTCCCGTTCAAAAAGGAGGTTAAATAATGGCAAGAGTAGCATTGAAAGAAAAACAAGCAAAGGGTGGTCGCCTGAATGGTAAACCCTGTAAGGTACGCAGTTATACGCGTTGCAGTATCTGTGGCCGACCGCACGCTGTCTTGAAAAAATATGGTATCTGCCGTGTTTGTTTCCGTGAAAAAGTCGCAAATGGTGAAATTCCTGGTTTCACTAAATCAAGTTGGTAAGAGGAGGATAAGGATAAAATGGCAAATGTAGTAACAACTGATCCGATTGCTGATATGTTAACGCGTATTCGTAATGCGATTCGTGCCCGTCACGAAAGTGTTTTAGTACCAGTTTCCAAAATTAAATCAGAAATCGCCAAAGTATTAAAGAAAGAAGGGTATATTGAAGACGTCAAAACCGTGAACGACGGTGGTAAAAAAATGTTAAAAATTACCTTCAAAATGGAAAATGGCGAACAAAAGGTCATTCAAGGCTTGCGTCGTATTTCGACTCCGGGGTTACGCGTTTACGCGGGGGTTGATGAATTACCACGGGTATTATCCAGTTTGGGTATCGCCTTGATTTCGACTTCCAATGGTATTATGACCGACAAGCAGGCGCGCGAAAAGAACTTGGGCGGGGAAGTACTCGCTTGGGTGTGGTAAGGAGGTTAAAATGAGTAGAGTTGGTAGAACAATTATTAAAATCCCCGCTGGTGTAAATGTTACTTATAATAACAATTTAGTAACGGTTACTAATGGTAACAAAACTTTGTCGCGTGAAATTAAGGCACCAATTGTGGTGGAAATTCAAGGCGACGAAATTAAGGTTACGCGTGGTAATGACGAAAATTTAAGCCGTTCCTTACATGGTTTGTATAACCGTTTAATTCAAAACATGATTACTGGGGTTACTAAGGGGTTCACCAAGGTCTTAATTTTGAACGGGGTTGGTTACAAAGCAACCTTGAAGGGTGAAGATTTGGTTTTGAACTTGGGCTTTTCACATCCCATCGAGGTTAAGTGTGAAGCAGGTGTTAAATTCAAAGTTTTAACCCCTGCCGAAATTAACGAACTGAACTTGGGTAAGGAAGCCATCGGGGTAGTCATCTCGGTAAGCGGTTTCGACAAAGAACAAGTCGGTATGGTGGCGGGTAAAATTCGTGATTTACGACCAGTAGAGCCTTATCACTTATATGGTATTCGTTATACCGACGAACGTGTCCGCCGCAAAGAAAGTAAATCTGGGGCGAAAGGGGCGAAATAAGGAGTAAATTATGATTAAAAAAGAAGATAAAAATTTAGCTAGAAAACAAAGGGCCAAGCGCCAAAATGATATTGTTGGTACGGCTGCCTGCCCGCGATTGTGCGTTTATCGCAGTTTGTCGCACACCTACGCCCAGTTAATTGATGATGCTAAAGGAACAACTTTACTGGCGATTAACACCGATATGCCAAACATTAAACCATTGATTAAAGGTAAAACTAAACGCGAAGCCGCTAATGTCGTTGGCCAAGAATTGGCGAAGGCGGCCATTGCTAAAAAAATCAAAACGGTGGTTTTCGACCGTAATGGTTACTTGTACATCGGTCGTGTTGCGGAAGTTGCCGATGGGGCACGAAAAGGAGGTTTGAAATTCTAATGGAAGATACAACGAAAAAAGAAGCGGTTAGTGCGAATACCTTGTTGTCGACTACGGGTAAAGAGATCCGTGCCGAAGCCAAAGATGTCAGTAAACGAGCCATGTACAACAATGCTCAACGTAAACCACGTCAACAGAGTGAAGACGAACAAAATGGTTTGTCATCTAAATTGATTGGCGTTAACCGAATTACTAAAGTTGTGGCCGGTGGACGAACCTTGCGTTTTAACGCGGTAGTAGTCATGGGCAATAAGAAAGGTATGGTGGCTGTTGGTTCGGGTAAGGCACGCGAAGTTTCCGAAGCCATCAAGAAGGCCGAAAGCGACGCTAAAAAGAACTTCAAAAATGTACCAATCAGTAACGCTACTATTCCGCACCGTAGTGAAGGTAAGTATGGCACCAGCCGCGTGTTGTTGTTGCCTGCCAAGGGCGGTTCTGGTATAATTGCTGGTGGGGCGGTTAAAGCCGTTCTGGAATTGGCGGGTTACGAAGACGTAACTGCCAAATGTTACGGCTCGACGAACGCGATGAACGTGGTTAAGGCGACGATGCAGGCCATTACCAAGATGCGTACACGCGAAGAAGTCGCCAAATTACGCGGTAAAACCGTGGAAGAAATTTAAGGAGGAAATTGAAAATGGCAGAAACGAAAAAAACTACAACTACTAAAACGACTACGACCAAGGCAACCATGGCAAAGACTACGGCGACTGCGGTAAAGAAACCGGCAGCAACCAAAACTGCGGTTAAAGAAGTGAAAGCGGAACCGAAAAAAGACGTTGTCACTAAACCTGTCGCAACGAAAGCAACTGCGGTTAAAACCGAAGCAAAGGCGGCTTCGAAAGCGGCTACGGTGAAACCTGAAGTAAAAGCGACGGCTACCAAGACGGTGACAAAGCCGGCCGACAAGAAAGTTGCCAAGAAGCCGGTAGCGGTGGGTAAAGTCCGCGTAACGATGATCCACGGTTTAGGTTCTTGTACTAAACGTCAAATTCGTACCGCGAAAGCGTTAAAATTGACCCGTCCGGGGGATACCCGCGAATTGCCGAATTTGCCTTCGACTTTGGGTGCTTGTAAAAAATTGGAACACTTGGTTAAGGTTGAAATTATTTAAGGAGTAATTATGATTATCAATGAATTGTCGCCACATCCGTTGGCAAAAACTAAAAAAAGACGCGTCGGTCGCGGTATCGGCAGTGGTATGGGAAAAACTTCGACTCGTGGGCAAAAAGGTGCCGGGCAACGTTCGGGGGCCGGTTTACGTACGGGCTTTGAAGGTGGTCAAATGCCGTTAATGCGTCGTTTGCCGAAACGTGGATTTACCAATAATTTTGCCAAAGAATACGCAATTGTTAACGTTGGTGCCTTAAATGGTTTCAAAGCCAACGCGACGATTAACGCTGATGTTTTGCTGGAAAAGGGTATAATCTCTAAAGTAGGCGAATACGGGATTAAAATCCTTGGCGATGGTGAATTAAAAGTGGCTTTGAAAATTACCGCCAATGCTTGGACCAAAGACGCCGAAAAGAAAATCAAAAAAGCAGGCGGAGAAATTAAAAAATGCTAAAAACGCTGCGTGAAGCATTTGCTCAAAAAGATTTACGACGTAAAATACTTTTAACGTTTGCGTTAATGTTGATTTATTGCTTCGGCTGTTTTTTACCAGTTCCAGGGATTGATCCTGCCGTATTTAAGGATAAGGTCGATGCTGAGGGTGCTAACAGTTTCTTAGGGTTATTGTCATCGTTGACTGGTGGGGCTTTATCAAAAGGCGCTTTCTTTGCAATTGGCGTTTCACCGTATATCACTTCGTCAATTGTAGTGCAGTTACTAACGGTAGCAATTCCCGCCTTGCAACGCTTGTCCAAGCAAGGCAGTGACGGACGCAAAAAAATATCAATTATTACCCGTTATGTCGCGTTAGTTCTGGCGACGGTGCAAGCGATTGCAGTTGTTTTAACACTAGATACTACCACTAGTCGTACTTTTGTATGGGAAGCGGCACCAGATTTCCTAATTAAAATAATGGTCATTATTTCTTTGGTTGCGGGCGCTATGTTAACCGTTTGGTTGGGTGACAAAATTACCGAAATCGGTGTGGCTAACGGTATGAGTATGTTAATCTTCGTTGGTATTTTGAGTTCCGGTGTTCAAGCATTTTACGCTAGCATCGTGCGCATCTTTACCAACGGAATCGACGCGATTATCACCCCGATTATCTTCGTTGTTTTACTGGTCTTGATTTTCGCGTTCATTGTGGCTTTCGATTTGTCCGAACGTCGCATACCGGTTACTTACGCTAAGCAAGTTAAAGGTAACAAAATGTACGGCGGGCAATCGGCTAATATCCCCATCAAGTTAAACGCCACCGGTGTTATGCCGATTATCTTTGCTACGGCGTTAGTTAACTTCCCACAACTAATTATGCAAATGTTGTTACCATTGGGCGATGGGGTTCAAAACGCTTATGCTTGGTATGCCCAATATATGGGGACAGGAACGATCCCGAATATCATTGTTACCGCGTTGCTGATTTTAGGGTTCTCTTATTTCTACGCGACGTTGGTGTTTAATCCGCAAGAAGTGTCGTTACAAATTCAGCGTAATGGTGGTTTTATCTTGGGCTACCGCCCGGGAAAGCCAACGACTGACTATCTGAAAAAGGTTTCTAACCGTATTACTTTGTTTGGTGCTATTTTCTTGATGTTGGTAGCGTTAATTCCGTCTTTGATTTTTACTTCCATTCCGGCAATCGCGGGCGATTCGTTAACTTCAGCGTTTACTTCAATTGGTATGTTAGTTATTGTTTCAGTGGCTTTGGAATTTGATAAGTCTATTCAAAACCAAATGCTGATGAAACAATACAAAGGTTTCTTAAAATAAGGGGGAAAAATGAACATTATCTTAAACGGAGCAAGCGGCAGTGGTAAAGGCAGCATGGCAACTTTGTTGGTGCGCGACTTTGGTTTAGTGCATATTTCGACGGGCGATTTGTTCCGCGAAAATATGGCGAAAAAAACAGAATTGGGTAAAAAAGTCGAATCTTATGTTTCAACAGGGAAATGGGTACCGGACGAAGTTACTATCGCTGTGTTGTTGGATCGCATTAAACAACCGGATTGTAAAAAAGGTGTGATTTTGGATGGTTTTCCCCGTACCTTGAACCAAGCCAAAGCCTTGAAAGCGGTATTAAATGTTGATTTGGTCATTGCCATCGATGTTACTGATGACATCGTTCAAGCCCGTTTGGGGGGGCGTTATATGTGCCGTAAATGCGGAACTATCCACGCGGCTCGTTGGGACAAAATTGATAAATGTAAAAAATGCGGTGGTGAATTATACCAACGCGACGACGATAAGGCCGAATTCATCCAAAAACGTTTGGAAAACTTCAAGCAAAATAACTCGGCAATTCTTGATTTTTACCGCGCGGACAACAAATTATTTGTGGTGCACGATAAATTGGAAAATACTCCCGAAGATACCTATCGCATGGTTAAGGACGTGGTCGCTAAACTATGAAACAGTTAACTGCGGCTCAAATTAACAATATGCGTTACGCGGGGAAGGTGCTGGCGGGTACCTTTATTCATATCCGTAAAAATTTACAGGCCGGTATGACCACGGCCGATGTGGATAAGTTGGCGGAGGACTACATTGTCGCCCATAATTGTTATCCGTGCTTTAAGGGCGTTTACGGTTATCGATACGCTTGCAACACCAGTGTTAACGAAGAAATAATTCACGGTATTCCGACGGGCAAAGTTTTGCACGATGGCGACATTATCACTGTTGACTGTGGGGCGGGCTTTAATGGTATGTGTACCGACGCCTGCCGTACTTTTCCGGTGGGTAAAATTTCCAAAGAAGCCCAACAGTTAATTGATGTCACGCGTAATTGTTTCTACCGGGCGTTAGATAAGGTTAAGGTTGGCGTCGAGGCCACGATTGTTGGTAAAACGATTGAAAACTATATTAACAGCATCGGTGGCTACAGTATTTTGGAAGATTATTTTGGACATGGTATTGGTAAGAATCTGCATGAAGACCCGTTGATACCTAATTACGTAGTACGTAACGCGCGTCTGGAACGGGAAGTGCGTAAAAAGTTCCAAGCCAACACGGCCATCTGTATTGAACCGATGATTTTTCAAGGGGATAGTAACGCAACCAAAGTGGCACCAGACGGCTGGACAGTAATTTCTATGGTGGGCGCTTTAAGTGCACATTACGAAAATACCATTTTATTAACTGATAAAGGTGTGGAAGTTTTAACTAACAGTGATGAAAATTAACTTTTAATACCAACGCCTTTGGGGGTTAAAATGTATTCCGTTTGGGTACGTTGCATGATTGTGCCACCAATGGCGTTCATAAAACCACAAATGTAGTCCAAGTGGCGTTGTGCGTCGGTAATATTGGCTAGTGAAACAATGCACGCGTTACCACTGGCTAGGTTGGATAAAATAGCCGAAATTTCGGCCGGTGATTGGGGCGAGATGACTAATAAATTTTGGTTGGCAGTAGCTTGTCCCAGCAGTGCATTATTAAAATTAGCAGTTACATTATTGCTGTAAGCATTAAAAGTTTGTTGGGTTGGTGCCGTATGAACAGTCTCAGTGGTTGCAGCCGCAGAAGGCAATTTGGTGTTTTGTGTAGTGGCAGGGGAAACATTGGTGTCACCATACAAAATATATTCGGCCGCCAAGCGTTTGTCGGTTGGCGTGTTGTCAACGGTAGTAGTGGACGTAGCAATGGTTTCTGGTTCTTCTTCCGCGATAACTGGTGCTTCATCATTGGTTTCGACTTCGGCATCGGGCTCTTTTTTCTTTTTTTCAATAGTTAAACCGTTTTTCAGTAAGTTAAATAATCCCATAAGTAATTATGACCTATATTTTAATTGTTTGCAATTAGATTTCTTGTTATAATGTGAATTATGAGTAAAATAACTATTTTGGGCTGCGGTCGGTGGGCATCGTTCCATGCTTGGTACCAAAGCGAAAAATTACATAATGAAGTGACTATGTGGGGGCGAGCGGGTGATCCAATTTATGAACAAGTGGTAAAAACCGGTAGAAATTCCTATATTGAATTACCGAAAGGGATTACTTATACCACGGATTTAGCCAAGGCTTTGCGTCACGCTGATACAATAATAATTGCGATCGCGGCTCAAGCCATGCAGAGTTTTGCGGTGTCGATTGGAAAGTGTAACCCACAAAATAAAACCTTTGTCTTATGTATGAAGGGGATTGACCAGAACACTGGCGAACGTTTGAGCGAAATTTTGCGCAAAAATATTGCCGATACTAACCATATTTGCGTTTGGGTTGGTCCAGGGCACGTTGAAGAACTAACCGCCGGACAGCCCAACGTGATGATTATCGCCGGGGATCACACTAATACGGTGCGTCGAGTAATCAATATGTTTGAAAGTCCTTTAATCTCGATTTTACGCAGTGATGATTTAATCGGGGTAGAAGTGGGGGCTGCCGCCAAGAACGTCATGGGCATTGCTGCCGGTTTTTTGGACGGTTTAGGTAAATCGTCGCTGAAAGGCGCGTTAATGGCGCGCGGTTGTTATGAGGTATCGTTATTGATTGAAAAAATGGGCGGTAACAAATTAACGGCCTTTGGGATGAGCCACCTAGGGGATTTTGAAGCCACGTTGTTCAGCAAGAACAGCCATAATCGTCGTTATGGGGAAGAGTTTATTAAGGGGGAACTGTCCGATAATATTGGTACTGCCGAAGGAGTGGCTACTACTAAAGCAATTTACAATTTAGCACAACATCTTGGTGTATTTATGCCAATAACAAGCACAATATATGCCATATTGTACGAAGGCGCCGATAAAAACAATTTGGTTACTGACCTGTTCAAAATTGTTACGCATCAGGAGTTTAATTATGAATGATGAGTACTTCTCTTACCATATCGAGCACCAGTCGTCGGAATGTTTTGCTCGTACGGGGGTGTTTAAGACGCCACATGGTGAAATACACACTCCGATTTTTATGCCCGTTGGTACACGGGCTTCGGTTAAGGGTTTGGCTCCTGAAGAAGTGGCTGATGCGGGGGCTGAGATTATTTTGGCCAACACATACCATTGTTTTTTGCGCCCTGGCAGTGAAACCGTGCAGAAAGCAGGTGGCTTACACCAATTTATGAACTGGCAAAAGCCCATCTTGACCGACAGTGGCGGGTTTCAAGTATTTTCTTTGGCTAATTCGCGGGATATCGATGATGACGGGGTGTCGTTCAAAAGTCATTTGGATGGTAAAACCTTCAAATTCACTCCCGAAAGCAACATGGCGGTGCAAGAGCAGTTGGGCGCAGATATTATTATGCAGTTAGACATTTGCATGCCATATGGAGCGTCAAAACAAGCGGCTGCCGAAGCCGACGCGCGTACCTTCGCGTGGTTAAAAAGGTGTTATCTTGCTCATAAAAACCACAACCAGGCGTTGTTTCCCATAATTCAGGGCAATTTTTACCCCGATTTGCGCTTGGCCAGTTTACGCAATGCGTTACCGTATATTAAGCACGGGGTGGCGATTGGTGGGTTGGCGATTGGTGAACCTTTGACCGAGTTGCGAACGCAGTTGCAAAATCTCGCTCCGCATTTACCTACTGACGTACCACATTACTTAATGGGAGCAGGTACACCTGATTATATTTTTGAAGGTGTCGAAAACGGCATTGATATGTTTGACTGTGTGTACCAAACGCGGGTGGCGCGTAATGGCATGGCTTTGACGGACGACGGTAATATGAACATTCGCAACACCAAGTATAAAGAAGATTTCACCCCCATCCAAAGCGGTTGCCAGTGTTATGCTTGCCAACACTATACGCGCGCCTATATCCGGCATTTGGTATTATGTGGGGAAATGTTTGGACTGCGGTTGTTGTCAATTCATAATATCCACTGGACGCTAAATTTAATGGCGAAAATTCGGGCTGCCATTAAAGACGATCGCTTTCTGGCCTTTAAGCACGAATTTTACGCACGTTTTTACCACGGTGATCCCGCCGAGAAAACGGTTAAAAAAGTTGCCACCACGGGCATAACCACGGGAATGCCGCCGGCCGTTAAGGCGGAACACGATACCAAGCGGGCTAAAACTAAATTGTCGGCGGAATAAGAGCAAGTGGTGCGGTGTTGTCGTGATGTTGGCTGTGGATTACTTGGAATTTGGTAGAACGCATTGCTGCCGTTAGATTGGTGAAAATTTCTAAAAAATACTTGTAATGGGGCAGTAATTGTGCTATAATAATTTATATGAAAAATACGACCGACAACTTGCAAGCAAGCAAGCAAGCAAGCAAGCAAGCAAGCAAGCAAGCAAGCAAGCAAGCAAGCAAGCAAGCAAGCAAGCAAGCAAGCAAGCGTAAACTAACTATTTTTGGTTGTTTGTTAACGGCCGTGATTTTAATTGGCGTGGCGGTGATTATCGCGTGCGCCGTCAATATTAAACCTAGTAAAGCCGCGGACGAACCGACCGCCACGCCGACCATTTTGGGTGGGGCGGTCGCCGAATACACGGGGCAGTCGCAAAAAATTGTCACCGACTTACCCGACGGCATGCGGTACTATATTACTACCGAACAAATCGACCCGACCACAATTGACGCGGGTAAAATTGTACCGGTGGGGTACACAGCGTTAGATTACTTGCAAGGTACTGGCACCCAATACATAGATACAGAGTTCGTGACGAATACGGGAATGGTGACAAAATATGCGGCGTTATACCAAGCAACAGAGCAAGAGCGCGGAAGTTTCACGGCAACTGTTGTTGGTGTAGGTACAAGTACAGGCTACCGGTCTGTATTTTACCCGCACAGTGTAACTGATAATCAACTTCGGTGGGAGTTATGGCACCATGTTGATCAGTCCAATTATGCTAATACCTATTACTACGGCAATACCTTAGAGCAAAAGTATTCAATTGAATTTTCTACTGTAAATAGTCATATCTATGCGGATATTAACGGTGACCGTTTAGTGAGTGCTCATACTAGCCACCCTTATCAAATTGGAAATTTTGACAGTGGAAAGGTTTGGTTATATACCAGTTCGCCGGAATTTCCTGCAGCAAAAGTTATGCTGTATTATGCTACTGTTTACAACAGTGATGGTAAGTTAGTCCGTGATTT
>CATLHJ010000007.1 GCA_949949035.1 uncultured Clostridia bacterium | reverse complement strand
GCGGTGAAAGAGTTTTACGTAAATTGCACCAACCACGTTTACGGCGAGTGGCGAACCACCACGCCGGCGACGTGTACCACGGAAGGTGTCCGCGAACACACCTGTACGGGTTGTGGTCATACCGAAAACGAAGTTATCCCCGCCACGGGACATAATTACCAAAGTACGTTTGACCAAACCACAGGTGCAACCACCTTTACTTGTACGGTCTGTCAAAACAGTTACGAAAAAGAATGTGACGGTCAACACAATCACGAATTTATCGACAACGAAGTTAAGCCGAAATGTGAAACAATTGGCTATACGTCCCACATCTGTAAATATTGTAATTATAAGTACTCAGATAATTATTTACCCGCACTAGGTCACAATTACGGCACGTGGACAACCACCGAACCGGCGACTACGGAGCACGCTGGCGAACAAAAACGTACCTGCGAACACTGCGGCGCCGAACAAGTGCGTACTATACCGGCCTTGGCGGGTACCACTACCTACGGCGGTAAAGACAACACCGCCCCCTTGCTGTGGGGCATTATCATTGGGGTAATCGCGGTACTGGCGGGCTGCGGCGGTCTGGCATGGCTGCTGATCGTCTTGTTCAAACCCAAACGCCAAAAGAAAACTGTTGCAGCGTAACCCGAAACAATCAATTCAAATAATATTTTACCCCAAAGTAGGGGGCTAATAAAATTGGATAGGCAATACCACCGGCTCCAAAACTCATTCCCATCTTAAACCATTCGGCTAATGATTTATCAGCGTTTAGCAAATATGATTTTCGAAGTGCTGGAATAATAAAAAACATCCACAAGCCGACAATGGTGCACGAAACTACTTTGTAAAGATTCCACGGTAATGATTCGTCAATAAAGAATAACCCAACTGCTATTGCCGTTATAATGATGGACAATAGTGCAATCAGCAATTTGTTCTTTACTTTGTCGTTCGGCATAATTTAGCCTGTTTGGGTGCAGTTAGCACTGAACTCAATCTTGCAACGACGTAAATTAACACCAATTACGGTAACAACCATCGGGTCGCCCATACGAATTTTTGATTTTTTACCAATCATTTGCATGGTGTTTTCGTTAAAAGTGTAATTATCAGCGGGTAAATTATCAATACGCACTAAACCTTCAGCGGTATTTTCGGGAAGGTAAACAAACACGCCAAAATCGGTTATGCCGTTGACGACACCCTTAAATGTTTCGCCTAAATGGGCGTGCATGTATTCGGCGCGTTTCAGGTTGTCGACTTCGCGTTCGGCTTCCACGGCAGACAACTCGGTTTGTGAACATTGTTCACTGGCTTCCGCTACAAAATCGTTTAGTTCTTCAATTTTATGACTGTTCAATTTGCTGTCTAAAAACATTTTTATAATACGGTGAATTAGCAGGTCGGGGTAACGGCGAATTGGGGAAGTAAAGTGGCAATAATAGGTTGAGCCTAAACCAAAATGACCAATGCAGTTGGGCGAATATTTGGCTTTTTGCATGGAACGTAGTGCCAAGGTTGACACAATGGTTTTCACATTAGGGTCGGTAATACCATCCAACATGGCTTGGTATTGGTGCCCATCAGGGTGTTCAAAATCAATTTTATGTTTAATTTCAAACGGCGTTAAGGTATTTAAAAAGCGAATAACTTTTATGGGATCGGGTTTATCATGAACCCGGTACACGAACGGTAAATTAAGTTTATTAAAATGTTCGGCAACTACTTCGTTAGTCATGATCATAAAGGTTTCAATTATACGGTGGCTTAAATTGTGCGGTTGCGAATACACGTCTTTAATTTGTCCGTTTTCGTCCAGCACGATTTTGGGTTCGGGAACTTGGAAAGCGACTTCGCCACGCGCGCGACGGTCTTGTTCCTGCTTTTGGGCTATTTCGGCCATTTTCATAATCATTGCGCGGTGTTTATGTTTTTTGCCATCCAAAATTTCTTGGACTTCATTATAAGAAAAGCGGGTTACACTTTGAATGATACTTTTTTTAATTTTGTAGTCAATGATGTTGTAAAATTTGTCCAATGTCATCATAACGGACAACGTCAAACGCGGTTCGTTGGGATTCAGCGAGCAAACACCATTGGACAGTTGGGTTGGCAACATCGGAAATACGCGGTCGGGGAAGTAAACGCTGGTACCGCGGCGGTAAGCTTCCTTATCCAGTTCGCTACCTTCAGTGACGTATTCGGATACGTCAGCGATGTGTACACCCAAGGTCAAGGTGCCATCATTATTTTCTACCAAACTAACCGCGTCGTCCAAATCGCGGGCGTCAGCGGGGTCAATCGTGATTACTGGCAAGTCACGGAAATCGCGGCGGTTGGTCATACAATCGTCAAGGTTAAGGTTAACCACCTTTTGGGCTTCGGCAATGACCGCCGATGGGAAATCATTGGACAAATTATATTTTTTCATGATTGTGTCCATATCCATGGTCTTGGCGTTATGGGAAACAATATGAATCACCTCGGCTTCGGGGCGACCATTAAATTTTTTCTTCTTGAAACGAATCTCGACAATATCGCCATCAACAGCACCATTCAAGTTATCTTTGGGGATAAAAATGTCGTTCTCTTGATTGGGAATATCAACAAAGCCAAAACCTTTTAAGGTGACACTGAGTTCGCCGGTCAATCTATTTTCTATTTTACTCACACCTAATTATAAGTGTATAATGGGTATTATGTCAAATGTAACCAACACCGCAAAGACTTTGGGAATGCGCTTTTTGGATGCGTATAACACCCTAGATAAAGCGTTACGGATTCAATACAATTATAAGGCGACTATTTCGTTTACGGACTTAATTCGCCGCTGTGCCGACCTGAACCGCGTTATAGCGACCTACGAAAATGAATTGGTCAGCATGGCACGTTTGCGCAACGCCATTATTCACAGTGGCGATTCAACGCGCGTTATTGCCGAACCGCACCTTGATGTGGTGATGTTAATGGAAAAAATTGTGCAGTTGGTGACGACGCCACCATTGGTGATTGATGTCATTAAAATGCGACCGGTGACCTTAATTGACGCCACTCGCACTATGTATGACTTGATTAAGGAAACAGGGAAAACCGGGCACGGGACGATTCCTGCCTACAAGGGTAACACTTTGGTGGGGGTAGTCCGTTGGCGGAAACTTATTGAAGACATGGGTAATGAAATTATGGATGCACGCAGTTTGGATGAGTTTATTCGTCACACCTCGGTGGAAGAATACTTGCGGGCTTATCCGCAAAATGGGCATTACACCGTCGTTAATGCCCAAGTTACGATTGAACAGGTCTTAACCATCTTTAATAACAATCGTAAGATTGCGGCTGTAATTATAACTCCTGACGGTACAGCGATGCAGAAGCCGGTAGGTATCTTGACTAACGCCGATATTATGGACTTAATGAAGATCATTGAAAATTATTAATTAAAAGGGTACACTAGAAATATGAAAAAAGAAAAAACCATCTTCGATTTTAAGCGAAATTATGAACCGCAAGATATTTTGGTGCGGATCAAAGCCAAGAATCAAGGTAAGCCGAAATACAACTTCATGGATGGTCCCATAACTGCTAATGCGCCGATGTGTTTGCACCATGGTTGGGGACGCACACTGAAAGACGCTTATAACCGCTATCAATCCTTAATTGGTAAAGAAGTCGATTATGTTTGGGGTTTTGACGCTCAAGGGATGTGGGTCGAAGTCGAAGTGGAAAAACTGTTAGGTTTGAATGACAAGCAAGAAATTACCAAATACGGTTTAGATAAATTTACCGAAAAATGCATTGAACGGGTAAATTATTTCAAAAATTTGCAAACTGAACAAAGCAAGATAATGGAAGAATTGGGCGATTGGGAGCACAGTTACATTACCAACTCTGATCAAAATATTACGGCGATTTGGCATTTCTTGAAAGTTTGCAACAACAAAAAAATGTTAAAGTCCAGTTATAAAACGATGCCGTGGTGTCCGCGCTGTGGCACCAGTTTAAGTGAACACGAAATGAGTGGTAGTTATAAAGAACGTACGCACAAGGCGGTTTTTGTTAAGGCTAAACTGGTCGGCAAAGACGAACGCATTTTGGTGTGGACAACTACGCCGTGGACTTTGGCGGCCAATGTGGCGATTGCGGTTAACCCTGAATTTACCTATTGTAAGTGCCAAGTTAAAAGTGATACCCAATTGTTAATTGTTTGTGAGCAACGTTTGTCAGTTTTGCGCAATGATTTAGTGAAAGTTGTGGAAAAAGTCAAGGGCAGTGATTTAGTCGGTCAGGTTTATGAACCGTTCTTGCCGTTGGCGAAACAAAACTTTGAACACCAAATTGTGCCGTGGTCACAAGTTGATGAAGTTGATGGTTCGGGAGCGGTGCACATCGCACCTGGTTGTGGGGCGGAAGACTTTGCACTGGGCACTGAATTAGGACTTGTGCCGATTATCCCCGTTGGCGAGAACGGTGTTTTCGGTAAAGAATTTGAATGGTTGAGTGGTTTATCAACCACCAATTGTGAAACGGTGGTTTTTGAAAAATTAAAAGCCAATCAAACTTTATACTACTATCACGATCACACGCATAACTACCCCTACTGTTGGCGTTGCAAAACTGATGTTATTTTCCGCTTGGTTTCGGGGTACGACATCGCGGTGGATAGTATCAGGAAAGATTTGTTAAAGGCCACTGATACGGTAAATTGGACGCCCGATTTCATGGGAAAATCGATGCGTCAATGGTTAACCGACATGGGGGATTGGAATATTAGTCGTCGTCGCTTCTATGGATTACCTTTGCCGTTTTATCCTTGTTCGTGTGGACACCTAAACGTGATTGGTAGCAAAAAAGAATTACGCGACCGGGCGGTAGACCCCAGTAAGGTAGATGCTTTGCCACATTTGCATCGGCCATACATTGATAGTGTGGAAATTTATTGTGAAAAATGTCATCAACCAGTTAAACGGGTGACCGAGGTGGGTGATTGTTGGTTGGACGCCGGCATTGCACCCTTTTCAACCAAACCCAAAGGTCAGTTTAAGGCGGACATGGTTTTGGAAATGAAAGAGCAGGTACGGTTATGGTTTTATGCCCAACTATTCATGTCGGTAGTTTTAACTGGTGAAGCACCATACAAAAATGTGGTTGGCTATTCGACAATGGTTGACGAAGATGGTAAAAAGTTTTCCAAAACCGGACCTAAAAAGATTTACATTGAAGACGCTGCCCAAAAGTACGGCGTAGACGTATTGCGTTACGCGTTTGCTTCGGGTAATCCGACCTTGGATATGCGCTTTGGGGATAATATTGCCGAAGACGCAAAACGCCGTTTGCTGGCCTTGTGGAACGCTTACGTTTTTTATACTACTTACGCCATGATTGATAAACCCGACGTAAAGAATTACCAACCGCAAGATTTATCGCCAACCGATTTATGGTTAATGCAGTTGACCAATCAATACATTACCGCTACGCGCACAGCCTACGACAATTTCAAGGCTCACCAAGTGGTTAAACTGACCGATGACTTTGTGGAAAATATTTCTAATTTTTACATCCGTGTTAACCGCCGTCGCTTTTGGAAAAACGGAGAAGACCGCGACAAAATGAATGCTTATTGGTGTTTGTTCAATGCATTACGCACCGTCGTAATTGTGTTGACACCTTTAGTGCCCAGTTACACACAATATTTGTGGCAAAATTGTTTCGGTGAAGGGGAAAGCCCAGTTATGTTGGCGGACTATCCCGTACCATTCAAAATCAAAAATAAGACCGATATGTTGCCGCATGTAGCCTACGTACAAGAAATAATCAGTTTAGGCTTGTCTTTGCGGGCTGAACACCAAATTGCTATTAAACAACCATTGGCCAAATTGTATGTGAAAACTGACCGCGTAGAATCGATTCAAATGTTTAGTGATTTAATTAAAGAGCAACTAAACGTGAAGCACATTGAATTGGTCGCCGACGATAACAAATTTAATGTTGCTTATTTGGCGGTTAACTTCAAAAAAGCGGGTATGGTCTTAAAGAACAAAGTACAAAAGTTGAAGGAAGCGTTACAGAAGTCAAAAAAAATGCCGGAATATGTGGCGGCTTTTGACACTAACCAAAAAATTAAGGTGGCTGATTTTGAACCTTTGAATCCTGAACTATTTGAACGTAAATTGGCGCCGAAAGACGGCTTTGTGATTGTCACCAGTGGCGCGACTACCGTGGTTTTGGACACCATCATTACTGATGACTTGATGCTGGAAGGAATTGCTCGTGAATTGATTCGTTCTATCCAGTTAGAACGGGCTAACCAAAAATTGGATTTACAGGACCGTATCAAATTAACGATTAAAACTGCCGATGAGAAAACCTTTACGGCGGCTAACGCTTATAAACCCCGCATTATGCAAGAGGTTTTGGCAGTCGAAGTGCTAATTGAAAAAGGAAATGGGGAGAATGAAATACTCGTCAAGTTGGCGTGATTTTGCGGTGATTGCTACGGGCAACGGGGAAAAGTTGGAACGTTGGGGCAAGGTTATATTATTGCGTCCTGACCCACAGGCTATTTGGCAACCGGCAATTGATTTTAAGTCCTATCCGAACGTCGCGGGTCATTATTTACGCTCGGCTACTGGGGGCGGGGCGTGGGAATGGTTAAAGCCAACTCCGTCGGAATGGGTGATTAAATATAAGAATTTGTCGTTTATTATTAGTCCCATGAATTTTAAGCATACCGGACTTTTTCCCGAACAGGCGGTTAATTGGGACTTGGTTAGTGATGTGTTAAGACAACACCGTGGTGCCAAAGTTTTGAATTTGTTTGCCTATACTGGCGGAGCCACGGTAGCCTGTGCGGCCGCAGGGGGGGTGGTTACTCACGTTGATGCCAGTCGTGGTATGACCGAGGTCGCCAAGCGTAATGTGGCCTTAAACAATTTGCCGTACGCAAGTGTTCGTTATATCGTTGATGACTGTCAAAAATTTGTGGAACGTGAAATTCGTCGTGGTAATCACTACGACGCAATCATTATGGATCCACCAAATTTTGGACGTGGCGCCAATGGCGAAGTGTGGAAATTAGAAAACGACTTGAACCGTTTAGTAGCAAATTGCGTGAAATTATTATCCGCTAAACCATTATTTATTTTAGTTAATAACTATACGGCGTCAGTGCAGCCCACAGTGATTGAAAACGTTTTGCGAAAGAACTTGAGTGCGTTAAACTATAAAATCCAAACTTACGAAATTGGATTGCCAACGGCAGAAGAAATTATCTTACCATGTGGGGGAACATCGTATGTGTCTTTTTTGTGATTTAGCTAAAAATGCAGTAGCAGAGAACGAACTCTGTTATTTTATTTATGATAAATTTCCTAAGGCACCGGGGCACGCTTTAATTATTCCTAAACGTCACACCGCTACTGTTTTCGGCATGACCGAGACCGAATGGGCGGCAGCGGGGGCCTTGATTAACGTCGCCAAAACGGAAATTGAAAAGCAGTATCATCCCCAAGGGTATAATATTCAAGTAAATTGCGGGAAAGCCGCCGGACAGGAAATCATGCACGCGCATTTCCATTTAGTACCTAAATATTAAAGGTTTAGCATTGGGGGAAAAATGTTAAAAACTAATGTAGAAGATTTTTTAATTGCTAACGAATGCCCTGTCGATTATATTGGCTTTCAAATTTTGACGACGGTTTTATGTGAGGCTTGCGGTAACTTGGGCGAAGTTAAAACTAATTTGAAATCGATTTATATTGCGGCAGGTCAAAAATTACATATGTCACGTTTAAGTATTGAACGTGATTTACGGACTTTGGTTAATAAGTGGTCGCCCAGTACCAAGTTTCAAGAATTATTTCCCCAAACACCAACCAACGCTAGACTGGTTATGACGTTGGCTTACAAAGTACAGCGTCCCAATTCCAGCGTTTATGATATTTATTTGTTACCATAATAGATATTTCTTGACAAATTTGTTCTTTTGGGCATAAACTAACCCATTCATAGAAAATAGTAGGAGGACAAGTAATGACCAACATTGTAATGTATGCAACTGCTGATGGAAAAAAGAAATTAGAAAAAGAATTGGCGGATTTAGTATCACAACGTGGCAGCATTGCCGCCCAAATCAAAGAAGCCCGTGAATTCGGTGACTTAAAAGAAAACGCGGAATACGCGGCGGCGCGAGAAGCCCAAAATAATTTGGAAATTCGGATTAAAGAAGTGGAAGCCACTTTGCAACACTTAAAAATTTTTTCTTATAAAACTGCTGACACCAGCAAGGTTAACTTGGGTACCGCAGTGACTGTAGAAAACATGAAAACAAAGAAACAAGAAACTTATGTGATTACTGGTTTTATGGAATTTGATATTGAAAAAAATTACATTTCCAACGAAAGCCCGAAAGGCAAGGCACTGTTGGGTAAAAAGGTGGGGGAAGTCGCCATTATTAAAACTCCAGTAAGTTCGATTGAATTAAAAATTGTAAAAATTAGTAAAGCGGGCTGAGATGTTTGATTCGCATTTCCATTTGATTGATCCGCGATTGATTACCGAAATCGATTGGCAAAATAATCGACCGTGTGGTGTTGAAATCGGGGCAGACTTTGAAAGTTTGCCCGCGGTTTTTGCTATGGCCCAAGAGCACGATGGTATCTATTGTACGGCGGGCGTACACCCAGCCTATGCCGATTCCTATTCCGCTAATGACTTGGAAAATTTTGTGGTTGCCAATTTGGCTAACCCTAAATTTGTCGCTATTGGTGAGTGCGGTTTGGATTATCATCGTGACGATTTACCAGCACGAGCAACACAACAAAGTGTTTTCGCCAGTCAAATTACTTTGGCCAACAAGTATGCCAAACCACTGGTAGTGCATACTCGTGACGCTTGGGATGATACTGTCACCATGTTAATTGCGCATAAGGCGGAATTGCAACACGGAGTCTTAATTCATTGTATGAGTTATACCGCCGAGAATGCCCAGTATTTATTGCGCGCCTTAGCGGATGTACCACTTTATTTCGCGTTCGGTGGTCACATTACCTACAAAAACAAAAGTTTCTTTCACGATACCTTGCGGGTTATTCCGCGTGACCGTATTTTGATTGAAACCGACGCACCCTATTTGGCTCCCGTGCCCAAACGTGGGGAAATTAATCGTCCTGAATATATTCAATATACCGCTCGGCAAATGGCGTTGGTTTTGAACTTAACCGTGGACGAAGTGGAAACTTTGACCCGAGACAATGCTTTGCGTTTTTATCAAATCAAAACAGCACCCCTCAAGTGAGTGCTGTTAACTTTATCAATCGTAAAAAGTGTTGCTTCTGTATAACTTATTTTCCGCAAAATAAATTATCTTATACCACCAAATTATGCTAAACTGGTTTGGTGGAATTTAACTATAAAAAATCGTTAGGGCAGAACTTCATTTATGACCAAAATTTTTTACGTTCAATGGTGGGGAAACTGGCAATAAAGCCGACTGATACAGTAGTGGAAGTTGGCGCAGGGGCTGGTACTTTAACCCGCGTATTGGCGGAATACGATTGCCAAGTACGTGCCATTGAAATTGACCAACGCTTAATACCGATTTTGCAAAAAAATTTGGCATCGTTCGCCAATGTGCAATTAGTATTTGGTGACGCTTTACAACACGATTTTGCGCAGTACGGCCAATTTCGTTTAATCGCCAATGTGCCTTATTACATTACGACGCCGTTGTTGTTGAAGTTCTTAACTTTACCAAATTGTACCGACGTGAATATTCTGGTGGCGGACGAAGTGGCCAAGCGCATTGTCGCCCCCGTCGGTAGTGCGGAATATGGTGCGTTATCGGTGACATGCCAGTGGTTAGCGGATTGTACCATTGTTAAGTCGGTGCCACGCCGTATGTTTACGCCGCAGCCTAAAGTCGACAGCGCCTTTGTGTGCTTGATAAAAAAAGATGTGCCAACTGATCCACGATTAAATCAGGTAGTAAAGGGTATTTTCGCCGGACGCCGTAAAACAATGTTGAACGCTTTAACAGCTGTTTTGCACGGTGATAAAATCTTGGCGGGAAAAGTATTGACGCAAGCTCAAATTGATCCCAGTTTGCGCCCCGAACAGTTGTCACCGACAAATTATTGGCAAATTACACAAATTATTGGCAATTTCGACAAATAAACTTTGTTAAGCTGTAAGTAATGGCAGTTTACATTAAGAACATCATTTTATATGATGCATTAGGAGCAGTGGCGGGGTTTATCGAAATTCGACCCGCGGAAAATAAAACTCATTTGCGGGTCAAACAGTCATTAAACCAAAAAGGCTTAGTATTGTCGCTGGTTATTGATGGGATCAATAAAGTATTACAATTAACTGGCCCAGTTAGTGAATTTGTTTTGCAAGGTGAAATTGATTTAGATTATGAAGTGTTTGCATGCATCGTTCGGCAAATTGGCACCGAAATGGTTTCTCTGGCCAGTGGAGCAATTAATTTGAATAAATTAAAAAGTCGTAATGCGATTCAAGAAATTAACACGGTTATTAAAAATATTTGCAGTGTTGATGAACATGGTAACGGTAAATGTGATCAGTGTCCTTACCGTGATTATTTTTTCAAACAAGCATAGTGGTATGGTGCCCGCCACCTTTTTTAGCTTTAAAGAGGGCTAAGTAGACACCTTTATGGTTGGCAAGTAATTTAATTTCTTTTATGCGAAAATTCTCGTTTTCAAAAATAGTTATAACTTTGGCAATTTGGTTAGCAGGGTAACAAAAGTAAACAATCCCACCGTATTTCACATTTTTCGTGCATAAAGTTGCCAATTCCGTTGGCGATAAAGTGTCATCGTGACGCGCCAAGTTTTTATGTGCGTTCTGTGATTTTTTACCAGTATCGAAATAAGGGGGATTACAAACTATTACGTCGGCCACTTGGTTACGTAACTGCGTATGTAACTGGCGTGCATCGGTAGTTATCACTGTGAATTTGGTCGCGGTTAAACGCTTACGGTTTAGGTCAAGGTTCTTACGTAATTGTGTTGTTGCCGCGGGATTGATGTCGACGCTGATAATGGACTGTGGGTGATGATTATCGGCGATTAACAAAGTAAGTACTCCGGTACCACAGCCAATATCAATTACGGTGTCGTTGGTGTGGCATTGAACATAATTTCCTAAAGCGATTGCGTCACTGGAAAATTTATAGAGTCCATCCGGTTGCTCTAGCAATAACCCCTTATCATTTAAGTATTCCATTACTTAAAAATACCACGGCACACGTTTCCTTTCAACCGCTTTGTATTGGGTAGTTGTTGGTAAACGTAAGGTGATTTCGTTGCTACTTACCGGTGTTTGGTCGGGTAAGGCGGCGTCAACACGGTAAAGATTTGTTGGCTCAGGATTTTTATCAACATATGTGTATTCGCCAGTTTGGTGGTCAATGACGGCTTGTAGAACATTATTACGATAAATACTGTACGTTTGGTACGGTAGAGTGGCAAAGTTAACTTGTGGTAAATTGTTTTCTCCCAAACGCCCGTTGATAACCGTCGTCGTCGGTATTAAATAACGTTCCGACACAGTGTCGGGTAAGTAGCGATTAGCAAATAAGGCGCTCACGGTTTCGTGTTCAGGAGTGGCTGCGTTGGCTAAACGTAAGGTATGTTCAGCGTAATCGGCGGCGTCCAAACGTACCGTTTTCACCGAACTTGGTTGTACAAAATTGACGCTGGGATCAGAAATAACACTGTGAATTTGTTTAGCGGCGTTAGCCAGTTTCCCGCCACCAGTGGCTCCGCGCGGTAAATCATTTTCGGGACGCATTGACGCATTGCCATGCCAAGTTAACAATACGTGTTCGGGGGTATACGAAACCAAGGTGGAGTCGGTGTTATTTTTGCTACCACTGCGTTCGGTAGTGCCAGTTTTGCTGGCAATCGCGGTATTCAAGTAGGATAGTTTGCGTCCCGTGCCAGCACGCGTGGTATCCACTAACATATCGGTTAACAAATAAGCGGTATCTTCGGCTACCGCTTGTGGCGCATAATTATATTTGTTGGTTAAATCAAAATATACCGTGTTGCCATTGCGGTCGCGTATCGAGCGCACAAAGCGCGTTGGTGAATAACGACCTTGATTGGCTAGAGTTTGGTAACCGCCGGCTAATTCTAAAAAAGTGGTACCTTGGTTAGTATTGCCTAACGCCATGGCTAAACTTTCGTGATCGGTCAAATTCATCCCTAATTTATTGGCGATGTCGGTCGCAGCAGGAATGGTAGTAGCGTTAAGAATCTTTACCGCCGGTACATTGTAACTGTGCATCAAAGCGGTGCGGGCGGTAACTATGCCGTGGTATTGTTGGTCAAAATTATGCGGGTTAAAATCGGTATCAATTAAAGGACTATCGTCTACGGCTGTTTCGGGTTGGATAACCCCTAATTCCAAAGCAGGGGCGTAAACCAGTAACGGCTTCATAGCACTACCAAAATTACGGCGAGCAGTTAATAAAGTGGGGTTCGAAGTCCACAAAGCACCGACTTGACCATTAGGTGCTGACAGCAGAGCAAATTTATCACCAGCTAAGGCGTAGGTAGGTTCGTTCATCGCGTCGTAAATTAATTTTTGTTGCTCAGGATTGTAATAGGTTTCAATTTGGTACCCGTAGTTAATAATGTCACTTTCGCTTAAATTAAGAATTTGTGAGGCTTCTTTCAGGGCCATAGTTTGGTAGGTAGTACCAATCCACAAGTCTTTGGGCGTGGTAATTGTCAGTGGATCGGCTAGTGCATCGGTGTATTCATCGGCAGTTAGGTATCCTTGTTCTTGCATTAGTTGTAAAACTAAATGAGCGCGAGTAACAAAGTTGTCGTGGTTGCCTACTGGATCGTATTTGCTAGGGTTTTTGATTAGCCCCGCCAAACCGGCACCTTCAGCAGGGGTTAATTCTGCGGGTGTTTTGTCAAAGTAAAATTCGGCTGCATTAGCAATACCATATAAATTGTTACCGAAATAGATCGCGTTCAAATATAATTCCAAAATTGTATCTTTGTCATAACTTTGCTCTAATTTTAAGGCTAAAACGGCTTCCCGTATTTTACGTTGTAAAGTTTTTTCGTTGGTTAAGTGGGTGTTTTTAACCAATTGTTGGGTAATCGTGCTGGCTCCTTCTTTGGAATAACCCGCCGCCAAATTGTTCACTAATGCTTTTACAATCCGTGGGTAGGATAAACCATGATGTTCGTAAAAGTGGCGGTCTTCGACGGCGATAAAGGCTTGTACACAGGCAGGGTTGATTTCGTTTAACGATGCGTATTTCTTGGTGGTCGGGGTGGTAATAATTTGGTTGTTTTGGTCGTAAAAAATGGCGTTTTGTGATTGTGGGGTTAATTTAGTGTGGTCGAGGTTTTCACTGTGCCAAATCAGCCCCAAGACAACTCCCAGTCCGATGACAACTACTAACACAGAAAGTGAAGTAATTACTAAAAGCCGTCGCCAAAAAGAATGTTTTTTATTCCGTTTTGCCACAGTTTATTTTGTGTTATTATATGGTAATCTATGAATTTCGTAATTAAGAATTATGGATGCCAAATGAACATCAACACGGCTGCTAAAATCACCAAACAGTTGCAGGCGGCGGGGCATTGTTTAGTCACTGACGATGAAGCCGCTGATGTAATTATTTTTAACACTTGCTGCGTGCGTAATACCGCCGAACAAAAAATTTTATCACATATTGCTTTGGCGAAACAGTTGAAACGACGCAAGCCCGAACTGTTGATTGCTGTGATTGGTTGTCTATCCGCTAAACGCAAAATTAACGGCGTTGATTTTCAGTTAGGGACAGAGAATGCCATGGACATTGTGGAAAAACTGGGGGTTACGCTGCGCCTCTTGCCGCCAACCACCACGGAAACCGCCTACATTGACATCACGTATGGTTGCGAGAATTATTGCAGTTATTGTATTGTACCATTCGTCCGTGGTAAATTGCGAATTCGCCCTTATGCGGAAATTAGCGCCGAATTTGACCAAGTTAAAGACCACGCCAAACACATCTACTTGTTAGGGCAAAATGTTAATGCTTATCCAAATTTCCCGCAATTATTGGCGGATCTTGCCGGACGAGATGGTGATTTTACTTTACATTTTTTATCGTCGCATCCGAAGGATTTTAATGAAGCCACAGTTAAAGTAATCGCTGCTTTTCCCAAAATAGCCCGTGACATTCATTTACCATTGCAGAGTGGTTGTGATAAAATTTTACGGTTGATGAATCGCAAATACACGGTTGCCGAATATCTAGAAAAAATAGCCTGCCTGCGTCGGTATCTACCGGACGTGCACATTACGACAGATATTATTTGTGGTTTTCCCGGTGAAACCGAAAAAGACTTTCAAACGACAATGGCCACCGTTAAGCAAATTAAATTTGATGCGGCTTATATTTTCCCCTATAGTAATCGGTCAGGAACTGTGGCGGATAAGTTAGCAGGACAGGTGCCATTACACGAACGTAAAGCAAGAGCCACAAAGTTGGTTGAAATTATGCGCAAAATGTCGTAAAATGTAACGGGAGAAAATACTTATGACAATATCACCAGCGATGAACAAATATTTGCAGTTAAAGGCACAGTATCCGGATTGTGTTCTTTTTTACCGTTTAGGGGATTTTTACGAAATGTTTTTTGATGATGCCAAAAAGGTTTCGGCGGCTATCGGTTTAACCCTAACGGGCAAACAATGCGGTTTAGAAGAAAAAGCCCCCATGTGCGGTGTCCCGTACCATGCTGCCAACCTTTACATTAAAAAATTGGTAGAATTAGGTTACAAGATCGCCATTGCCGAACAGATGGATGAAAACGGCGTCAAGACCCAGCACGGTAAGACTTTAATGAATCGTGAAGTAGTAAGGGTAATTACCAGTGGTACCGTAATTGATGATGCCATGCTGAATGAGGATAGCAATAATTATTTAGCAAGCATCTACGAAATCGATAATCAACCTACAGTTTATGCCGCTTGGGCAGATATTATGACGGGGGAATTTTACGTTGCACAATTTGATTGCTACGACAATGCGGTTTCCCGTATTCGACCAAAGGAAGTAATTACCAAAAAACATTTTGAGTATGCTTTTACCACCAAAAATGCCACCCAAACGGTAAAGAAATATTTTAATCTTAACACTACCGAAGTTTTTGACATTCCGGAAAAATCGCCTTTAATCAATGCGGCCGGAGCTTTGTTGGAATACTTATTGATGACCGCCAAAAACAAGTTGTCAAACATCACCAAAATTACCTTACTCCGTAACGGTAATTATATGGTTCTGGATAAAATTGCGCGTGATACTTTGGAAATCGTGGCTTCCTATCGCCACAATACCAAAACCGGTAGCCTGTTGGCCGTGTTGGATAAAACCAAAACGCCGATGGGTGCCAGATTAATGGCTGACTGGGCGACCGCCCCTCTGCAAGTGCCGGATGCGATTAGGAAACGTCAAGACGCGGTTGCTGAATTTGCTGACCATTCGGCAACCGCAACCGAATTACGTGAAATACTGGGGAACTTTAATGACCTTGCCCGTTTCGGTGGTAAAGTGGCAAATGGTACCGTTAACCCCAAAGATCTAATTGCCTTTACGGATAGTCTGGCCCTACTAAAACAGGTCAAGGAATTTGTGTCGAATCATTACCAAGCCCAATTATTGTTAAAGGTAGTGGGGCAAATTGACCCGTTAAGCGGCTTGCGCGATTTATTATTGCGGGCGATTAAACCCGAACCAACCACCATTTTGGCGGACGGCAACTATATCCAAGATGGTTATAACCAAGAATTAGATGAATTGCGCAACGCCGGAACTTTGGGACAAAAGTGGTTACTAGAATTAGAAGCCAAAGAACGTAAGATTACCGGTGTGGATAAATTAAAAGTTGCCTATAATCGGGTAGCCGGTTGGTATATTGAAATGCCACTAAACGCCATGAAAGACATTCCGTACCGTTATATCCGCAAGGGCAGCACATTGAATACTGAACGCTATACGACCGACGAATTGCGCGATATCGAAGGGAAAATTTTGAGTGCCGCCAGTGATGCTGTAAAATTAGAACAAAAAATATTTAACCAACTAATAGAAGCCATTAAACAACAAATATCGGCAATTAAGCAGAACGCGGACGCGGTGGCCGTAATTGACGTTTTGGCCACCTTAGGCTATCTCGCGTGCAAAAATCAATGGGTTCGTCCGACGATCAATCAAAAAGGGGTTTTGTCTTTACAAGATGCCCGCCATCCCGTATTGGAAACCGTGGTTGCCGCTAACCAATTTATTGCTAACGATTGTCATTTAGATAATGAGAATACTACGATGTTAATTACCGGACCCAATATGGCTGGTAAATCAACCTATATGCGAACGGTCGCCCTAAACGTGATTATGGCTCACATGGGTTCGTTCGTGCCGTGTTCTTATGCCGATGTACCACTGACCGATCGCATTTTCACCCGTATTGGTGCCAGCGATGACATGATGACAGGCAAGTCGACGTTTATGGTGGAAATGAACGAAGTATCGAATATTGTCCACAACGCCACCCAAAATAGTTTATTGTTGTTAGACGAAATTGGGCGTGGTACTGGTACTAATGACGGGTACGCTTTGGCCAAAGCTATTCTGCAATACATTATTGAAAAAATTGGCAGCAAAACCCTATGCGCAACTCATTTCCACGAATTGATTGAATTGGGACACGAGTACGAACAAGTCGCCAACTATAAAGTGTTAACGACCAACATCAACGGGCAAATAGTGTTTTTACATAAAGTTGTCAAAGGGGAAGAGCAAAACAGTTTCGGGGTTGAAGTTGCGCAATTATCGGGCCTGCCGGCGGCGATTATTGCCAACGCCAAAAAGATTATGGGAGAACAAAAGCAAAATGAAAATAATTAATGTTTTACCTCCGTCAATATACAATCGTTTAGCGGCCGGAGAAGTGGTGGAAAATCCGGCTTCGATTGTTAAAGAACTTATCGAAAATTCTTTGGACGCTAATGCGCATAAAATTACCGTGCAAATTACCAATGGTGGTATTGATGAGATAGTGGTTATTGATGATGGCGAAGGTGTTGATGAAAATAATTTATCCAAAGTTTTTATGCCACACGCTACCAGTAAAATTAAAAACATGGACGACATTGATCACATAACTTCTATGGGATTCCGCGGGGAAGCGATGGCGTCTATCGCGGCGGTGGCCAGGGTCGAATTTACTTCTAGGCCGCAAGGGCAAAATTATGCGGCCGTTATCAATGAGCGTAACGAAATTAAAAGGGTCGGTGCCAATCAGGGAACGACCGTGCGGGTTTGCGACTTGTTTTACAATACGCCTGCACGCAAGAAATTTTTGCGAACACCCAACACCGAAAAAAACAATGTTACTAAAGTCGTTCACAATTTTGTTTTTGCCAATCCTCATTTAACAGTGCGTTTTATAGTTGATGGTAAAATATTACTTGACTTTGATGGACAAGGTCTAGCCACGGCAATAAGCCATATTTTTGCAGTTGATGCGAAGGAAATTTTGGCGGTCAATTATTGCGATAAGACCGGTATGGTCTTAACTGGTTACATATCCAATCCTCACTTAACTAAAATTAACCGCGAACGACAAGTGATAGTCATTAACGGGCGCGTAATTAGCGGTGGCCTGCCAGCACTGTTCATCAACGAAACTATGGCTAATTATTTACCACCGAAAGAATACGCTTTATTTGTCCTACATTTAGCCGTTCCCCCAGAGCAAGTTGATGTCAATGTGCACCCGCAAAAAAAGGAAGTCCGCTTTGAAAATAAAAACGCGCTAGCCTATTTCTTAAAACAAGCCATTGCTCAAACCATGGATGCTTACTTCTTGCAACAAGTTAACGCAATAACTCAGCCAGTAATGGAAAATACTGCGGAAAACGTAGCAATGGTTGGTTCCACAGCGACCACCCCTGTAGCGTCCACAACCACTACTAAGCCGTTGACTGGGTTTTCTTTTAACCCCGAACATACAGCATCTACCGTTTTAGTGCAATCATTAGATATGTTAAAAGACTCAGCAAATATGGTTGAATCGGCACCGAATATTCTAAACCAAATTGCTTTTAACCCCGAGCCAATTGAGGTCGAACAAGTCAGCGCTTTGTCACCGCGTAATTACATGGTGTTAGGACAAATCTTTGAAACTTATTTACTGGTACGCACGCCCGAGGCTTTATTAATTGTTGACCAACACGCCATGGCAGAACGCATCAATTACGACCAGTTTCGTCAACAAATCGACAACGGGGCGGTGAAGTCGCAAATTTTATTGGTACCGATGATTATTACTTTAACCCCTAACGAATTATCTAAATTTGAACAAATTAAACCTTTATTGACTTCCTTTGGCTTTGAATGTGACCAATTTGGTGAAACAGCGTTACGGGTGACGGCTATACCCGCAATCATGGAACAAAAAACGATCAATGAATTTATGAATTTTATCCTTAATGATAAAGAAATCATCGATACAACTTTAAGCGAAACGATCAAACACAAAGTCGCTACTAACGCCTGTAAGGCCAGTATTCGGGCGGGGGATATTTTGTCTACTAAACAAATTGAATATTTTCTAGATCATTACTTCGCTACCAAAAATATACCTTTATGTCCCCATGGTCGTCCCATTATGCTGATATATACAAAATCTAAATTAGAAAGTTTATTTGCCAGAAAGTAAATAATAAGATAAAATGAAATTTATGGCCGAAGTAACGGAGATTAGAACTGCTTTTACCAAAAAGAAGCGTTGTGAGATCAATGCTTACAAGAAGAAATTTGATAAAAAATGGAAAACTGACCCCGTAACCAACCCTGTACGCTTTAAGCCTACACCCGCGGAAGGCTTAACTGCCAAGCAGGTGGACAGCCGTATTGACGATTGCTTAATTAATTATGTCAAGCGTGGTACTACTAAATCAATTGGCTCAATTTTTATGACCAATATTTTTACCTTTTATAACATGTTGGCTTTAATTATCGGTGCCATCTTGATTTTCAACATGTTATTTTTACAAGGTGGTTTACCTCCCAAAGAACGTATTGGTATCAGCAGCCTGTTCTTTTTACTAATTTTTATTGCGAACATTGCCATTGGTATCATTCAAGAATTGCGGGCTAAGTTTACTATTGAGAAATTAACAATTGTGGCCTCGGCCAAAGTTACCGTGGTGCGTGAGGGACAAACTTACCGCTTGTTACCAGAAGACATTGTTTTGGATGATATTGTCGAATTGAACGCGGGCGGACAAATTCAAGCCGATGGTATTTTGCAAGAAGGAATTATTGAAGTAAACGAAAGTTTATTAACTGGCGAATCAGTCGCCATTCAGAAGAAAAAAGGTGATAAGTTATTTGCTGGCTCTTTTGTGGTCAGTGGTACGGGACGTTACCGTGTTGATAAAATTGGCAAAGACAACTACATCCAAACCGTGGCCAAAGATGCCAGTCGTTATGTGGCACCACGCTCGGAATTGTTTAATTCGTTAAAATCAATTATCAAAGTTATTGGTATCATTATCGTCATCTTGGCTTCAACTTTAATTATTTTACAATTGGTTGGTAAACCCGACATTACGACCACCAATGTGTCTCGAATTATCAGCCAAACCAGCGGGGCAATTCTAGGGATGATTCCGGCCGGTATGTTTCTGTTGTCATCTTTGGCATTGGCCGTGGGCGTGATTAACTTGGGCAAAGAAAACACTTGGGTACGTGAATTATACTGCATCGAAATGTTAGCGCGAGTCGATACTCTGTGTCTTGACAAGACTGGGACTATCACGGATGGCACCATGAAAGTGATGGACGTCATTTCAATTAAAAACGAAGGAAAAAAATTTGATTTCAAAAAAGTCATGTCGTCCATGTTATTTGCTTTGGATGATAACAACCAGACTTCGGTGGCTTTGAAAGAATATTTCGGCCAAGAGTGTGTTTTTAAGGCAAAAAAAACCTTATCATTTTCTTCGGCACGTAAATTGTCAGCAGTGACTTTTGGCGGGGGTATGGGAACCTTTGTTCTGGGCGCACCAGAATTTATTATGCATACCATCAGCAGCAAATTGAACGATATAATCAATAAACTTGCTAGTCAAGGTTACCGCGTTTTGGCAGTAGGTCGTGCCACAGGCGAAATTAAAGATGATGTTTTGCCTGACGACGTAGCCCCAGTAGCCTTAATTACTTTACAAGACAATATCCGCCGTGAAGCACCACAAACCATTAAATGGTTTGCTGACAACGGCGTCGATATTCGTATCATTTCGGGCGACAATCCCATTACCGTTAGCGAGGTGGCACGCCGAGCAGGGGTTGTCGGTGCCGAAAAGTATATTTCATTGTACGGTCTTTCACCGGTGGAAATCCGCGCAGCAGCCAAGGAATACACGGTTTTTGGTCGCGTTACCCCCGAACAAAAGTTAATTTTGATTAAAGAACTGAAGAACGCGGGGCACATGGTAGCAATGACGGGGGATGGCGTTAATGACATTTTGGCCTTACGAGAGGCAGATTGCTCAATTGCTATGGCGTCTGGCAGTGAAGCCGCACGCAACGTTTCACAACTGGTTTTGATGGACAGTAATTTTGCCAGTATGCCAAAAGTAGTTTTGGAGGGACGACGTGTGGTTAACAATGTTCAAAAATCATCATCGTTGTTCTTGTTTAAGACACTGTTAACTATTATGCTAACTTGCTTATGTATATTTACCAGTGGTGGAGAATACTTTTTTAACACTAGTAACTTATTAGTGTTAGAGATCTTTATTATCGGTGTACCAGCCTTTATGTTGGCTTTGGAACGGAACAGTCAACAAATTAATGGTAATTTTATGTTTAATATTCTTAAAACAGCCCTAGCGTCGGCCTTGGTTGCGGTATTCTTTGTTGGTTTGTTATTATTGTTCCGCATGTTTGACGTCTTTGCGCTGAATGATTCCGACACTTTCAAAACTATGTTGATTTACGCGGTGTTAAGCACAGGTTTTGCTATGCTATTCCGCATGATTCGTCCCGTCAATATTTACCGCGGTATTTTATATGTAACCATGCTAGTGCTTTCCCTGCTTTTGGTTGGCTTTTTCCCAGATTGGTTCAAGATGGTGTCTTTGACCAGCGAAACTCATATTTTAATGGTTATGTTAATGGCTTTCATGGCGTACGCCTTAATCAGTTTATTTGATAAAATGTTGTCAGCCATTAAATTAACCACGCCCAATAAAAGCCAAAATTTATTAGACATAAATAATAAAAAGCGTTAAACTTAATTTGGAGATGTTATAATGAGTTACGATTTAGAAACCGCAGTAGAATTGAAAACTGCTAAACAATTAGACGACATTTTCGGTAATCCGCCAGTCGTTAATATCAAGGTGGTTGGTGTCGGTGGCGCCGGCTGTAATAGTATTAACCGGATGATTGAAGATGGCGTTAATTTAGAAGGTGTTGAGTTTATTGCCATTAACACTGACAAAAATGCTTTGTCAGTTAATCGTGCCTCACAAAAATTATGTATTGGTCAAAAAACAACCAAAGGGTGGGGGGCAGGCACTGATCCTAACGTTGGGCAAAAGGCTGCTGAAGAAAGCGCTGACGAGATTCGAACCGCCATTGAAGGCGCGGATATGCTGTTCTTAACGGCTGGTATGGGTGGTGGTACAGGGACGGGAGCCGCACCAGTGGTGGCGTCAATCGCCAAAGAATTAGGTATTTTAACCGTGGCGATTGTCACTAAACCTTTTGAATTTGAAGGTGTGCATAAAATGCTAAATGCTGAAATTGGCTTGGAAAATTTGGCACAATTTGTTGATGCTTATGTAGTGGTTCCCAACCAAAAATTGGTTGAACGATTATCAACTAAAACCAGCATGAAAGATGCGTTCAAAATTGCTGATGAAGTATTACGCAAAGGCGTAATCGGTCTGGCAGAAGTAATTGTCCACCCTATGATGATCAATGTTGACTATGCTGATATTCGTACGGTTCTGAAAGATGCGGGGATGGCCCATATGGGGGTTGGTGTCGCCAAAGGCGAAAACCGCGTGCTAGATGCTATTAAACAGGCGGTTGCCAGTCCTTTAATTGAAACCAGCATTAGTGGTGCTACGGGCTTGATTATTTGTATTAAGAGTGGTGAAAACCTAGGCATGTCCGAAGTTTCTAACTATATCATGTTGGTGCGTAATTTGGTACACGAACGATGTAACATTAAATATGGTGTGGAAATTAACTCTAAATATGGCGATGAAGTAGAAGTTTTAATTATCGCCTCTGGATTTGCTAATGACCAAGAGCCAGTTAAAAAAGAAGTAAGTAATTGGAATCCTGATAACGTGGAAAAACCCAAGGAACCTACGTCTGAGGCACCGAAAAAGAATGTTCCATCGTTTTTCGCTAATTTCAATAATTTTAAAAAGACAAAGTAATTATTGACGTCAATCAATGTTTTTGCTATAATAACCACATTATTACTGTGTTTGGATTGTAATATTCTTACTCAGTTTTAATCAAGAAAAGGAGGTTGTCACAGAAAATGACACAAGCAGAAATTGCGGAAATTGTAAAAAAATACGGGAAAAAGGAAGGCGACACTGGTTGTCCTGCGGTACAAATTGCTTTATTATCGAAACGTATTGCAGAGTTAACTGAACATTTGAAAGTTCACAAACAAGACAAACACAGCCGTCGTGGCTTAACCTTAATGTTAGGTAAGCGCAAGCGTATGTTAGATTACTTAGAAAAAACCAACTTGGCAGAATTCCGTGAATTAAAGAAACAACTAAAATTGCGTTAAGGACTATAAATTTTGAAATTAGCAAAAAAAGAACTGAATTTGTTTATATTTCAGTTCTTTTTTATTTGGTCTAATTTTATTTTTCCTTCGGTTTGTATTGAAATTATTCTATCTTTCTTTTTATTGATGTACGCACCTTGATGTTTGATGTTAAATAAATATCGTTCTGTTTGCAAGATATATTCTATTTGTATATTTGAATTAAAATCGAAGTCAGGATTGTTATTGTTGCCTAAGCCTGTTTTATCTGCTGTATAACTTCCACCAAGCATTGATTGAAGCAAATCAAAACAATCGCAAGACCCAACATCAATTTCAGGTTTTATGTTTTGTTCGTAATTTTCGTTAAGTAAAGTAGCTTTAATTGAGATTATATTTTGCTCATAAATATCTTTTAGAGATTTACAACCTACATTTTGTTTTAATATCTCACTTAACAACTTATCAAGATCACCTTGATAATTAAATACTAGTAATCTTACAGGGGTATTCTTTTTGAAAAAAATTACAGCATTGTGTTTATTTGATATGTCTAAATTTGCATTATTAGAAATGACGCACTCACAATTTCTTATAATCTCAATGCTGTCATAAGGCAAATCATGACTTTCAAATCCATCAATAAAAGCTCCTTTGATGCACTCTAATTCATGGTGTTTAGGATATTGCTCTGTCCATAAATCTATAGTTTTAATAATTCTTACTTTTCTTTTCATAAGTATATTATTGCATAAAAAATTAAAATTGCGCTACATTTTAATAAATAAAAAATTTCAATTTTGGCACTGTGGCGTGTCCTTGTCTTGATACAAGTGTCAATGTTTTAAGTGTTAGACGTGTCCTTGTCTTGAACAAGAAGTTTATTTATCTTTCGCCTGTGGAGCGTAAACGAAAACTCTTTGAAACAAGCGTTATGCTACCAAAAGCGAAGATTTTTCGCTTTTTTCTTTTTGCCTTTCTCTTATTATGTTCCATTCATAAACCCTGAGTAAAGAACCTTTCGCAGCATAAAACCACAACCTTATGGTCGTAGGCAAAATGAACTGTTTTTTAGAGTCCATGAAGTTAAAGCCACGCCGGAATACATCAAGAACCCAGAATTCCAACAAGAATTAAACAAGTATCTTGCTGCTGCACAATATCATTCAGCGTCGGTACTTGTGGCACAAAAGATGTGGGCTGCCAATGAAACAGGGCGACAAATTTAAAAAATTTGACTTGAACTCGGTGGAAAATACAGCAAATTGGTTAAAAGAATTTTTTAGGAATTTTTCGGTTAAATATTGAAATGTACAAGGAAATTTTATATACTTAATTTGATGAATAAAAAATTGACTATAATATGCAGTGGTGCGAAAGACCTGCTTAAATACTTTCGTCAAGAATTATCTTCCAGACAGACGCTTAAATTAGAGTATAAAGGTTTAAAAAATGGTTCAATTGCACCTTTCGACCTCAAATTTTACAAACAGATGAATCATACTTATATTAATGGTATACCAGTTTCAATGACCATTAAATATTTGCGACCAATCTCGGGACCTGGAAAATGTTACGACCGCAGTCTGTCTATGTTCCTTTGTTTTGATGATGCAATCTTGGTACGTGGTGACCTAAAATTTTTAGAGATGAAGTATTGTAAGGAAAAATCTGGACACGGTTGGATTGAAAAAGACGGTTATGTTTACGACCCATCAATGTTATATAAGTATCCTGTTTATTTATATTACAAAATCTTTGGCGTCAGCAATGTGCATAAATGTAGTCACGCAGAATATGCGGCAATCCCAGAAAACAAGAAATTCTACGACAAAGTACGGAATATTACGCTACAAGATTACCAACCTAACGGTAAATATCGTCTTGATTTGTTAACTTCGATTCCTTTGGTAAAAGGTATTGCTGAAGCTTCTGGCAATATAGAATTTCAACAAGAATTAGAGCAGTACCTTAATACCATACACTATGATGAAAAACAAATTAATAATCAGTTACAGTCAAAATTCTTGACAAAACTTGTGGATCAAATTACGCGGACAGCCGATGAGACAGGGCGACAAGTAATATGAAAAGGAATAAGTTTGCTATGGAACAGCGGGGTAAAATTACCTTACCTAGTGTGACTGAAATTGATGAAGTCATTGCGTATTCGCGGGAAAACGAACTCGGATTACCGGAAGTGTCCGATTTCGCGATGGCAAGTGGGGTAGATACCTTTTCACGCATTGGTGAAACTGCCAATTATGGCTTTGCCTGGACGCGTAATATTGGTGATTTTTACCGCGATAGAATAACTATCGTGCGAATTAGTAATTCGGCTTATGATGGTTATTTTGGCAGCCCTGTAGCCGAGATTAATTGTCGAAGTATTGCTGTAATGCCACGTATTCAAGATCCAGAAAGTTTGGGGTTTAACATACAAAAAATTGGTAACAAATCGTTCTTGACCTTCAAAGAGCAACTTACCCATTGGCCCAAAAAGCACATGAATACTCAACACAAGAACGATAATACGGCAAATATTAAAATGTACTATCACTTATTGAATCCAAGGTATAAGGCAATTATTAACACTCCTTGTATGGCGGAAGCAGATAAATATCTCATAAAATATTGGGCAACTCAACCAGACAGGTTTAGATCAGTTTTAGGAGAGTTTAATGATTCAGGAAAATGTCTTTCGGGAAAAGAGTACAAATTCCAAATTGAACCCATTCCCGCAATGCGTTGTCAAGACGGCAGCATTCAATGTTTAGACATGATGTTGGCTATGCCTTTTGACCTTTATGCTCAAAAATTACCATATTGTAACCCGGCAGAGGGACAAGAATTAGACACGGACAAATTCACGATTGGTAAGTATTTGAATCATGAATTTTTGTATGACTTGCAACAAAGTACCAGACTGCAACGTGCCAAATTAACCAAATTGAACGATAACTTCTCGACAGAGAATTTAAGACCTGACCATACACAAGATTATGGTAAGGAGCCCAAATTAAAATAAAAAATTTTACAAGAAAAAATCATTTGACTATTGACATTTTTGTATTATATGCTATAATTACAATTGAAAAAAAGAAGGAATGACTATTTCTCACCTTACTTGCCTCTCTTATGTGCGGGAAGGTTTCAACAAAAAATTACCCCCAAAATTTTTTGTGGATGCAGAGAAGTGGTTATATACACTTCTTTTTTCATTTAAAGGAGGTAATTTAACATTTTTAAGGAACTGAAAATTAACAGCGAAATTACTTGTCCAGAATTGCGGGTCATTGGTGTGGATAACGAAATGTTAGGTATCATCACGTTGGCTCAAGCGTTGAAATTAGCCGATAATGCTAGTTTGGATTTGGTTTTAATTAACGAAAATTCCAAACCACCCGTAGCCAAAATTATTGATTATTCAAAATTCCGCTACGAGCAAATTAAAAAAGAAAAAACGCAAAAGAAAGAACAACGTCGTAATATGGTTGATATTAAAGAAGTGCAACTTTCCATTGCCATTCAAGAAAATGAAATTGCTTTCAAATTAAACAAAGCACGCGAATGTATTCTAAATGGTGATAAGGTTAAGGTTTGTATTAACCGTATTCGGGGACGTAAAACGATGCTGGCCGATAAGGGTGTTGCTGTGGTTACGCAGTTTGCTGAAAGAATGTTAGACATCGCCGACATTGAAACACCGGTTGCTAAATCCGGTGTACCGGGGCGTAACATTAACATAATGGTAATGTTGGCACCGAAAAAGAAAAAATAAAGGAGAGAATGATCATGCCCAAGATGAAGACGCATAGTGGTGCCAAGAAACGTTTTAATGCTCGCAAAAACGACATTAAGCGCACTATGAAGAACAAGAACCACATCCTTAATAAAAAGAAAAGGGAACGTAAGCGCAAGTTACGTCACGGTTCGACTGTCAGCAAATCAGAAGAAAAAACGATTAGGAGGTTAATTCAAAAATGAGAGTTAAACGCAGTGTCAATGCCTTAAAGAAGCGTCGCAAAGTGTTACACTTGGCGAAAGGCTACCGTGCTTCCAAATCGACTTTGTACCGTGTCGCTCGTGAACAAGTGATGAAATCGGGTCAATACGCCTACGTCGGTCGCCGTTTGAAAAAACGTGATTTCCGTAAACTGTGGATTGCCCGTATCAACGCAGCCGCTCGCAATAACGACATTACTTACAGCCGTTTGATGGACGGTTTGAAGAAAGCCGAAATTAATATCAATCGCAAAGCCTTGTCAGAATTGGCCATTAATGATCAACAAGCCTTTACCGCTTTGGTTATTAAAGCCAAAGAAGCCTTGGCGTAAGGTTTAATGGAAATCAATACTAAAATATTAAAGAAACTTCTGGCCAAAAAATATCGGCAGGAGTTTTCTTTATGTATTTTGGAAGGCGAAAAAATTATCAATGACAATCTCGACAAAGTGGTAAAAGTATTTGAACACGACGATTTGAAAAATTTGCAAACTTATACCGGTCGGGTAGCGGTTGCCAAAATTCCGCAACCGACGCTCCCCACTACGCCTTTTTTGGTATTAGACCGTATCCAGGACCCCGGCAATATGGGAACTATTTTGCGGACAGCACTTGCTTTTGGGTTTAAGACAATTTACACATTGCGATGCGTAGACCCTTATTCACCGAAAGTTATTCGCGCCAGCAGTGGTATGGGATTACAACTGAATATTATAGATACCCAAATTGACAAATTACCAACTGACGCCACCTATTACCTTGCTGACATCAGTGGTGGTAAACCGCAGCCCATTAAGGAAAAAAATTTTGGGATAGTCTTGGGGAACGAAGGTCAGGGCATTGATCCTGCATTATACCAATTACCGCATAAGGTGTTTACTATCCCGATGGCCTCGGGCTGTGAATCATTAAACGTAGCAGTTGCCGGAGCAATAATAATGTGTTACAATAAATTCTATGAGTGGACATAACAAATGGAGTAAAATTCACCGCAAAAAAGGTTTGGCGGATGCAGAACGCAGTAATGTCTATACCAAAATTGGTAAAGAGATTATGGTTGCAGTTAAATTGGGTGGCAGCGGTGACCCCGAAAATAATAGCAAATTAAAAGAAGTCATTGCCAAAGCCAAAAGCAACAACATGCCGAATGATAACATTAAGCGAGCGATTGCTAAAGGCTTGGGCGATAGTGGCGACAACAATTACGAATCAATGATTTACGAAGGTTATGGTCCGGCGGGAATTGCCGTAATCGTTGAAGCCCTGACCAATAACAAAAATCGCACTGCTGGTGATGTACGCTCGTATTTCGACAAAGCGGGTGGTGCCTTGGGGGTTTCTGGTTCAGTATCCTTTATGTTTAATCGCCTAGGGGTCATCAATGTAGCCAATCGAACCGAAGATCAACTGTTGGAAGTTTTATTAGATAGTCCATTGGAAGACATGACTACCGACGAGGGGTTGGTTACCATTACGGTTAAACCCGAAAACTTTAATGCTGTGTTGGCTGTTTTGGAACAACATGACATTAAAACCGAAAGTGCCAACATAGAGTGGGTGCCAACCTCGACCGTAGCGATACCTGAAGACAAAAACGCCAGTTTTGAAAAACTGATTGACAATTTGGAAAGCAACGACGATGTGCAAGCGGTTTATCACAATGCCGAATAAAGTTATTATGGGCATTGACCCTGGCTTTGGGATCATGGGGTGGGGGGTTATCCGCTTGACTGGCGAAGAAGTTAACTTAATTGATTACGGTGCTATTGAGACCGATAAAGAACAAAACTTTGGTCAACGCCTGTGTAAAATCAATGAAGACTTGGCGTCGTTATTCGAAGAATATCAACCCGATGACATTGCGATTGAAGAGTTATTTTTTGCCGCTAATGTGACGACAGGACTGAAAGTTGCGGCGGCACGGGGTATTGCCCTAATGCGAGCAACCTATTATCACGGTGAAGTTTTCAATTACAAACCTAACCACATTAAAATGGCAATGACCGGCACTTGCAAGGCCAAGAAAAAAGATATCCAAACCGCAGTGGGCAAGATTCTTAACCAAGAACAAAAAATTAAACCCGACGACGCGGCGGACGCTTTGGCGATTGCCTTAACGCACGCGTTTACTCTATGCGGAGGTCTTTCCCTTTCAAAGTAATTTCCGCGGTACGGTTTTGGTCAAAGATGCGACCAAATAGCCGTTGTTCATAACGGGTTTCGATTTGCTTTTTGTCTAAATTGGTGGTAATGATAATGGCTTTATTGTTCGTATAGCGCTCGTTAATGACGGTATATAACAATTCGTCACCATTGTTAATGGTCGGTTCTGTACCAAGGTCGTCGATAACTAATAAGTCGCAATTGATAAATTCGGCGGGTGCCGAAGCGTCTTGCCCATACAAATTATCTTTCATGCGCTTAATCAAATTATATGTGCTGGTAAAGTTTACCGAATAACCTTTTTGCCGTATTTCAAATGTTACCAATTTTACGCAATAAGTTTTACCGGTTCCGGTTCCGCCCATTAAAATTATATTTTTCAGTTTAGTGTTAGGGAATTTTGCGATATAAGTGTCTAACTTTTTAGTAACCGTTGAATCAAGTTTTTGAAAAATTGTACGATCAAACTGCGGGGCAGGGGGCGTAACACTATTGATATAGGCTTGCAGTTCTTGGTCGCGTAACTTAACCAAGTTTTTGTATTCAGTCTGATTGACCGTTTTATCACCCCTACCTAAAGCAATTGTCATAGCACGGACTTTGTCGTCTAGTTCCTTAAATTTGCGACTCTTACGTGCTTGCAAAGTTAATTGGTATTCGTTAAAATTCGATGTCATTAATATCTTTCTCCTTATATACTTCTTCCGAGTAACTGTGTTTGATGAAATCTTTGGTGGCGGGTTTCTTTTTGCGAATACCTTTAATCAATTCCGCCAATGCGTTATGATCTTTTTCGGCAGCAGCAAACTTGTCACTGACAGCCTGATGGGTAGTCAGTCCTTCGTACGCTAAATTCTTGGCCACCGTTAGGATGTAGGCGTAACCCACTGTGAACCCCTTTAATAGCACGCAGTTTTTTATCACCAACAATAACGCGTCGGGTTCAAAGTGCATACTTTCCATAAACGCGTAGTACTCATGAAATTCGGTAGTAGTAATCATGCGTCCGTCTAAAATGGCTTGGGCCTTGGTATTGAAATCGTCGTATTTGCCTTGCGGTAAGGCCCGTACTTTTGCGGAATGGGGGCGAATTGGTAAATATTTAACTTCCAGTGGTACAGTATCTAATACTTGCACTAAACCCTGCTGTTCCCAATACTCAAAGGCGTCTTTAATGTTGGCAACAGGAATACCTAATTTAGCCGACATGTTTTCCAAAGTGTTATCAGCACTGTTCGCATTTTGACATAAATATAAACCATACAAATAAACCCGTACACAATCGCCATTGGCCATGGGCAGGTGTTCTTCCATAAAAAGGTTGGCAATATTGGTGTAACCGGTTGTCATATAACCACGCGAAAAAGAGACTGTTCCCATCAACCGTAGTATATCATTTAACGGGTAACAGTGGCAAGCGTAATGCGTTTTTTATTAGGCCTATTTTGGCTAATTCACATTTGACAGGAATGGGGTTGACCACGCGGAATAAAGATTGATATAAAGGTAACTGACTTATAAACAAGTTTAAGGCTTGTTGGGGATGACCACTCTCGTACAAATGATAAATATTTTGTACTGGTGCAACTGCTAAGTTGGCAGCTACTGAAATAATGCCACGGCAACCAACTGCATAGCATGGTAACGCCAATGTATCATCACCGCTGTAAACAGCAGTCTGCGGGCACAACGCCACAACTTGGGTAATTTGCGTAAGATTGCCACTGGCTTCCTTGATGCCGGCCACGTAGTGTAAGCGGGCAATTTTTGCCATGGTCGTGGGGTCGATGTTAACCCCTGTGCGCGAAGGAATATTGTAGACTATGGTCGGTAATTTTATGGTATTGGTTATTTTTCGGAAAAAAGCGTATAACCCAGCCGGCGTTGCTTTATTGTAATATGGCGAACTGACCATGATAGCGGGGCAGACGCCGGCGGTACGGGCTTGTTCGGCCACGTATAAGCCTAACTCAATAATGGTCGCTGGGTCATTACCACCAATACCAAAAATCAACGGGACGCGATTACCAACAGTTGCCAAAGCAAAGTCAATCACTGCGTGCCGTTCGGCATGCGTCAAAGTTGGCATTTCTCCGGTTGTGCCTAAAAACAATAAGGCGTCCACACCTTGGTTAATTTGACGTTCAATTAAATTTTTGAACCGCCCCCAATCAATTTGGTCTTGCTCAAAAGGCGTAACCAATGCGGTCGCCACACCATCAAAAATAAGTTGCATGTTTTGTTATATGGTTATAACGCTTAAATTTGTGTAAAAATCCTTTGCCACATTTATAAATATGCATTACAATAACATGATGTCGAATTTTGGGGGAGAATCACGCACGGCTAAAATTGTCACTACATCTTTGTTAGTAGCAGTATTGGTCGTGGTGGTGGCGTCATCGGGGTTGCTGTTATCTACGCGCCCCATGACGCATTCGACATCGACCAATAACAACTTATTGACTTTTGTTGACGACGAAATCAATAATAACGAATCTTTAGAGCCAATTTCTGATCCTGAAACAACAATCATTAAAACAGAAAATGTTAATTGGTGGCTGGTTATTTCGTGTGCTGCGGGGGTAACGATAACCGTTTTATTATTGATAATTTTAATTGTCTTTATTAAGCACCAGTATTGTTTGTCAAAAGAAAAATCACTACAACAACGTCAAAGCAGGACGCACGAAAGCAAACAACAAAAACCACAATAATTTATTGGTTATAGAATAAAATTTGTGAAACTTTATAGCCACCATCGTTGTGGTATTTGTTTTCTAAATTCTCCAAGGCTGTTTTATACTTGTGAAATCCAATTAATATCTCACTACTTGGTGGAGAAGCAGTAACCTAAAACGAATAAACCTATGCTTGTTTTTGTTTATTTCTATGAATCTTAACGGATGTTACGATAATTCCAACCGTATCGGCGAAAACCAGTATAACAGAAATTATAACCCAAGTTTCGGCATATCCGATATTTGGGTCTTCCCCGACGGGTAAACTTCCGCCCTTTCCGTCAATATAAATTTCGATCTTTTCGCCTATATATTTTTCGCCTTCTTCTCTAGTTTTATATGACATCGCCAAAGTAGCGCTGTATTCTGTGCCGTTTTCATCGATATATTTATAAGCGCATCTCCATGCATTCGGTCCCAATCCGCTGTCTTGATAGCAATTATATATCTCCGCCGTCGCTGTTTTTCCGTCGGCAATCATTTGTTGACAGTGTTTTGCTTGAAATAATCCGACAAAACAGCCGATAGCAATTCCGCATAGTATAAAAAAACAAATACAAAATACAAAGAGAAAAGTTTTCTTGCTTGCCGTTCGTGTTCGCGAATATGACGTAACAACTTCACTCATAAAGTAATTTACCTCTAACAAAAATTATATTACAAACGACATATATTTTCAACCATATTACACCGTGAAAAATAAAAAGGCGCGGCGGCGGGTGTGTCGACTATACGAGCGACGTGTGCAAAAAGTGAAAAAACGAACCTCACACGGTTCGTTCTTTAACGATATTGGTGGAAGGGGATGGATTCGAACCATCGAAGTCGTAAGACGACGGATTTACAGTCCGTAGCATTTGACCGCTCTGCAACCCTTCCAAAGATAAATTTATTATAACATAACTTTGTTATCTTCGCAACAACATTTATCACTGATATAAGCAATTGCGGTAATTTGTTTGCCTAGGGCATTTTTTGTTCGTATAATATATGTATATGTCTTGGTTCAATTATCTTGGGTTGATTTTTGTCTTAGTAATAATTATTCCAAACATTATTTTTGCCCTAAAAAACAAGGATGGGTTCAAGAATACTTATCTAAACAAAATAGCAATCATCTTTGAACAAATCGGTCGTTATGGCTGTATGTTTTTAATGGTCTTTAACATACCTTATACTTGGCTGGGGTTTTATTTTCCCGGAGCCAATGTTATCTACATTGTTGTCAATACTGTCTTGGTCATAGCCTATTGCCTAGTATGGCTAATTCTATGGCAAAGACCTAACATTGTACGTGCGCTGTTATTGTCCTTCATTCCCGCCTTTATTTTTTTATTTTCGGGTATTATGCTGGGCAACATACCTCTGTTCGTTGCGGCAATTATTTTTTCAGTAACCCATATTTTAATTTCAGTAAAAAACGGTATCGTTGTCGATCAATCACTTAAAATCAAACGCAATAGTTGGGTTACGGTAATCACCTTTATTCTGTCGTTAATTCTTTTAATTAGTGGTACTTATGGTAGCATTTTGGGGTACCAAATTAGTCAATTATCTAACTTAGATAAAATGTCCGTTGCCGAAATGCTGGAATACGACTGTGTCGACAAAAACAATAAAATTAGTGTCGCCATAATCGAAAACGATAATGTCACGTTGCATACCTACAGTGCTAATGGGGAAGAGGACGCCATCTACGATTACGAAATCGGTTCAATCAGCAAAACTTTTGTTGGGCTATTATGCGCCAAAGCAGTGCATGAAGGTAAATTGAGTTTAACCGACGACATTGCACAATATTTAGACTTACCAACGAATCAATATTATCCCACGTTGGAGCGTTTGTTGACCCATACCGCTGGTTATGCGCCTTATTATTTTGAAGTGTCCATGCTTGGTAACAAATTTGCTCACATTGCAAACGATTTTTATGGGATAACGAAAGCCCGAATCTTAGCCAAAGTTAAAAGTGTTAAATTGGTCGATAAAGATTATCCCTTCGTTTATTCTAATTTTGGCATTGCCGTAGTGGGGCTGGTATTAGAACAAATTTACGGGCAAGACTTTACCGAATTGATGAACGAATATATACAAAACGAACTTAACCTATCGCAAACGGTGGTCGCCAAACAAAACGGGAACTTAACCAACTATTGGCGGTGGGGCAAAAGCGACGGCTACATTCCTGCCGGCAGTATTATTTCAAACATCAATGATATGGCTAACTACATGCAAATGTATCTGAAAGATGATTTGCCTTACGCGTCGCAAACGATATCTAACATCAAAGATGTTGAGGCCAATAATCCAACTTATGAAAAAATGAATATTCGCATAGACAGCATCGGTATGACCTGGCTGCGTGATGATAAAAACGGAATTATTTGGCATAATGGTGGCACTACCAATTTTAACAGTTATCTCGGTTTCACACAAGACAAGCAGAAAGGTGTTGTAATTTTAAGTAATTTAAGCCCGAACGAAAAAATTCCAATGACGGTAATTGGGGCAAAAATTTTAACCGCAGATTAAGTCAGCATTTCGCTAGTAAAAATCGTTTGCTTGTTTTCAAAAAGTCACGTACAATAATTTACCATACGCACATAAGAGTCGGTAGTAAGGTGAGTGTAAACTGGACAACCGAAGGCAATGGTGATTGTTCGGCGAATCAAATCGTCGAACATTTTTGTTTTATGAAATTTTTCTTGTGCGCAAATTGAAATCTTGTTACAATTATTTATGTTAAAAATTAAAAATTTCACCAAAATTTACGCAAATGGTAAGGTTGGTGCTAAAGATCTCAACATAGAAGTGGCTCCCGGTGATATCTGCGCCTTTATTGGCCCGAATGGTTCCGGGAAAACCACAACAATACGCTGTATCGTTGGAACATTGGATTTTAACGAAGGTGAAATTTTAATTGATAACATTTCTGTTAAACAAGACCCCTTGGCGTGTAAAAAAATAACTGCTTACATACCCGACAATCCCGATATTTATAACACATTAACCGGTATTGAATATTTAAATTTTGTGGCGGCCGTTTACAACATTTCTCCGGCTGACCGCGACGCCCGCATTAAATTGTATGCTGAAAAATGGAATTTATATCAAGATTTAGGCGCTATGATTAAGTCCTATTCTCACGGAATGCGACAAAAATTGGTCTTAATTTCGGCGTTTATGCGTAATCCCAAATTATTGGTTCTAGATGAACCATTTGTTGGCTTGGACCCACAAGCGTCGTTTATTTTAAAAGAAGTAATGAACGACTTTGTTAAAAATGGTGGGGCGATTTTTTATTCAACCCATGTTTTGGAAGTTGCCGAAAAAATTTGTAACAAAGTAGTGATTATCAAAAACGGAACTATCATCAAGAGTGGCGCCATGAAAGACATTAAAGCCGATAAGAGTCTGGAAGAGGTATTTTTGAATGCGTAATATTTATCTATTAACCAAAAATTACCTAATAAGCGGGTTAGGGGGGCTACGTGGCAAACGTTCACGCGTTAAAGGCACACTTGGTTTCGGTGTAATCGTTTTGTTGTATGTTGCCTTATTTGCGTTATTAACCTATTGCCAAATGTTGTTCACAAAGGGATATGCGGACACTGGGCTCACGGCCTTAGTTTTAGGAACTGGCTACGTTATGGGCATCTTTTTGACGGTTTGCTTCGCTTTCCAAACTATAACCGGTGGACAACGGGCCAACGATACCGAATTACTATTAGCTATGCCTATCAAAAAAAGTGAAATTATGGTGGCCAAAGCTTTATCGCGATATTTACTCAATTTAATTATTGTAATCTTAACCATTGTCCCCAGTATTGTCGCTTTTATGGCTTATACACCGTTTTCGGGCGTCGCCTTAATCGGTAACGTTGTTACCGTGTTAATGATTCCCTTGCTTACCGTTGGTCTGTCTTACATTATTGATTTTATTACCACTTTGTGTTTACCTAATTTCAAATACGGAAACGTAGTTAAAGCCATTTTTACTATCAGCCTATTAATAGCACTGGTTTTTGTATATGAATACCTCATGTTCAATCTGGACCCAATAATTATGTTGCGCACCGTTAATTATCTTTTAGCTTTTAATCCTTGGTTTATGTTAACGCTGATTGGCGGGGCAGTTGCGATTTTTGCGCTGGGTGTAGGATTATTTACGATTTTAATGAATCGTGAAGCCAGAACTTACGCAACCAAAACTGTAAAGTTTGTCAGCAAGAAAACTACGCCCTTCTGTTCGCTATTGAAAAATGAAACCAACCGTTACCTTAACTCAACCGTATTGATGATTAATACTTTATTAGGCCCGATTGCCATTGTTGCCTTTTCCATTTGGTTATTGTTTGACCCGTTTAATCCATTATTAGAGACGCTTGGTTTAGACAATAATGGCTTGTGTTTTATCATTATGGCATTGTTTTCAGGAATGACTATTTTAACCTATCCGACCGCGTTTTCTATCTCATTAGAAGGCAAACAATTTTGGATATTAAAAAGTATGCCCATCAAACAAACTACTGTTTTGTCTGCCAAAGGGGTATTTGGGGTGTTGTTGTTGAGCCCACTAATGACCATTTGCAGCATTGTTTTGGAATGTATTAAACATTTTGACGTATTGTATTTTATTTCGTTACTTTTGGTACCGGTTGCAATCAACGTAATTGTGGCTTTTGGTGGGGTATTGATAAACTTGTTATTCCCTAAATTCAACGCCGAAAGTGACGCTGCCGTTATCAAACAGAGTATGAGCAGTTTTATTATGATGCTTGGTGGTATGGTCTTGGTGGGGTTGCTAGGCTATTTATATTTTGAACTTATTACCAGCAGTCTACCAATAATATGGGCGTTGTTAATTCCCTTAATCATCATTGTCCTACTAGCAGTTGTAGTAGTGACGTTGACATTAACCCTAGGTAAACGCATTTTTAAGCGTTTATGACAAATACTATAAATTAGTGAAACAGTTATTAACTGGAACAATAGTTGTTGCGGTAGTTTTGGTTGGCGTGTGGTTTTGTCTTTTTTATTTACTTTTCCCGTTACGTTACACTGGTGAAATCAGTGCTGCGGCCACCGAATATGGCGTTGAACCGGCTTTGATTGCTGCGGTAATCAATGCCGAAAGTGGATTTAATAAAAACAAAATTTCATCAAAAAACGCAATAGGGCTAATGCAACTTTTACCTTCGACCGCTGAATACGTAACCGATAAACCTTGTGATTTGTTTAATGCTGCCGAGAACATTGCGGTTGGTACCAAATATTTAGCGTATTTAATTGATAAGTTTGGCGACGTGAATACAGCATTATTTGCCTACAATGCGGGAGAGGGCAATGTTACCCGTTGGCTTAACGAGCAACAAGTTAAAGAATTAACCAGTTGTCCTTTTGCCGAAACTAATGCTTACGTTGCCAAGGTACAAAAAAGCGTAAAATTCTATCGCGGTAGAATTTAGGCAACTTTCGACAATTTCCGTCATAAGGATGATTATGGAAAATTTAACACAAAATTGGGAACTAATGACTTACCCGTTCGAAAACATTAAATTACCTTACAATTTTACCGCCTTGGCACCATATATTGACGTCAAAACTTCGTACGCGCATTACGACCGACTATTGGTAAATTATATCAATCAATTAAACCAAATTTTGGAAGCACGACCCGATTTGCAAAGTATGACTTTACAGGAACTAATCGCCTATGCCGAAAGTAACCAAGACCAACTGCTATTACGCAATGCGGGCGGGGTGTACAACCACTTTTTCTATTTTGACGAATTGCGCCCAGCCACTGGGCAAATTGTAATTGGCATTACCCCGCAAGCCACCAAAAAAGTTAGCGAATGCTTTGGCAGTTGGAAAAACATGAAAGAACAATTCACTGCTAAGGCGTTGAGTGTGTTTGGTTCAGGGTATGCGTGGTTAGTTAAGACAGCCAATGGTAATTTAGACATTGTCACAACGGCCAATCAAGTAACACCCTTAACCAATAATGTAACGCCGATTTTATGCGTTGATGTTTGGGAGCACGCCTATTACTTACAACACTTAAATGATCGCCAAAAATATCTAGATGATTTTTGGAATATCGTCGACTGGGTTAAATTTAGCGAAAGACTAAATTAACGCAGATTCTCGGGATTCAAGCATAGTAATTCTGGTAAGACAAAACGACCATTATCACGCACTAATACGTCATCAAAATAAATCTGCCCACCGTTATGTTCATTGGTCATTGACAAGACAATATCCCAGTGATTTTGGCTGACGTTGCCGTTCGGAGCATCATCATACGCGTTACCCAAAGCCATATGAATGGAACCAGACATTTTTTCATCGAACAGAGTATCGTACATTGGTTTAGTAATAAACGGGTTTACGCCCAAGGCGAATTCACCGACGTAGCGAGCCCCAGCATCAACATTCAATTCTGCAGTCAGTTGTTGGGTATTGGATGAACTTTCTTTGATTACTTTACCGTCCTTAAATTCCAAAGTAATATCGTTATGGATAATGCCTTTGTACAATGAAGGAATATTAAATTTAATTTTACCATTTATTGAGTTTTTAATTGGTGAAGTGTAAATTTCACCATCGGGAATATTACATTTCCCCGAACAAATAATCGCCGGTTGCCCCTTAATGGAAAAAGTTAAATCGGTATCAGGTGCCACTAAACGCACGCGGTCAGTTTTTTCCATCAATTTCTTTAAGTTACGCATCGCTTTATCCATTTTGGAATAATCCAAAGTGCAAACATCAAAAAAGAAATCGGCAAAGACATCGGTCGACATCTGTGCTAATTGTGCCAAAGCCGGATTAGGGTAGTTCAAAATTACCCAATTCGTTTTACAAACGCGGGTATCAATATGTACTGGTTTACTGTAAAATTTACTGTAGATTTTTTTACGGTCACTAGGTACATCGGCGGACTCGAATTTATTGTAGGATGAACTGATGCCAATATAAGCCGCCGCGTCTTCAAACATTGGTAATGTGTAGCGACAAGAACGCTTAGCTTGTTCCTCGTCCATTCCCATCATTACTTCACGGGAGATTTCACTGTCACTTAAACGCACGAACGGATGCGCGCCAAGTGCGTATATTTGGCGTACCAATTCCTTAACCAGCGGACGCGCCTCAACGCTCGCTTCAATAATAATATTTTGCCCTTTCTGTAAACCGCAACTATAATTAATTAAATTGTGTGCCAGTTTTTTAATTCGTTCATCGTTCATTTTTTACCTCCATTTGAAAGATATTCAATTTACCAACTTTTATTTTGACATTTTTTGTCACAATGAAATCGGCATTCAATTTAACTTTGGTGTCGATATTGGTAACTGCGCCAGCAGTCAGTAACCGCTTTATCTCACTTTTAGACGCAAATTTACCAGACGCAAAAATAGCGTTAATAATGTTCGTTGGGGCAGGAACAACAACCTTAACGAAATCATCCGCAGTTAACTCTCGTTTAGAAAACTTGCGTTCAAACTTTTCGCGTTCCGTGAGCCCAATGGCTAAATTATTGCCATCCAATGCAACAAAATAAGTCGCCAACTGCTTTTTTGCTTCCAATGGATTCTCTTGTATAAAGGCCACAAGATCTGGTATTTCTTCTTCGTATAAATACCCAAATGCTTGATAATATTTCAGCAATAAATTGTCAGGCAAAGACATAAACTTACCAAATTTTTCTTCGGCACTGGCTGATACAGCAATGTAGTTGTGATAACTTTTGCTCATCTTACGACCATCACCACTTAATCCTTCTAAAATTGGAGTTACGAAAGCTTGTTCGGGTTTTTGGTTATAAATTTCTTGCACCAAACGACATTGTGAAAAGTTCAAAGTTTGATCAAGGCCGCCTAACTCAATGTCTGCTTGCAAACTAACCGAATCTAACCCCATCAATACTGCGTAAGTCACTTCTGCTAAAGATACATTTTCGATACGGTTACGAAAATCTTCCCTTTGAGTGGCGACCGACAATTTAATACGTTGTAGAACCGACAAAAATTCACTTAATGAATATTTAGATAGCCACTCACTGTTTTTATGTACCGCCAGTTGGTTGATATCGATATAAGGGGCAATTTGTTTGGTGTAGGTGGCAAAATTGCTGGCAATTTGTTCATCGGTAATCATCGCTCGTTCAGTATTACGCCCACTGGGGTCGCCGATACGAGCCGTAAAATCGCCAATTACGAAATCTACGTGATGCCCACATTTCAAAAAAATATTCAAGCAAAATATTGGACACAAATGGCCAATGTGGATTTCGGCTCCAGTTGGGTCTATACCAAATTTTACTTTGAGTTTACCTTTCATGCGGGCCATATCAATTTGGGAGGGCAGGGTAGTCTGCGTCTTAACCCGCAATAACGATAGCATTTTAGCGGTCGGTAATTGATGCCAATCCTCGTTAAAACGGTTAAACAATAATTCATCATATCTTTTCATGGGTATCACCTTTTAATATGCCTTCGCAAAAATAATTTCAACTTTGGCGGGTTTACCGCATTTTACGCAAACCGCACCTTTTTCGGGGGTAGTATTAAACAGCATCACTCGCGTAGATGCACCATTAGTTTCGGTCTTTATTTTTTCTTCGCAATCGGTACAATTGCACCAAGGCGCCGACACAAAATTACCGGCATTGATGGCTTTTTTCAGTTCAGGGAAGGTCTTGACGCGTTTGATGTGCTTGTCGCGGTTTTGGGTAGCGTTAGCCAACATCGTATGGTGGATATCTTCTAATAATTCCGCAACGTAACCTTCTACACGGTTTAAACGGATAGTTTCTTTGGTTAATAAATCACGACGGAAGACTTGACATTCATTGTTTTCAATATCGCGCGGGCCAACTTCAATTCGTACCGGAACCCCCTTCATTTCCCATTGATTAAACTTCCAACCGGGTGTATTGTCACTATCATCAATTGTCACGCGGTAATGCAAGTTAGCTAAACTACGTTGAATGTTCTTTGCCGTATTCATGACTCCGGGTTTTTGTTGAGCAATCGGTACAACTACGACTTGGATCGGTGCTACGCGTGGTGGCAAAACCAAACCGCGATCATCGCCATGCGTCATTACAATAGCGCCAATCAGTCGAGTAGAAGTACCAAAACTGGTGGTATGGGCGAAACGTTCGGTCTTTTTATCATCTTGAAATTTAATGTTGAATGATTTACTAAAATTTTGTCCTAAATAATGACTGGTACCGACTTGTAAACTTTTACCGTCTTTCATCATCGCCTCAACTCCGTAAGTAATTTCTGCTCCTGCAAATTTTTCTTTTTCACTTTTTTGGCCAATCAAGGCAGGAATTGCTAAAAATTCGCGCATAAACTTTTCGTACAATACTAAATCGTCCAAAGCACCAGTTTTGGCTGACTTGGCGTCGGCATAAACGGCATGAGCCTCATGCCATAGAAATTCACTGGTACGCAAAAATGGACGGGTTGTTTTTTCCCAACGTACAATGTTACACCATTGATTAATTTTCATAGGGAGCTCTTTATAACTTTGTAACCACTTGGCAATCATATTACCGATAATCGTTTCCGAAGTAGGGCGGAGATACAATTTTTCACTTAAAGCCTCATTGCCCACGTGCGTTACCGTAGCTAATTCCGGAGCAAATCCCGCCACGTGTTCTTTTTCGCGTTCAATAAAAGACGATGGAATCAGCATCGGGAAATAAGCATTTTGGTAATTTTGGGTTTTCAATTGCTTATCTAATTCATTTTTGATATTTTCCCACAACGCAAAACCGTACGGCCGAATTACCATTGTGCCTTTTACCGGTCCGTAATCGCAAAGTTCAGTTTTTAGGACAATGTCTGTATACCACTTGGGGAAGTCTTTTAATATTTCGGTAATATTTTCGACAAATTTTTTTTCAGTTTTTAGTGCGGTTTTTGTAACAGTTTTTACTGATTTTTGTTGTACAGATTTTGTCACTATTTTGTTAGAAATTGCCACAGGTTTTGCCATAACCATATTTTTCGTAGCCTTGATAGACTTCTGTGTTATTTTATTGCTTTTTTCCGTCACGGGTTTAGTATTTTTTTTATCAAATTTCTTATCGAGTATGATAGTAGTTTTCATATAAATCCATTATACAACAAACGCCGATTTGTTACAACCTATAAAATAATTCCGATAAAAATTTTGCCCAGTTTGTTTTTGTCATCCCTTACGTCGTAAAACTTCGTAAAAGTTTTCTTTTGCGAAGTTTTACGACGTCGGCAAAATAGTAAAAAAGTTTATAAAACGACGCTGTTTTGCCAATGTTTGGGGCTACTCTGAAACATCTTGTTGTGTATTTATAAACAGGACTTTGTCGCACAATTTTGCTTAACTTCCACTGAATATGGCAAAAATATACTTGATGAATAATTTAATGCAAAACAGAATACAACCACAAAAAAAGCCGTTGCCCAAATGGGCGATTGCCGCAATTATTATCGGCATCACGCTAGCGGTCGGAGTGGCTGGCAGTTTATTAGGTGGCAAGATGCGTGACGGTTATCAGCAGCCCCCTGCTTTTCCACCCGATTGGGTTTTTCCACTGGTCTGGACGATTTTGTATATTGCTATCGGTACAGCCACTTTCTTGGTCTTTATTGCCGACCAAGACCCCAAGCGCCGACGTAACGATATGATTATTTACGGCATACATTTGTTTTTTAATATGCTGTGGCCACTGTTCTTTTTTCGCTTGGATTTGGTAATTTTTGCAATCGCGTGGTTAGTACTGAATTTGATGTCGGCAACAGTAGTTACTTGTCGCTATTACACTGCCCATTTGGCGGCCGGCATTATTTTCACCGTGTATGTAATGTGGTTACTGTACGCTTTGTATTTGAATATGGGTGTTGCCTTACTAAACTAAACAAGCAATAAAAAACCTGCCTTAATTTAGACAGGTTTTGTGTGGTTTGGCGACCCGCAACAGACTTGAACTGTCGACCTCATGCGTGACAGGCATGCGCTCTAACCAACTGAGCTAGCGGGCCAAATTTATATATATTATATCAAAATATCGGATAGCCTGTCAATCGTAATTTGTCACCTTGCGGCAAGTTTACGCTGTACGCTGACGGTCTGCTCTACTCTGTTTGTATTACGCCGCGGCGACTTTCTCTTTCTTTTTGGGTTTGAACAAGACGATCAGCAGCCACGCCAGACCGCCGCAGCCCGCCAGTACCGCGATTACCCCAATGATAATGCCCCACAGCAAGGGGGCGGTGTTGTCTTTACCGCCGTCGGTAGTGGTACCCGCCAAGGCCGGTATAGTACGCACTTGTTCGGCGCCGCAGTGTTCGCAGGTACGTTTTTGTTCGCCAGCGTGCTCCGTGGTCGCCGGTTCGGTGGTTGTCCACGTGCCGTAATTGTGACCTGTGGCCGGTACGTAATCGCTTTGGTAAGTGTGTTGGCACCGTTCGCAAATGTGAGTAGTATACCCAACATCGGTACAACTTGGTTGTTTTATCTTGTCGTTTTTTGATAAGTATTCGTGTCCCAAGGGTTTTTGCTCTGCTCCGCTGGTTTGGTAATCGTCGTGGCAATGGGTACATTCGTAACGCGTATAACCGGCTTCCGTGCAGGTAGCGGGCACATCGTCAGCGATCTGGTAATCGTGTCCCGTGGCGGGGATAACTTCGCTTTCGGTATGACCACAACCCGTACAGGTGTGTTCGCGGACACCTTCCGTGGTACACGTCGCCGGCGTGGTGGTTCGCCACTCGCCGTAAACGTGGTTGGTGCAATTTACGTAAAACTCTTTCACCGC
>CATLHJ010000006.1 GCA_949949035.1 uncultured Clostridia bacterium | reverse complement strand
GGGGGGGTACACTCTTTTAACGGCGGTATTCGGCAAAAAACTGTCAATAACCGTAAAAGGAGCAAAAGTAACATGGCAAAAATTGGTAAACAATGGGGCACCATCATCGCCTGCTGGGCGGTGGCGTTGGCCTTAATTATTACGGGCATTTGTTTGGGAACAATCATTCCCAGTAAGGCCGCGGACGAAGATTTTTTAGCAGTCACCTTTGACGTTAATGGTGACGGGGTAATAAGTGACGACGAGACGACCTATTATGCCAGTCTCAAGGCGGCCAGCGAATACGTTAACACCTTGTTAACTACGGCGGAAAATCCAGCGCAGATTAAAGTTTTACACGATGCCACCGTTGGCGGCAGTGAGGGTGACGGATTAGTGATTGGTGCAGAAATAAGCACAGGTAATGACGAATATGCCCCGGTATACGCTTGTTTAGATTTGAATGGGTGCTGGTTAAATGTGTGGGACGATGCCTTTTTTAATTGCGCTGCGGGTGAGTTAAAAATTGTTGACAGTCAACCATCGCGACTGCGTTATGCGGTGCCGGTAGGTGAACGAAACGGATATGAAATTTATGACCAAGTTCCCGCCGACGCGGGAGTGACTGCCACGCCTGTTTATGGTGGTATCATTGCCGCCGTAAATGCCAATGACTCAGCGGTAAATATCTTTTACATTTATGCTAGTATCCATGGACAAGTAACCATTGCCGGTGGTAATTACTATGGTACTGGTGTCTTACAAGTTGCTGATAAAAGCACAATGATTTTTGAAAAAGGCATATGGCATATGTTGCTTCCAGTGGAAGCAGCTGGTGAGGAATTTGGAAATAAGGTGGCGGCCATTGTGGTAAAAGAAAGTGGTGGTTTAACCATTAACGGCGGGACTATTTACGGGGGCATTGTACAGATAAGCAATAGTGATGATAATTATGTTGAATTTGTTGACCTTACAGCGTTGGCTCCCGATTCGCCCGTTCGGTTAGGCGAGAATGTTAAGATGGAACCCATTAAGGACGAAAGTGGTAAGGTGGTCGGTTATAATAGCACTGACAAGACCACAGGTGAACCAATTAACCCTGATGTGCCAACGGAAGATGACCAACCGACCCACGACGAAACGGACGCCAAACAGTCAACTACGGACGTCAAAACCAATTTAATTGGCTTGATTATTTTGGGTGTCGCCGCCGCGGTGATGGTCATCGGCGTAACCGTTATTATTGTGGTAAACATGAAACAAGGCAAGAAGAAACAACCGTCCGGCAATTAAAAATCGGTTACGGCAGCCACGGTTAAAATTTGAACATCGGCCGCACCCGCCGCGCGCAAAGCGTCTTTACAAGCACCCGTCGTGGCGCCGGTGGTATAAACATCGTCAATCAGCAAAACATTTTGTCCACGCACATTGGCCACCTTCTCGAGCGGGACGGTAAAAGCACCTTGCATGTTTTGGGCACGCGTGGCGGCGTCCATGTGTTTTTGGATCACCGTCTTGCGGGTGCGCACCAACAGGTCGTCGCGCACGGGCAAGGTCAAATATTCTGCTACTTCGCGTGCTAGTAATAAACTTTGATTAAAGCCACGTTCGCGAAAACGACTTTTCGCCAACGGCACGGGAACTATGATAAAGGTTTTGTCAGCCTGTTTAATACAATGCAAATAAATTGCCGCAAGGTACGGAGCCAAGGCTTTGGCGACCAGTCCGTTGTCGTTGTATTTCAAACTTAAAATCATACTGCGCACGGGTTCGGCGTAACGGAATGGTGCATAGTGCGTGGTGGTGGCTTCCTGCATGATTGGTAAATTATTCATGCACTGTGAACACAAATATTGATTATCAGAGTACTGAATTTCCTTGCCACAGGCTTGACATGTGTAATTCGGTAACCACCAATCCACCGGGTTCATAAGCCTAGCATACAACCTTGACGATGGCTCGGCCAATCAAATTTTCTTGGCGTGGGCATTGACAAGTATTTGGTCAGCAGTGTACAATGGGCGATTATGAAAAAATTGAGCAAAGTTTTATCATTTACCAATGGTTTGAAAAAATATGCACCCGAAATAATTGGTACGGTTGCGGGCGCGGTCTTGGGCACTGTGGGGGTTAATTTATACACCGATGTTATTCACCCTGCGCCTGAAAAAGTAGTGCCGGCGGAAACAGAAATTAAATTAACCAAAGCCCAAAAGCAAGAAGTATTATACGTTTTACGCGAATTACGCGGTCTGTTGGATGATCAGCAAGGCGATGATTCGTTATGGGTTAATACGCAGGTAGCGACTAAATTAAGCCTTACCTTGGGCGAACCAATTAGTACCCGTAATACGTCCGAGTTATTAGCCATTATCGACGCCGCGCTTGCCGAACTGTACGCGGACACAATACAAACTGCTGACAGTGGTCTTGAACGATAAAAATATTGATTATTGTAATTGCTTTATTTATAATTAATTGGTGAGTAAAACAAAAGACAAGGACAAACGCAAACGGGATTATTTCCTTTGGTCGTTGAAGTATCTGCGCCCGTATAAAGGGTGGATGTTTATTTGTTTGTTGAGTTGCGCTGTGGCGGCGGTATTGGCGTTTATGTTTCCTATTTTTACCCAAAAAATGCTGGCGGCGTTTGCCCAAGAAAAAGGCAAAGTGTTATTGATCAGTGCGGGCTTATTGTTACTGTTACAAGTGTTACGTTCTGTGGTGCATATACTTTTGTGGGGAACGACTGCGGATAAACTGCGGGCCAGATTGAACAAAGACATTCGCCACAACATTGTCAGCAGTATTTTTCAATTACGTACTAAAAATTTTGATTTATATGGTAGTGGCAAGTTAATCCAAGTAGTGGCTTCGGACACGGTCGCCTTGTCGGGACTTTATACCAATATTGTTGATGTCAGTATGTGTATTTTGGAAAATATCGCGGTTTTCGTTTATATCTTTACCGCTAATTATATTTTAGGTTTTTACTGCTTGTTGGAATTTGTAGTGGTTTGCTTGGTTTACCATATACGGATCCGGTCGCGTATTCGTGGACAAATTAAGTTAAAACAAGTTAATGATAAAAGTATTGGTTTGGTTAACGAAACTATTCGCGGGGTAAGGGATATTAAAAACTACAACATCCAGTCCGCAATGTTGAATAAAGTTGATGAATCGTTAACTGATTTGGAAAAAACCGATGCTAAATTAGGCGGTAAACAATATCGACTTCGCCGCGTAACCCAAATTGTACAAAATTTAATGGCTTTCTTATTTATCCCATTGGCATTATTATTGATTTATTTTGACTTAACGACTTTTGCTGCGGCTTTCACGATTTTTGTTTTCCGTAACTCAACCAGCAATGTTATCGAGTGGATTATGAGCAGTTGGGAATATACTAAAGACGGTGGCGTTTATGCCGAACGTATTTATCAAGTGATTTATGGCTTTCACGAAGGTTTTGAAGAATTCCCCGCTCAAGACGCTTTTGCTGCCTTGCCCGCCAACCTTGACATTATCATTAAGGATTTGTCTTTTGCTTACGATGACTCGTTGACGGTGCTGAAAAAATTTAACCTTAATCTTCCCTTTGGCACTACGGTAGCCATTGTTGGCGAAAGCGGTGAAGGCAAAAGCACGATTCTTAAACTGCTGAATAAAACCTACGAAGTTCCACGCGGCCACATTTTTATTGGCGGGCAAGACCTTAGTGATTTTTCTAAAGCCACGTTACGCGACATCATCACCATCGTGCCGCAAGACCCCTACGTTTTTAATTTCTCGATTTTAGACAACCTAAAAATTGTCAAACCTAATGCCAGCGCTGAACAGATTCAACAAGCCTGCCAACAAGCACAAATTCACGATTTCATCATGGCACAACCCGACGGTTATAATACAGTTTTAGGTGAGAACGGCACTAAACTTTCCGGTGGGCAAAAACAACGCTTGGCAATTGCCAGAGCCTTTTTGAAAGATAGTCCCATTTTAATTTTTGACGAAACGACCAGTGCACTGGATAACGAAAATCAAAATAAAATTAAGGAAGCAATCAGTAATATCGGCCACAACAAAACGGTTATCATCGTGGCACACCGGCTGTCGACGATTGTTGACGCCGATGTCATCCACCTGATGAAAAATGGGATGATTGCTGCCAGTGGAACGCACCAGCAACTGCTAGCAACCTGCCAAGAATACCAAAAATTATACCAACACGAAATCTAGTTATGGTACTCCCAAGGGGAATCGAACCCCTGATTACACCGTGAGAGGGTGTCGTCTTAACCGCTTGACCATGGGAGCAAATCGGTATTTGAATTATAGCGGAAGACGTGCTATATTGCAATATGAATTTTACACCAAAGAAAGTTTGTATCACGACTTTGGGTTGCGACAAGAATCTGGCCGACAGCGAACAGTTGGCGGGCTATCTGCGGGTGGCGGGTTGTACAATGGTTGCCGACGACGCGGATGCCGACATTATCATCGTGAATACTTGTGGCTTTATCAATGCGGCCCGGGCGGAAAGTATTGACGTAATTACCAGCAAGTTACGTTATTTACCGCGTGCCCAGTTAGTGGTTTGCGGTTGTATTGTCGAAAACAATCGTGCCGAATTGGCGGCAGGTTTGCCCGAAGTGGCAGTTTGGTGGGGGACTAAAGATTACCAAGGCTTGGCGTCGTTGTTGTGCGGTGTCCCCGTAGGCGACGCCACCAAGTTGTTATCAACGCCACCCAGTTACGCTTACATCAAAATTGCCGAAGGTTGTAATCGACGGTGTGCTTTCTGCACAATACCGCTGATTCGCGGTAATTACGTGTCGCGGCCGGTAGCGGACATTGTTGCGGAAGTTAAACACTTTGCGCAATTAGGTGTGCCTGAATTTATCTTGGTCGCCCAAGACGTGACCTTGTACGGGGTTGACCTTAAAACCAATCTAGTGCAGTTATTGCGTGCGATTACGGCGGTAGACGGCGTTAAGCGGGTGCGCTTGCATTATTGTTACCCCGAACTTTTGACCGACGAACTGCTTAACGAAATGGCCAACAACGACAAGATAGTGAAGTACTTGGACATTCCATTCCAACATTGTAATCCGCGAATTTTACGCTTAATGCACCGCCAAGGTGACGCCGCTAGTGATACGCTTTTAATCAAAAAAATTCGTACGTTGATGCCGACCGTAACTTTGCGTGCCACGATGATGGTAGGCTTCCCGACGGAAACAGATGCCGAGTTTGCCGAGTTAGTAGACTTCCTGAAAGCCGTTAAATTGGATTATGTGGGGTTCTTTGCCTATTCGCGAGAACAAGGTACGGCCGCCTACGCGTTGCCACAGGTGCCCGCTAAGGTTAAGCAGCAACGCTTACGGATGGTAGAAAAAGTGCAACAGCAAATTTTGGCGGCACGGCAACAAGCACAGATTGGTAAGCGCGTAGCGGTGGTCTGTGATGCGGTAGAAAATGGTGTTGCTCGTTGTCGTACCTTTGGTCAAAGCCCCGATGTTGACCCGTGTGTCTTGGTGACGGGTGACTTGGTGGTTGGACAAGAATATGTTATTGTGTTATTGGGAGCAGGTAATGGAAAACTTATTTGAAAATTTACACCAAACCAGTAAACCTTTGGCAGAACGCCTGCGGCCACAGGTATTAAGCGAGTTCGTAGGGCAACAACACTTGTTGGCGAAAGGTAAATTGTTGCGCCGGTTAATCGAGGCGGGGCGTGTACCCAGTGTCATCTTTTACGGGGCACCTGGCACAGGGAAAACTACTTTGGCGCGCATTATTGCCGACAGTAGTAACGCGAACTTCGTTAAGTTAAACGCGGTGTCCAGTGGTGTTGCCGAAGTCAAAGGCGTAATTGAGCAGGCCAAAAGTAATTTTGAACTGTACGGTAAAAAAACCTACTTATTGTTAGACGAATGTCACCGTTGGAATAAAGCGCAAAGCGATTCGTTACTGGGCGCGTTAGAAGAAGGGTATTTATTATTGGTCGGCTGTACCACCGAAAACCCCAGTTACAGTATGACGCGGGCAATTGTGTCGCGTTGTTCGGTTTTTGAATTCAAGCGTTTAAGTGAAAACGACATTAAAACCATTTTACAACGGGCATTAAAAAACGAAAAAGGCTTAGTGGCGTACCACTTACAAATTGATAACGACGCGTTGAGTTATTTTGCCACAGCATGTGGTGGCGATGTGCGCAGTGCGTTAAACGGTTTGGAATTGTGCGCAATTACCAGTCACCCCAACGCGGATGGTAAAATTGTGGTTGATAAAACCGTGGCGGCCGAATGTCTACAAAAGAAAGCGTTAAATTTAGACGAAGATGTTTACTATCACATTTTAAGTGCCTTTTGTAAAAGTCTGCGAGGTAGCGATTCTACCGCGGCCTTGTATTACGCCAACCGGTTGTTGGCTGCCGGTATTGAACCGCAAATCTTGGCGCGCCGTACCATCGCTCATGCCAGCGAGGACGTGGGACTGGCCGATCCACAAGCACTGGTGCAGGCCTGTGCTGCTTTATACGCGTTGGATAATTTAGGTATGCCCGAAGGTAACTTGGCGTTAACGCAAGCCATTGTTTATGTTTGTCAGGCACCGAAAGATAACCGTGTAGTGGTGGCGATGAACGCTGCCCAAGATGACGCAGTTAATCATCCTGATGATCAGGTGCCGGCGTACTTAAAAAATCATACCGCGGACAGTAAAAATTATAAGTATCCGCACGATTTTGGCGGGTATGTTGAACAGCAATATTTACCCAACAGTTTAATTGGGCGCAATTATTTCCCGCAAGGGAAAGCAAGTAAAAACTGATTGTCTAAAATGTCGTGATTGATATATACTAATATTGATTATGGGGGGATTACCAAGGAAGTTCTCGGTGACGCGGGCTTTGTTGCTGTGTTTGGCAGTGGTTTTTTCTTTGGTGTCCGTATTTATTAGTGTTGGTTTGGTGCGGACGGTAAGTGATAGTAATGATTTGTCGCCCAGTGCCTATGACCCCGAAGATCCTGATTATGCGGTGGATTGGATTAATTTAGCATCGGGTTATTTCTCCAATCGTGACGAAGTAACGAAAACTATTCATATTCAAACTGAAGGCGAATTGGCTAATTTGAACCGTGTATTGACGAATGATGATGGCGATTATTCGGGGTGGACTTTTATTTTAGAACGTGACCTAGACCTGTTACGCTATGAATCTAACGCTGGTAACGAAAAGGTAAGGGCCCGTTGGACGCCAATCAATACGGTGGCTGGTCATAACACTGGTATTGTCATTGACGGTAATGGTTATAAAATCAGTAACTTACTCATTGCGATTGATGACGACGCCACTAAACTCAATGGTGTGAAAGCCCAAAACGGCGTTGGGTTTTTTGGCAATTTAACCGGAAACACTATACGTAATTTAGTTTTTGAAAATCCGGTAATTAACTATTCGTACACGGGTGAAAGTAAAACCGCCGATGATCCGTCGCGTCCGACGGCCCCCGTTAAAGTGCCGGTAGGGGTAGTAGCCGGTGTCGTCGAAAACGCTTACGTTAGCGACGTTGAGATTGTTAATCCGCAAATCAAAGTAAAGACCAATAACGCCAATGGACACAGTGTGTATGTCGGTGCTGCGGTGGGCAAAATGCTTTACAGCAACCCCGAAGTGACACCATTGTTGCACAGTTTGACTGATTCCGAAGAAACTCCCGAACACCGTTGGGGTGTCGATAGTGTAACCATTGCGGGTGGCACAGTCGGTTTAACGGTAACCGCCGGCGCGGACACTACCGCAGGGGCTTATGGTGTGGCCGTGAACGGGTATATAGGCGGGTTAGTTGGCTACAATAATTCGAGTAAAATTATTAACTGCAAAGTTAAAGATCTTATCGTTGATCCGCAAATGGCGGGGGTTGCGGGAACTTATTACGCCGGCGGCATAGTCGGTTATACGATGTTACGCGTTAAAACCTTGGACGACGCAGTTATGTCTGGTCTGTTAAATAATGTGGTGATTGAAAGTGCAGTTACCACCGGACAAGCCACGCATACCGGCATGTTGGCCGGTTACGTTTATGATAATTGGGTGTATAATAATCTTTACTTGGGTGAAACCGCAAATCTGTACGGAGAGTTTCATAACCGTTATTACGTACTTTATAACAATGACCAGTGTTTGGGTAATCTAGACTTTGAGACCTTTATGGATAACGAAAATTATTTCAAGGTGGTAACCGATACAAGTCTTGGCAAGGAATGTACGGCAACGATTATTCAAGGGTTTGCCATTTGCCCGCACCACTCGGAAAGTTTCGGTGAAGAACTGTTCCCTTATACCGGTGGTGACGGAAAAAATGATACGCATTATTTGCAATACGCCAATCAATACAATTACCAAATGCCAGTGGCAGACTTCGCCAATTTTGTAAGCGGATCAACTTTTAATAAATTAGATGATTTTGAAAACGAAGAAGATGGTAATTTTTACGAAATCGGCAAAGAGAAGGTGGAACACGAATATCAAACCGAAGTTAACGCCGCCAATATTCGTAAGGCCGTTAATGAACTGCGCACCTGGAGTGTAGAAAATGGTGAACCAGTCTTCGGTAATAATCTGGGTTACAATTATGACGTTGTCTTTCACGCCAACGGCGAAAATATGGGCTATACTAGTGAGGCCAAACGGGCCAACGCCGGATGGGTAGAAAGCGGTACTTATCTTGATACTGTTGTTACCGAATTAACAAAAAAATGTAAATACAAGGAACCGATTTTAAAATTGACGTCATCTATGCCCAGTTGTGTTGGTTGGGAATTTGAAGACTGGTACGAAGATCAACAATGTACGCGCAAATTCAAGTTTGGTAGACTAATGGGTGGTGATGGTACGGTCCCCAGAACCGTTGATATCTACGCTAAATGGACGATACAATCTTATACGGTCACCTACTATCTAGCGAAAGATATGAAGTATACTTATGAAGATGCTGACCATGGTAATTTTAATGGTGTTGAAACGGTCGAGTATGGTAACTCCGTAACGGGGCCGCGTGTTGCGCCGGATTTGTCAAAAATTGATGACCCACGCTTTTATGGTAAATCATTCACGGGTAACTGGTATTTAATGACCACTGAATACGAGTACGACGAAAGTGGTAACCAGGTTGGTGAACCAATTTTAACCCGTAGTAAAGATTGGGTTTTTGGCAATGTTGATGGTTTCACACCGATGCCGGGGTACAACATTGAATTGTATGCCGATTTTCAAGATGATTTTGAAGTTTTGCGCACAGAACTGGATGCAAGTGGTGTACTTTCGGCGTTTACTAATGGTGGTTATAATTTAGAAAATCATCAGGCGGGGGACTTTATTGGTGAGCAACTTAAAACGGGTGAAAGTTGTTACACCGCGACCAGTTTCTCGCGATTTCGCATTGCTTATGATAATGCTTTCGCGGTTATGCAAGCGCACAATTCGGGGATTTTGGGCGACGAGCAATTACGTGATCAAACCGTTGACCAAATTATCCAAGAGTTACGCGACGCGATAGCGGCCTTAACCGTTGACCTTGACGTACTTTGGTCTTTGCCACCGCTTCGCGATCAAGATTCCGACCAAAACAGTTATCCGTTTCTGTACACAATTGAAAGTTACCGCAATTACACCGAAATTAAACGCACGGCACTTAATTACTTAAATTCGGAAATTAACAATGAAGGGATGTTGCAAAATGTGGAGCGTTACTTATACATTCGTGATGCTTTAATGGAAAAATATCACAGTTTAGTGGCCAATCCGTATCTTGGTATGAATGCCGCGTTGATCGCTGAAGTTAAACGTGGTTATGCGGAAATTGCCCCCACTATCGACGCTATTAATCCTGACGATTATACTGCGGATAGTTGGCGGGATGCTGAATTCGACCAATGGCGGAGCCGCTTTAAGGAAGTCTTTATGAGTAATTACCAAAACCAACACATTGACGATATGAAGAGCGTGATTGACGGTTACAATACTGCCAAAGGACAACTGGTGCGCAGTCAAAACACTAACCCAGGCAACGTTGGTAGTGATACTACTCAAAAAGCGGGCGGTTCATCGTCGATTCTAATTGGCGTTTTAATCTTTGTTTTGGCGGTAGGCGGTGTTGGTGCGTACATTGGCATTGACCTTTATTTGGTAAAAAAAGTCAAACCGAAAAAAGAACAGGCCGAAAAAGCCGAACAGGCCGCGGCGGAAGATACTTATATCTAAAAAAATGTGCTTTACAAATAAAATTAAATATAGTATTATAACAAATATTGTAGGTTCGCCTGCGGGTAGGAGGGGTGTTTTTGAGTAAAGACGACGCGATTGAAGTCGAAGGCAAAGTGGTTGAAGTTATGCGTAATGCAAAATTCAAGGTGATACTAGCCAATGGTCATATTATTATGGCTTATTTATCGGGAAAACTTTACAAAAACAACATCAAGATCTTGGAAGGTGATATGGTGAAATTAGAAATTTCGCCTTATGATCTAAACAATGGTCGTATTACTTGGCGCAGTAAAGCCTCAGTAGAAAACGGAGGAAATGGACAATGAAAGTAAGAAGCGGAGTAAAACCAATGTGCAACAAATGCAAGGTTATTAAACGCGACGGTACTGTGCGGGTAATTTGTGAGAATCCTAAACACAAACAACGACAACCCCGTCCGTCCAAATCGCCTCGTTAAGGCAAATTTTCACGCTTTTCGCGCGGCTATTGGAAAGCGTGTTTTATAGATTAAAAGGAAAAAAGAGGAGAAAATAATGGCAAGAATTAGTGGTGTGGATATACCCAAAGATAAATGCATTAAGTACGCTTTGACGTATATCTATGGCATTGGCGAAAAAACAGCCGACAAAATTTGTGCTGTTTGCAAGGTTGATCCGGCAATCCGTACGAAAGATGTCCCTGAAGCCAAAATTAACGAAATCAGAACTTATATTGACAAAAATATTAAAACCGAAGGCGATTTGCGTCGTGAAGTGTCCTTGGATATTAAGCGTTTAACCGAAATTGGTTGTTACCGTGGAATACGCCATCGTAAAGGTTTGCCCGTTCGCGGACAATCTACTAAACAAAACGCTCGTACGCGTAAAGGGCCGAAAAAAATGGTTATCAGGACCAAGTCGGCGTAAGGATTGAGGAGGATATAAATGGCAGAAGCGAAATCAAATGCACCAATGAAGAAAAAGCCGGCCGCTAGGCGTAAACAAAAAAAGACGCTTTCCGCAAAAGGTAAGGCTTATATCAATTCTTCATTCAATAATACTATTGTTACGTTGACTGACGAAAAAGGAAACGTAATTAACTGGGCAAGTGCGGGGGCGGCTGGCTTCAAGGGCAGCCGTAAATCTACCCCGTTTGCGGCACAAACCACGGCGGAAAAAGCAGCCGCTGCCGCTAAGGAATTGGGTTTATTAAAGGTCGATGTCTTTGTTAAGGGGCCCGGTGCGGGACGTGAAAACGCGATTCGTGCTCTTAACACAGCAGGGTTGGAGGTGTTGTCGATTACCGATACTTCGCCAGTGGCACATAACGGCTGCCGTCCGCCCAAAAGAAGGAGGAAATAATGATGGCTAGATATATTGGTCCCGATTGTCGGCTTTGCCGTCGTGAAGGCTGTAAATTATTCTTGAAAGGTGAACGATGCTTGTCGGCAAAGTGCGCTATGGAAAAACGTCCCGTTGTGCCGGGGCAACATGGTTTAGCGCGCAAGAAAGAAAAGGAATACGGTACACAGTTACGCGAAAAACAAAAAGTTAAACGCGCGTATGGTCTGCAAGAAAAACAATTCCGTGAATTGTACGAAAAAGCAGCCAATACCAAAGGACGTACCGGCGACAATTTGTTGAGTTATTTGGAACGTCGTTTGGATAATGTTGTTTACCGTATGGGTATTGCTGATAGTCGCAGTGAGGCGCGCCAGTTGGTTACGCATGGTCATATTACCGTTAACGGAAAAGACGTAAACATCCCGTCTTACTTGGTCGACAAGGGCGACGTGATTGCGATTAAAGAAACCAAAAAAGATTTGGAAATATTCAAGGTATTGAAAGACCAAAAAATGAGTTTACCAAAATGGTTGGAATTTTCGGGGGCGAAATTAACCGGTAAGGTTCTTGAATTACCGACACGTGAAGACATTGATTTGAACATTCAAGAAAACTTAATTATCGAGTTGTATTCGAAATAAAAAGTGAAGTAAAGGGAGAAAACAATTATGTTAAAAATGGAATTAACAAAACCAAAAATCACGATTACCGAGAGTACAGGCGCCAAGAGTGCACGTTTCGTCGTTGAACCGTTAGAACGTAGTTATGGTACGACTTTGGGCAACATGATTCGTCGTGTCGCTTTAGGAAACTTACCGGGTACAGCGGTAACTGCTATTCGCATTGCGGGGGTCAACAACGAATTTTCGACCGTTAAGGGTGTGGTAGAAGATGTTACCGACATTGTCTTGAATGTTAAGAGTTTAATCTTAAAGGCCTTGACCGATGATATGGAATACACAACCACCATGCACATCAATAAAAAAACCGCTGGTCCGATTTACGCCAAAGACATTGAACATGACAGTTTAGTTGAAATCTGCAATCCTGATTTGGTGATTGCAACCTTGGACAGTAACGTTGAATTCAAAATGGAATTGTCGGTGGCTCGTGGTCGCGGCTATGTGGTGGCAAAAGACCAAAAAGGTGCTTATGACAGTATTGGTTACATCGCGGTTGACAGTTTGTACAGCCCAGTAGTTAAGTGCAACTACTTTGTTGAACCCAGTCGTGTTGGTGGTGATATGAACTACGACAAATTAACCATTGAATTGACCACGAACGGTAGTGCCGAAGCCAAAGAGGTAGTAGCGTTGGCCGCCAAATTGATTCAGGACCATTTGAACTTGCTGATTAATATGGTGGCGGGTATGGCGGACCACAACACCTTTGTGGAAAGCAAGGAAGAAACCGTAGAAAAGATTTTTGAAACTAGCATCGAAGACATGGAATTGTCACCGCGTAGTGCTAACTGCTTGAACCGTGCGAACATCAAAACGATTCGTGATTTGACCAGCAAAACTAAGGAAGACATGTTACGTGTACGTAACTTGGGTTCCAAGAGTTTAGACGAAATTATTTCTAAATTGGCCAGTTTAGGTTTGTCATTGCGTTCGGAAGAGGAGGGTAACTTTTAATGAAACCGAAGAAATTAGGACGAGAAACCGCCCAGCATATGGCGATTTTGCGTAGCCAAGTTTCGACGTTGTTCTGGACAGGACGCGTAGAAACGACTTTGGCGCGCGCCAAGGCGACGGCTTCTTTGGCGGAAAAGTATTTGACATTGGCGATTAACACATACAGCGACACCAAGACCGTCGAAAAGGATTTTACCAACGACAAAGGTGTAAAAAGTAAGCGTAAGGTATTGGTCGATGGTCCCAAAAAATTGGCAGCACGTCGCAAGTTAATGGGTTTGGTTTATGACTTGCAAGAAATCCGTAGTAAGGACGAAAGTAAAAAGAGTTTTGAAAAACGTACGCAAAACATCAATCATCCGATTATCGAAAAAATCTTTAACGAATTGGCACCCAAGTATGCTAAACGCATTAAAGAAGTCGGTACTGCTGGTGGTTATACACGCGTTTTGAAATTAGGCGTTCGCAAAGGTGACGATGCGATGACCGCGTTGGTAGAATTGGTTTAACCAACTTCGTCGATTTGAACCTCACCGCACAGCACATCATTGTAGGAATACGAAAGACACGGGATGCGTTCCGTGTTTTTTATCGCCGTTTTTAAGCGCACAACAAAAATACTGGGAAAAGCATTTTCGATAGTACCGGCATATTGAGAAACTTTTTTTCGTCCACGACAAACCGACATATTGATATCCTTACCCGTCATGGACGCGATTTTGGCTTTAATGGCCGCTAAAGAATGTGATTTTTTACGCATACTTTGATTATTGCCCAAATATCATTTTGGTATAGGGGGTAAATATGGAAGTTATTTACGACAATTTGGTAGGACAAGAATTAGTAGCGGTAGACACTGTGCAACTGAAATCGGAACACAAGGCGGAATTGCCAACTAATGCCAAGAAAGTAATGGGGGTGACTTGTCAAGTGTTGGCACAAACCAGTACCGTGCAAGCTAACGAAGTAACTATTGGCGGAAACTTAGTGATGCGTTTAGTGTTTATCAATGAGTTAGACAAATACGACAGTCAAGACATTGTACAGCCGTACGAAAAGAAATTAACCGTTAAAGACTTGACTGGAATCAGTAACATCAGCGGTGACGCGCAAATTATGTCTTGTCAGTGGGATATTCAGGATAACGCGTTGCAAGTGTCCGTGATCTTAAATGTGACCATCAATGGTGTTAAAGAAAAAAATACGCGCTTGGTTAGTGATTTGGCGGGGGAAGTTGAAGTCCGTAAATTGGAACAAAAGATTTTGACCTTTAACGCCGCCTTGGATGACCAGTTTGAAATCGAAGAACAAATTGACTTGGACAGTAATTGCGAAGGCGTGTTGGGGGTAGACACTAACGCATTTATCAAAGACGTAGCGGCTAGTGAGGGAAAAGTAGCGGTGAAAGGGGTTGTCGCCGTCAACATTATCGGTGTTAAAACTGTCGATGGTAATACAGTACCATACAACACGGTTAACGAAATCGAGTTTGCCAAATCGCTAGTAGTTACGGGTACTACGGCCGAAGATTTAGCAACGGGTGCCGTCAAAGTTAACGGCGTTAATGTGCATGTAGAAAATGGTAATAAGGGTTCAATTCTGGTTTTGAAAATTGAACTGAAGTTCCGCGGTTGCTCCTATGTTTATAAAAATTGCCAGTCGGTAGTTGACGCTATTTCGTTTGATAAAGAATTGGCGTTTGAAACTTCGCAATTTGAACACGTTGAAATTTTACCGCAAGTTAACACTACGGTTGATTTGGAAAACAATATGAACTTGCCTGCGAATATGCCTTATCTCGCTCGGGTACTGGCCGTTGATGGTGTAAGTATCAACAATTTGGAAGTCAACGCGGCGGATGGTAAAGCGGTTTTAACCGGTGTCTTGGTGGCTAATGTTTTGGTCGAAAACGAAGAACATTTGGCCAGCAATTACTTGGCCGAAGCACCTTTCCAAACGCACGTGCGCTGGGATGCCTTGGATGGCGAATACCAAATTAACGCTACTGTAGTTCCGTTGTTGTTGAACGTCAAGGCACGTCGGGGAGTAGAATTGTTGTTGGACGCTAAGTTGGGTATTTCATTACAGGCCAGCACCACCAAAGTTACGACCATGGTGACGTCAGTGGTTGTTGGTAAAGATAAAACTGATGACGGCAGTGCAATTCGTATTTATATCATTGGTGACAAAGAAAACTTATGGGATTTGGCTAAACGCACCAATTTAAGTTGTGCCGAATTGTTAAAACAAAATCCAAACTTGGAAAATGGTTGTACACCCGGTGAACGCATTGTGGTTTACCGTCATGAAAAAGTTGCGTTATAAGCGTGGCTTGAAACCGCGTAAGGTCAACGCATTGACCACCACACACAGCGAAGACAAACTCATCGCTAATGAAGCAAACATGGGATTAAGCGATAGTTGTAGCCACGGGTATAACACACCCGCCGCCAAAGGAATACACAAAGCGTTATAAAAGAACGCCCAAAATAAACTAACTTTGATATTGGTGATGGTACGGCGACCTAATTGCAGTGCCGTCACCAAGTCGTTTAAGGAATTTTTTATCAATACCATGCCGGCGGCGTCCATGGCGATGTCGGTACCGCTGCCAATCGCCACACCAATGTGGGCTGCTTTTAGTGCAGGGGAATCGTTAATGCCGTCGCCGACCATCAATACGCGACGGCCTTTGGCTTTTAAGTGTTCTACATGTTGGTATTTTTCGGCTGGTAAAACATTAGCAATAATTTTTTTGATGCCGACACTGCGGGCAAAGGCGGCTGCGGTAGCAGTATTGTCGCCCGTCAGCATAATCACGTCCAGCCCCATGTCGCGCAGTTTTTTAATGGCGGCTACGCTGTCGGTGCGTAAGGTATCCGCCAAAGCAATCACGCCCAGTAACTTATCTTCGGTGGCACAAAGAATCGGCGTTTGTCCTTGGGCAGCATATTCTTGGGTTAGGGCGTCGGCGCGAGTTTTGTCGGCATTATGCAAATACGGGGCAATGAATTTCGCGTTGCCAACGTATAAGTTGCGGCCACCGATTTGTGCCTTGGCTCCCTGCCCAGCAACTTCGGTAAAATTGCGCGCCGTCAAGTATTCGCCGTGCTGTTGGTTAAAGTAAGTCACAATCGCTTTGGCTAAAGGGTGTTGGCTGTAGCGTTCAATACTGGCACAAAATTGCAGCAGGTTAATCGTCGATAAATTATTTTGCAACGGGCGTACCGCAGTTACAGTTAACGCACCCGTGGTAATTGTGCCGGTCTTGTCCAGCACAATCGTGTTGATATGTGACAAATTTTCTAAATTTTCGGCATCCTTAATTAAAATACCATGTTCGGCTGCTTTCCCGGTGGCAACCATAATTGCTAATGGTGTAGCTAAACCTAACGCACAAGGGCAGGAAATAACCAGCACGCTGACGGCGAAGTTAAAGGCGGTGGCGAAATCATGACCCACGCACCACCAAACGATTAACGTAACGATGGCAATCATTATAACGATCGGTACGAAAATACCGCTTACCCGGTCAGCAAGTTTGGCGATTGGTGCCTGTGAATTACTGGCTTTTTCTACCAATGTGACAATTTGCGACAAAGTAGTATCGGCACCGACCTTGGTAGCGCGGCAGGTAAAAGTACCATCTTGATTAGTGGTAGCCGAAATAACATTATCGCCCACCATTTTGGTAATCGGTAAACTTTCACCAGTGATTGCCGCTTGGTTTAGTAAACCATTGCCCTCAATAATTTCGGCATCAACGGGGACGATGTCGCCGGGACGAATTAAAATTAGGTCACCTATTTTTAAGTCACTGACGGCTATGACCTGCGGTTGACCATTCTGGATAATGGTGCAAGTTTTCGGTGCTAATTGCATCAATTTGTTAATCGCGTTGCTAGTTTTAATTTTGGCGCGATGTTCAAAATATTTCCCTAGCGAGACCAAAGTAACAATGGTGGCACTACCTTCAAAATATAAAGCGTGCATGGTGGGATCAGCAAAGATTAACAAGAAAATTACTACTACGCCGTACAGGTAAGCCGCTCCGGAACCCAAGGCCACCAAAGTATCCATGTTGGGTACACCTTTGAGCAGGGCTTTAATTCCGCGCGTAAAAAAATGAAAATTGATAACTAAAATAGCGGTTGTTAAAATTAACTGGGTTAGGGCAATCAACAACAAATGAGTAGTCACGCGCATGGTACTCATCGCAATGGTCATTAACGGCACCAATAAAATAAGTGACGCAATTAAACGGGTTAATTCTTTCTTAAGAGTAAAACGCTGGTTAGCGATTACTGACACTGGCGTCGATCGAAGTGCGCTCAGTAGCCCCGTAGCCAATACCAGTAACTTGGTCAATAATGTCTTGCGCCGTTAAACGATCATCAAAATTAACCGTCATAGTCGACGAAACTAAATTGACGTTGACCATGTGCACACCTTTCATTTTTTTTACCGTTTTTTGAATATTTTGTTGACATCCGGCACAAACCATACCGGTAATGTTAAATTCTTTTTCCATATTTTAATTATATTGCCGAAAATTTTTTTGGCAAATCCTTTTATCTATATTGACAAATATCGCAATTTTTGGTAGCATTATACTTAATAATAGGGGAAAAATATGGAGAAATTATTTTTGAATCCTTTGACAAACGAAAATGGCCAGCCAAACGCATGGGCTTGGGCCTTATGTGTCATCGCAGCAGTAATTGTTTTTGCAACCATTATGTTTTTAATATACCGCTTGTACGGGCGCTATCGCAAGCGTCAACAAGAACAGCAGGCGGCGAATGCGCAACCGGTTACCGAAGTACCGCAGGTGGAGCCGGATCAATTTGAGAAGCGTGTTGATGATGCCGCATTACAATATTATGATCAGGATAAGGCCAAGGAAGAAGAAGCCCGTATTCAAGCCTTATTAGTTGAAGAAGAAAAACAACGTAAAGAGTTAGAAGCAAAAGAACGTGAATTAGAATTAAAAAAACAACGTGAGGAAGAAGAGCGTTTGGAACGTGAACGTATCGCTGCTGAACGCGAAGCCGAAAAGGAACGTCAACGTGCAGAAAAAGAACGGGCAAAGGCGGAAAAAGAAGCCGCCAAGCAAGCGCGTAAGAATCGTAACAAAGAACCAAATTTTTTTGCTGACTACGACGATGAAGAAGCTGATGCCTTTAATGCTAACGATGATGAACCAGTGGTTAATTTCTGGGCGGATGCGCAAGCCGACAAGAAACAGCCTGCGGAACCTGCGGTTGTTACTGACCCACGCTTGGAACAAGTTTTGGCGGAATTGGAAAACCAAAAGCAGGCTGAACAAGACAAGTTCGCCAGTCTGATGGCAGAATTGGAAAACCAAAAACAAGAAACTGCTCGTTTGAAAGACGAATTGGATGCCAAGCAAAAATCGGAAGACGCGATTGCTCAAGCCAAAAAAGAAATGGAACAGATGATTAAGGATAGCCAAGCCAAAATGGACAACATCGCTGACCAAAAGAACATTAAAAGCACTGACCAAGATTTGTTAGAAGAAATTAAAAACATTATGGCGGGTGAACGCGAAGCGCAAGAAAAACGTCTGCGCGAACAAGAGAACAGTTTGGCGGCAGTTCTGTCGGCAATGGAAGACGAACGTCGTGCCAAAGAAGAAAACCAACGTAACGCCCAACAAGAAGCCCAAAAAGAAGACGAATTCTTGAAATTGCAAAACCAATACCAAGACGCGATTGCGCAAATGCAGGATAAATTCCAGCAAATGTTAAACGACGCTAATGCGCAAAAAGCGGGCAATACCGCCGAAGTTGAAAACGCTTACCAAGCCCAGTTAGAACGTGAACGTGCGGAAACGGCAAGTTTGATTGAACAAATGCAACGTGAAGTCGACAAAATGAACGCGGAACGTGAAGCCGAACGTCGCGAATACGAAGCCAAACAAAAAGAATTGAACGCGGCGATGGAAGCGGCTTTACGTACGCAACGGGCTGAATTTGACCAAGCGCAACAACAAACGAACAATGAAAACTTGGAAAAGATTTTACAAGATATGGAAAACCAACGTGCCCAAGAACAAGAGATGTTCGCCAATATCTTGAATGAAATTGCGGCGGGACGTGAAGATACTAACCAAGCCCAAGCGGCTATGGAACAAATGGTTCGCGAAAGCGAAGCCCGTATTGATAAGTTGGAACAACAAACTGCGCGTGGTTTGGACGAAGAGAGTTTGGCGGCCTTGAAAGATGTTTTGGCGGCAGAACGTGCCGATCAAGAAAAATTATTAACCCAATACCAAGACGAAATAGCGGCCTTGCGCGAAACCATTATTGCTAATCAGAACGATAACCCGAATGGGGAAGGCAATCAAGTGGTTTACACCGCCCGTGACCCCGAAGCCGATGCTGAAATGATGGCACAAATTGAAGCGATGCAATCAGAAATCCGCAAAATGTCGGCGGACAAGGAAGCGGAAAAAGATGCTTACGAGCAACGTCATGCCGAATTACTAGATGCATTAAACCGCACTATCGTAACTGGGGAAAATGCGCAAAACCCCGAAACTCAATTAGCAGAACGGGAAAGTGTTGATCGTATCTTACAAGATATTGAAGCCCAGAAACAGATGGAACAGGAACGCTTCACTAACATTATGAATGAATTGGCGGTAAGTCGCGAAGATACGAAAAAAGCACAAGAAGCGATGCAACAACTGATTCAAGAAAGCAGTGACTTAATCAACCAATTAAGTAACAAAAACGAAGTGCGTGGGGTTGATGATGAAACACTGGCAGCCTTAAAAGATGTTTTGGCGGCGGAACGTGAAGCCCAAGAAAAGCGTTTGGCCGAAAACGAAGAAAACTTACGCATGGTGGTGGCAGCTATCGAAGAACAACAACAATACCTGACCGATGAGCAAAACAAGCAGGCCGAATACGAAAAAACCATCGCCGACTTGCGCGCTAAGTACGAAGCTGAAATGGAAGAGTTGCGTAATAACCTGTCAGAAAAAACCGCTGAAGTCGATAATTTACACCAAGAGTTAGCCAAAGACGCTGATGTTGCTGTCGCAGAAAACCAACAAGACAACGCTACTGTCGATACTGTGGCTAACGGGGATGGGGATAACGACGACGATGATGCGGCTAATCAAGTGGAATATAATGAGGAGGACGAAGTGATTAACGAGGAAGTTTTGGCACAATTAGCCAAGATGCAGGAAGAAATCGAAAAGTTGGAGAAAGCAAGAGCTGACGAACGTGCCGAATTTGAACGCAAGTATGACGAATTGAACAAAGTCTTGGATGATTCCTTAAAGGTACAACGTTTGGAAATGGAATTAGCCAAGGAAAAAGAAGTTAACGAATTAAAAATGCAACAGGCTTTGGAGGCACAACGGGCTGAAATTGAAGCTTCAAAAGAAAAGGAATTGGCTGAACAACGTCGTGCGTTGGAAGCAGAAAAGAGTAACACGAACGAACAAACCAACACAATTTTGGCTGAATTCAAGGATGAAATTAACCGTCAATACGAAGACTTCTTGACTTTGTTGAATAACAAAAAAGCCGAAGAGGCAAACGCCAAAAATGAGTATGACGCCTTGATGGAACAAGCTGGCGATGAAAATAAGCAAGATATTCAAGAGATGTTAGAACAATTACGCGAAGAGCGTAAAGCCGCCCGTGCCGAAGCCCAAGCGTTACGCGAAGAATTGGAAGCACAACGCATTGAAAGCGAAGCCAGATTAATGAAACAACTGTCCGAGGTTAAAGAAGGGTTAGTTTCTGAATTATCAAGCGAATTGGAAATTAAGGAAAAATTCGACTCTTTGGAACAAGAAGTGGAAAACCATAACCAAGAGAAGTTAAAACAGAACGAAGCCGAGGAAGCCCGTATTAAACAAGAATACGAAGAATACAAACAAAAAATTGCGGATGAAGTAATGGCTTTGGAAGAAAAGAACGCGGCTTTGCAGGCTGAATTAGAAAAAACCCGCCAAGAGCAAGCGCAAGGTGATGAAGCCAAGCAAGCCGAATACGAAGAAAACGAAAAACGACTGCGCGAAAAATACATGCAATTACGTAGCGAGTTGATGAAAGAAGCGCAACAAGTTTCCAAACAGTCGGAAGAGATTGAGGCTGAAAAGCGGGCGATAGAAGACAAAAAGCGCGATTTAGAAGAAGAAAAAACCCGTTTGCAAAACGAAGTGGAAATGTTGAAACAACAGGTTTTGGAAATCAAAACCCAAGACAACGGACAAGGTGAAGGGGTGACCGAAGAGCAGTTAGCCGTAGTGCGTGAACAATTAGAAGTTGAATACAAAAACCGCGAAAAAGAAATGTTGGACAAATTGGAACAAGAAAAACAAGCTTTGGTTGCACGTGAAGCCCAATTAAAACTGAAAGAATCCAACATTGAACGCGAAGAAGAACGCATTAAAGAACAATCAATGGCGGTGACCACGATGATTACCAATCGTGAATATACCAAAGAAGAACGCGAACGTTTGGTTTTGGATTACACTTTGAAATTGCAAGATTTGGAAGAACGTTTAAGACAAAACGAAAAAGCGTTACGCGAAAACAATCGTGAGTTTATCCCGTTGCGCCGTATCAAAAACACTTTGGATCGTGATATGCGCTTATTGCGCAAACGGGAAGCCATTGTTGCTAAACAAGAAGTTTTAGTTTACGGTGTCAACAACATTTCTACGGTTGACCCGGACAAAATTAAGAAGTTGGAACAAGATATTAAGCAATTAACTGGCTTACAACAAAGTGTAGCGAATTGCGAAACCATCTTGAACAAAAACAAAGACCGTTATCCGACTTTGGAGAACTTGGATCGCGTATTACGTGCACAAAACGAACAAATTCGCAATGATTTGGAAGAAGTTAAAGCCGCGATGGCTATGTTCGGTGAAAACGGTAACAACGGTGAAAACGGCGAACAAAAATAATGCGTTGTTTGGGTATTGATTATGGTAGGCGTAGAATTGGGTTGGCATTGTCCGACCCAACTTTGCTTATTGCTTCGCCTTTGGTTATTATTGAAAACCGTGGCCTTAAAAAAACAACTGCCCAAATTTTAGAGATAATGCGCCAAAATAATGTGGAACAAATTGTGCTGGGCTTACCATTGCACGCCAATGGTGATGAAAGTGAGATGTCACAGGAAGCCCGTAATTTTGGACAGGCGTTGGCCAATATGGGTTTTCCGGTGACTTTGGTGGATGAGCGTTACACATCCGTAACAGCCGAAAACATGATCGGTGACCATCCGCGGCGCAAAGAATTGGTTGACAAAGTTGCGGCTTCTATTATACTACAAATGTATCTTGATGAAAGGAGAAAAGCAGTAGATGAAAGCAAAAATAACTAATACCTGTATCTGTTGTGGAACTTGCGCGGCAATTTGCCCTGTAGGAGCTATTAGTTTAGCATCATCAGGCGATAAGTACCAAGTCGACAAAAATAAATGTATCGGTTGCGGTGCCTGTATTAACGCTTGTCCAGTGGAGGCTATTGTCGCGGATGAGGAGACTAAATAATGTTTTACGAAAGCGTTTTGGAAAAATTACTAGACGAAAACAACACTGATATTATTGAATTGCAACCCGAGGGCGGCGAAAAGGTTAAGTTTGAACAAATTGCAGTGGTACGTTATGACAGCAAGCCCTATGCGATTTTACGACCTTTGGAATTAAAGGAAGAACAAGTCGTTGTCTTTCTGTTAAATGAAGATGACGAAGAAAGTTTGGAATTAGTCACCGACGAAAATATTGCGAAAAAAGTATTGGAGGTATACGCAAATGACGACGAAGAAGATGAAGAATGAAGAAGTAATTTGGCACGCGATGAATCCGGAACGGGTTAAACCCGAAGAATTTGTGGCGGTAATTGAAATTCCGCGGGGTAGTAAGAAAAAATACGAATTAGACAAAGAAACTGGTTTAATTATTTTGGATCGGGTATTAAGAACGGCAACGCATTACCCGTGTTCTTATGGCTTTATCCCGTTAACTTTATCGGAAGATGGTGACCCGTTAGACGTAATGGTAATTTGTTCGGAAACTTTGGACCCCAATACTTTGGTCAAGTGCCGGCCCATTGGCTTAATCGAAATGATTGATAAGGGCGAGCGTGATGAAAAAATAATAGCGGTAGCGGTGGATGACCCTTACGTTAACCACTATTACGACATCAAAGACGTGCCGGCGGTGATGGTTGATGAAATTGAACATTTCTTAAAAGTATACAAAAACACAACCGACAAAGTTGAGGTTTTCAAACCCAAAGCCAAGACCGATGCCGTAAAGATCATCAAAGAGGCAATTGACAGTTATCGTAAAGAAGTGTTATAATAGAAAATATTAAAATTTCACCTTGGTGCGAGCGTTTACTTGTTGCGGCGAAACCGTTTAGCGAACGCGAAGACCACTAGGGGCAGACAAACAAGGAGGAAAATATGTCAGTAATTTCAATGAAACAATTATTAGAGTCGGGGGTACATTTTGGTCACCAAGTGAGCAAATGGAATCCCAAAATGAAGAAGTATATCTTCACGGCGCGTAACAATGTACACATTTTGAACTTGGAACAAACTACGGTTTTAATTGACCGCGCTTACGAGTTCTTACGTGACCAAGTCACCAATGGTAAAAAAGTATTGTTCGTCGGTACCAAAAAGCAAGCCGAAGAAGCCATTAAGACCGAAGCCGAACGTTGCGGTGCGTACTACGTTAACAGCCGCTTCTTGGGTGGAACGTTGACCAACTTCGCTACGATTCGCAGCCGTGTTGAACGCATGAACAAACTACACGCTATGGAAAAGATGGGCGAGTTTGCTTATTTGCCGAAAAAAGAAGTTGCCAAGTTAATGGATGAACGCGACAAACTGGAAAAGAATTTGCGCGGCATTGCGGAAATGACTTCTTTGCCCGGAGTGCTGGTAGTTGTTGATTCGAAAAAAGAGCACATTGCGGTTGGCGAAGCCCGCAAGTTAGGTATTCCAGTAATAGGTATTATTGATACTAATTGTGACCCTGACGATGTTGACGTCATTATTCCGGCTAACGATGATGCGACCCGTAGTGTTGGCTTAATTTTGGCGGCCTTAGCCGATGCTGTGATTGAAGCCAAGGAGGGGGTTGAATTACGTTCGACGGTTGGTGAGGCTGAAACCGTTTCGATGGCGACTGCTATTCGCTCCAAAGCAGTGTTAGAACCTGTGGAAAAGAAAGACGAAGATGATAGCCGAGCAATCAAAGCCGCTGATGAAAAAGTTAAAGTTAATAAAAAAGTAAATGGAGAAAATAAATAATGAACAACAATATCATGAAATTAAAAGAGGCAACTGGCGCGGGAGTGTTAGATTGTAAAAAAGCTTTGGATGAAACTAAGGGAAATTACGAAAAAGCCGTAGCGTTATTGCGCGAAAAAGGTCAAGCCAAAGCCTTAAAGAAAGGCGCCAGCGACCGCATTGCGGCCGAAGGTGTGGTCGGTTCTTATATTCATTTGGGCGGTAAGATTGGTGTATTGGTTGAAATTAACTGCGAAACCGATTTTGCACAAAAGAGTGATAAATTTAACCAACTAGTAAAAGATGTCGCCATGCACATTGCGGCGGCTAATCCGAAATACGTTAACGCCAAAGAAGTGCCGGCGGATGAGTTAAATAAGGAAAAAGAGATTTTGAAAAAGCAAGCATTGCAAGAAGGTAAGCCGGCAGCCATTATTGATAAGATGGTGGAAGGTCGCATTAAAAAATATTACCAAGATTATTGTTTAATGGACCAAGCCTTTATTAAAGATCCGTCAAAAACGATTGCGGACATTGTCAACGAAACCATCGCTTTTGTTGGTGAAAAAATTACAATCCGTCGTTTCGTTCGTTACGAAATGGGTGAAGGTATTGAAAAACAAACACAAGATTTTGCTACCGAAGTTTCAAAGACGATTGCTGCAAAATAAGGGGGAATCATGGATTATCTTAACGACAAATTGAACATCGTGTTGTCGAATTACGAAGAGAAACTTAACAAGCGTTTTGAATATTTGAAAAATGAATTTGTTGCCATTCGCGCGGGGCGGGTTGATACACGTCTGGTGGAGCGAGTAACTGTTGATTATTTCGGTACGCTAACTCCAATCAAGAATTTAGCCAATATTTCGTGTGCTGACGCGCGCACTATTGTTATCAATCCGTGGGACGCCTCGGTTTTGTCACCGATGGTTAAGGCTTTGAACGTGGCTAATTTAGGTACTGCGCCCGTAGATGACGGACGTATCATTCGCATGGTCTTTCCGCAGTTGACTGAAGAAACGCGCAAGGATTTGGTAAAAAAGGTGCGTAAAATTGCCGAAGAATCACGCGTTGGCATGCGCAACGAGCGTCGTGAAGCCATAGACCAAGTTAAAAAAGTCAACAACGAAACCAAATTGAGTGAAGACGACGTGAAGAATGTCGAAGGTGATATTCAAAAAATGTTAGATGATTACATTGGTAATGTTGATACCATTTTAGCGCAAAAAGAAAAAGACATTATGACCATTTAATTGGTTAGAGAAAGACATAGACGAAAAGTAAATTAAGTATTATAATATAAACAATATGGCAATGTCGAATTTTAACAAACGATTGATTACGTCCATCTGTTTAGTGGTGGCCTTTACGGGAATTATTTTGTTGCGGGCGTACGTCGTTAATTTTGGCATCTATTTGTTTGATGCGGTGGTCTTGGTGGCTGCCGTCATTGGCACTTGGGAAATATGCAACGCAAAACAACTGAATCATCGTGGTGCAAACGCGTATGTGGTTTGGATCGTTTATGCTTTACTTTATCTGTTTTATATTATTGGGTCCGCTATTTTAACGCCACATTTGCCGTGGTGGTTGCAACTGATTGTTTCCTTAATCATTATCGGCATTTTTGTTCTGTTCATTGGGCTGTCCAACATGCTGGACAAAAAAATGGCTAAAGAGTGCAAATTACAGAAAAAGAACTTCAATCGCGAAGCGTGGGGTGGCGCATGGGATTTATTGCAAATGATTATTTATCCGGGAGCCTTATTTGCGTGTGCCATTATTCTAAATCATTTGACTGACCATCATTTAGGGGTCTTGGGAATATTATTGATTATTTTTACTTCTTGTTTGTCGGATACTTTAGCGTATTGTGTTGGGGTAGTTTTGGGAAAGGGAGCCGCAAAAATGGCACCGAAAATCAGTCCGAATAAAACCTGGGTAGGCTTTATTGGTGGTTTGTTTGGTGGTGTGTTAGGGGCGTTAATCGTGGTATGGATTATTAGCGCTGACCAAGTCGCCAGTGATTACCTAATTCAAAAATTTGGTGACGCAGTGATGGTACAATTAATCTTTGCCATTATTGGTTTAATCAGTGCCTTTGTTACCGCTATGGGCGATTTATTTGCTAGTCATATTAAACGTAAGGCCAACATTAAGGATTTTAGTCAAATATTGCCGGGGCATGGCGGTGTTTTGGATCGCTTCGATGGCATTATCTTTAACGTTCCGTTCATATTGTTAATAATGGGGATAATATAAACAAATGGCACAATTCTTGGGTGTTTTGCAGACGATTGGTTATTTAGCATTAGCCGTGCTATTGTTAATGCTGATGATCACAATTCACGAATTTGGCCATTATATAACCGCCAAAATGTTACACTTCAAAGTTTACGAGTTTTCCATCGGTATGGGTAAACAAATTTTTAAGCGGGTTAAAAAGAATGGTGAAATTTTTTCAATCCGTTTAATCCCGATTGGAGGGTATTGTTCTTTCGGCGAAGACGATCCTAACATCCCCGACACTGATCCGGATTCCTTTAATAACAAAGCCCCTTGGAAACGCTTGGTTGTTTTGTTCGCCGGTGCCTTTTTCAATTTCTTGTCGGCCATTATTTTTGCGGTAATTTTGTTATGCTTGGTTGGTTATGGGCGTGTGGTTTACGTGGGGACGACTTTTAACAATCGCGATTATGGTACAGTAGAAGGTGCATCGGAAACGATTACTTTGACCGAAATTTTGAATAATTCCTATAATGATGAAATTCCGGCTAATGTTTATTTGGAAGATGGCACTGTCTTTACTTTTACGGACGAAATGCGTATTGAAAGTATTAACGGCCAAAAAATGAACCTAATGCCGACCACAGGGGCCAACACCATTTTACAAAACACCAAAGAAGGTGGTGATGTTAATATGGTAGTAATCATGCCGGACCACCAAGAACGGGTAGCAGTGACTATTAAAAGCATTACCGAACGCCAATGGGCAGCAATTGGCAATGCGGGGTACGACCTACCGCCCGATGAGGGGGTGTACCACAATTTCGGAGGGGCATTGTTGAAATCCGTACCATTTTCCTTTGAAATTGCGGGTATGGTCTTACAAATTTTAGGGCAGTTAGTTACGGGACAACTGGGTATGAACGCAGTTGGCGGCACCGTGGCTACGGTATCGGTAATGGGGTCCAGCATCGGTCAAGCATTGGCTTTGCCGGGGGATATGGCATTTGCGCAAATTTGCTTCTTGATAACGTTAATTAGTATTAATTTAGCGGTGTTTAATTGGTTGCCGATTCCGTCATTAGACGGGGCTAGGATGGTATTTGTAATTATTGAATGGATTCGCGGTAAGCCAATCAATCGTAATTTAGAAGCCAAAATTCACGCGATTGGCATTATTTGCTTGATGGGGTTTGTGGTCTTTGCCGACGTCTTCTGGATGATTAACAGTTTAACCATGCACCTATTGTTGTAACGGGGTTATATGAAAAACGTTGAAGAATACTTATATTATAACGAAAACCAAAGTTACGCGTATTTGAAATTTGTTAATTGTACTTATTATCAAAGTAAGCAAAAATTACTAGTGCGTTACATTTACGCGGAAGAAATTGAAGCGCAATTACCAACCTTAAAAAAGCGTTTGGAAACTTTATTTATGCAACAGGTTGGTTTGCCCATTAAGTACGAATTTGTGTATAAAAAAGTATATGCGGATCTTTTAACTTTGCAATTAGAAATTGTCTCCTTTTTGCACCGTCGTTTGGGAACGTTATCGCGCGGCACTACCGACGAGAATGTTCAAGTGAAATTACTGAATAACACCTTACAAATCAATTTATTTTTACCAATGTCATTGATTGATTTTTTACAAAACAGTCAGCAGTGGCATAAGTTTCAAAAAGATTTGCAAAATAAAAGTTTTTACGATTTTCAATTTTTCATGAATCCAACCGCTTAAAGGTGATGTTTAATATTTGCCAGCGCGTTTTTTTCTAGGCGGGAGACTTGGGCCTGACTGATGCCAATTTCGTTGCTAATTTCCATTTGGGTTTTACCGTCGTAATAACGGCGTAATAAAATGTCGCGTTCTTTGTGTACCAAATTATTGATAGCGTCGTGGAGTAACTTGTTGCCTAACCAATCGTCGCAAGTGCTGGCTTCGGCTGGTAATTGTTCCAACAATGACACGTTATCGGCGTTATGTTCGCCTAGTGGCTCGTCCAAGGATGATACGTTACCGGTTGCCGCCAAAGCAAAATATATATTACTTAACGGTTCACCCAAGGCTTGAGCTACTTCTTCCATTGACACTTCCCGTGATAATTCTTTGCTCAAGCGTTCGGCGGTTTGTAAAGCGCGATAGGCCGTATCGCGGATACTGCGTGAAACGTGAATACCACTTTCGTCACGTAAAAAACGGCGTATTTCACCGATAATCATTGGCACCGCGTAGGTGGAAAACTTAACATTAAACTTGGGATTAAAATTATCAATCGCTTTAATAAGACCGATGCAGCCGACCTGAAAAATATCGTCAGCATCGCCTTTGGTGTGAATGTATTTTTGAATTACCGATAAGACTAAGCGTAGATTAGCAAAAATAAATTGCTGGCGCGCGTCAGCGTCGTTTTGGCGAATGCGTTCTAACATTGTCAAAGTTTCAGCGTTAGTATATTGGGGCAGAATACTGGTGTCAATACCCACAATATCGACTCTTTTCATTAGTATAATTTTTTCCAATAGAACGCAAATTATTCTCAAATCTTGTCGCTTGTTGTCATATATATGTACAATGAGTGTTGAAGTGTCCTTTTGCGAGCTACGTACCAAAATGGTCATCAATGTCGTGGATGGTAAGGCTTTGGGTCGAATTATTGATATTGTCTTCTCGCGGGAAAATGCCAAAGTGGTAGGGGTTGTGGTGCCAGGTGATAAAGGCTTTCACTTGTGGGGACGCAAAGGGGACTTGTTTATCCCGTACGACCGGATTATTCGCATCGGCGTTGATGTTGTGTTAGTTGAGTTACGACCGATGGGCGGCTATCATCAACACGGGCACGATTGTCGTCCACCAAGCGATAACTGTGATTGTTGTAACTTGTTGCCGCCTAATTAAGACTTTTTACGGAAACGTGTTTGGTTAGCCTTGAAAGCGGCTAAATCGCCGGTAGGTTCGGGACTGTCGATAACTAACTCGCCGTTATTAACTGCCGGATGACGGTGATAGAGTTTGGTATAACCACATTTAACTGCGTCTGCCATAATGCCCATGCCATTAGACATATCAATACCTTGGTTAATGCAAGTTGCCATGGCGATAATTAGGGACGGACCATTGTAGTCAGTGGCTTCTTTGAATACGCGTAACGTGTGTTCCATGTTGGCACCCATGGCTACTTGGGCAACATAGACGTGCGGGTAACGCATCATCATACCGCCTAAATCTTTTTTTTCGGTAGTTTTGCCACCCGCAGCAAATTTAGCTATAGCCCCTTGCGGTGTGGCTTTGCTGGCTTGGCCACCAGTATTAGAATAAACCTCGGTATCCAAGACTAAAATATTGATATTTTCGCGGGAGGCCAATACGTGGTCCAAACCACCAAAACCAATGTCATAGGCCCAACCATCGCCACCAATTACCCAAACAATTTGGTCAGTTTTACCTTGCAAATTTAGTGCCTTACGTAACCCGAAACCAAATTCAGCATTGTCTTCAAATAAACTGTTCGCCCAGGCGGGACCATGACCGGCGTCATTTTGAGCGTAGGGGCAGGTCGGCGAACTGCCACCGTAGATTGACGAACACCCCGTGGCGTTGGCGATGACCAATTTATCACCGTATAATTGGGTCAGTAATTTAATGTATGGTGTTTCACCACACCCCGCACAGGCACCTGAAAATTCAAACAACGGGCGGTTAAACTGTGCCAGTTTTACGTTGGTTGGTGCAACCTTAACATCGGGTAAGGTTAAACTGTAGGCGTAGTTTTCGTCTTCGTGAACTTGGTCAAATGGTTGCATTACCAAGGCTTTATTGCGGGCGGGACATACTTTAGCGCAGGAACCACAGCCCGTGCAATCGTGTGGCGAAATTTGGATACGGTACTGTGCGTTCGGATGGTCAGGAACACCCAAGGCTTTGATAGTCTTGAACCCGTCGGGTGTTGGCTGTTCGGTTAAAACGGGACGGATAGTGGCGTGTGGGCAAACCATAGCACAGCGGTTGCATTGAATGCAATTTTCGGGTACCCATTGGGGTAGACTGGTGGCGATGTCGCGCTTTTCGTACTGCGTGGTGGCGGTGGGGGCTTGCCCGTCCGGTGAGAACGCCGATACGGGCAGGATATCACCTTGTAAACTGTTAATGGTATCAATGACCGATGGCTGATTCTTGGTGGGTTTAACTTGTTTAACGGTCAGCGTGTTGACGTCAATCGTTTGCAGAGCGGCTTCGGCACTGTCAACTGCACGGTTGTTCATTTCAATTACGGCAGGCCCTTTTTTGCCGTAAGTTTTGGTAATCGAAGCCTTTAATAACTCTTTGATTTTGTCGTAGGGTAACAGGTTTACCAATTTGAAGAAAGCGGCTTGCATGATGGTGTTAATGCGACCGCCAAGGCCTAAGTTTTTGGCAATTTGGTAGGCATTGATAATGTAAAATTTGATGTGTCGGTCGCGTAGTGTTTGTTTGACCGTGTTTGGTAAAACGTCGTTCATTGCTTTGGCGTCATAGGTGGTGTTTAACAAGAAGGTACCGCCGTCAGTAATACCAGACAGCATGTCGAATTTGGTTAAGAAAGTTTGGTTATGACACGCGACAAAAGTCGGGTGGGTAACCAGATACGGACTGTGAATTGGTTGATTACCAAAGCGTAAGTGGGAAATGGTCGTCCCACCACTTTTTTTACTATCATAAACGAAGTAGGCCTGACTGTACAGGTCGGTATTATCGCCAATAATGGCACAACTGTTTTTGTTGGCGCCCACGGTGCCGTCACTACCTAACCCGTAAAAGCGACAACCGCCTTGCGGATGCAAATCGGGACGGGGAGTAACTGGCAGAGAAGTGTGCGTAACGTCATCGTTAATGCCGATGGTAAAACGTTCCCGCGGTTGTGCGGACGCCGCGTTAGCGTAAATAGCCGCCACCATATCGGGGGTAAATTCTTTGCTGGCCAGTCCGTAACGTCCCGCGAACAATTGCTGGTTACGAAGCACTGCGGCAACATCCAAATATAGCGGATCGCCGACCGCACCGTTTTCTTTAGTGCGGTCTAAAACGGTGACAGTTTTAACGGTGGTCGGCAAAGCAGCAAGCAAGTGTTTCGCGGAAAAAGGGCGGTACAAGTGCACTTTGATTAAGCCATATTTGCCTTTTAATTTAGGTAAGGTTTCGGCAATGGTTTCGCAAGCGGAGCCCATGGCAATAATAACGTGTTCGGCTCGGGGATCGCCGACATAATCAAACAAATGGTAAGTGCGACCGGTTAGACGGGCAAATTTTTGTAAATATTTTTCCACAATCGCGGGTATAGCATCGATATACTGGTTAGCAGCTTCACGATGTTGAAAAAAAGTATCACTGTTTTCGGCAGTACCATAAGCAACCGGATGCTCGGGGTTTAGTGCGCTGGAACGTAAATGTTCCAAGGCGGAACGATTCAAAAGTTGTTCTGCCAGTTCTTGGCTGGGCACAGCAATCTTATTAAATTCGTGACTGGTGCGGAAACCGTCGAAAAAATGCATAAATGGATAACTGGCTTCTATTGCCGCCAAGTGAGCAATTAAGGACAAATCGGCATTTTCTTGTACCGAATTCGACGCTAACATGGCGATGCCTGTGCTACGACAGGCGTAAACATCACTATGGTCACCGAAAATCGACAATGCGTGCGTAGCAATAGTACGGGCGGATACGTGCACTACAGCCGGCAGTAATTCGCCCACGATCTTATAAAGGTTAGGAATCATCAATAACAGACCTTGACTACTGGTAAAGGTCGTGCCCAAGGTGCCGCCTAATAACAAGCCATGTAAGGTACCAGCTGCACCGGCTTCACTTTGCATTTCAATAATTTCGGGAATTTTACCTAACAAATTAGGTCGCCCTTTGTTAGCCCATTGGTCGCAATATTCCGCCATGTCCGAACTGGGAGTAATGGGGTAAATGGCGGCGGCCTCAGTCAAAAGATAAGCGGAGCGGGCAGTGGCTTCGTTGCCCGAAATTGTGACTAATTTTTCGTTTTCCATAAGTTTACTATAACACATATTACCGGTCTGGGCAAAAGGTATCATGTGGCAATAGACGACAAAATTAGTAAATTTGCATATAAGAAGTTATGCAAAATATCGCAATCGTTTACGGTGGGTGCAGTACCGAACATGATGTTTCCATTTTAACGGGTTTACATTTGGCACGCCACGTTACCGATGATTACCAAGTGACCTTGGTTTACTTAACCAAAGATAATCGCTTTGTGTGTGGCAGTCGCAAAATTGATGATTATATTTCTGGCAAGGCCGTCCAAGCCAAGTCCTTTAAGCGTTGGGGCAAAATTGCCTGCGTAGTCAATTGTTGTCATGGGGGCGTCGGGGAAGACGGCACTTTGGCCGCTGTCTTAAAATTTTATAATTTGCCAGTTACCAGTTGCGAACCGATTTCCGCTTGGGAACAGCAAAGTAAAATTGCCACTCGTGAAAAATTAACGGCGGCCGGCTTTGCTCAACCGCGCTTTCAAGTTTTTACCGATTTGACGTTATCAGCGTTAAAATTACCACTACCGGTAGTAGTTAAGCCCGATTTGCAGGGTAGTTCCATTGGTGTGGCGGTGGCACACAACCTTGATGAATTACGTACAGCGGTCAAAACAGCCTTGGGTTTAGGGGCGCGCGTCATCGTAGAAGAATTGATTACGGAAATGCAGGAAGTCAATATTGCCGTAATGCGTAGTGAAGGTAAAATTATAACTTCAGGATTAGAATTGGTTGGTAATCAGCAATTCTTTTCGTTTGTCGACAAATACTATGATAACAGTAGTGGCTTTATTAAAAAAGGTGGCGATAATCCTAACCAGGCGTTATTAAACAAAATTACCCCACGCCTTGAACATATGGCGGTTAAGGCGTACCAATTGTTCGGTTCGCGCGGTGTGGTGCGATCAGATTTCATGGTTAGTGGTGAGCAAATTATTTTGAACGAAAATAATACAGTCCCCGGCTTTATGGCGTACCATTTATGGTTAAAAAAAGGCATTCCTTATGGGGTAGTAATTGACGATATGATTAAAGACGCCATTAATCAGCACCAAATTCAGCAATTTGTTACCGATTATCGTAGTGAAATTTTAGTTAAAAATCGACAATTAGTTCTTGAAATATAACAGGTAATATGGTACAATTTTACTTGTATTATGGATAAATACGATAGTTCAATTTTATTAAGTAAAACACCCGCCATTTTTATGGCTAATGCTTTCTTGGATGGCAGCATTTTGGGTAACGGTAAAGTTGGTTTGGCAATTTTAGGTGCGATTTCTAACGAGCAAATTTTGGTAAACCACGTGGCTTTACAGCACCACGGCAAGAATGGTGTTTTGCAAGACATCAGCGATGACTTCGCGGTGCTACGTAAAAAGTTCGCCGATGGTAAAATTGTTGAAGCGGAGCAAACTTTGGCAAAAGCCTTTGTCAAGAAGAATTGCCGCTTGGCGCCGGGGCAACCCAAACCGATGGTTAAAATTAAGTTGGACTTTTTTAATACGGGCGTGATTACTAATTATGAACGTTTAACCGACATGAAAAATGGTGAGTTAGCAGTTGGTTTCTTGGCGGATGGCAAGGAACAAACTTTGCGCCGTTTATCGCTGTCCAAAACAACGGACATTATGGCGTATAACGTTACCAAAAATAACGGTAAAATTCGGGTAGCAATTCAATTACAACCATGTGATCCTAATAATAAATTTAATACCATTAAGTACGAAAATGGTTATTTATATTTCAATTCGCGTGCTGAAAACGGTCGTGATTTTGGACTGGTAATGCGGTTAATGGTTACTGGTGGCAACATCACGGTTGCTAACAATGTGGTGACGATTAAAGACGCCAGCGATTTAACCATCTTGGCTAAACCATTTGTCAATGCCGATGCCAGTGTCGAATTTGGCAAAATTAAAATGGAATTGTCCTTAATTAAAGATAGTTACAATAAGTTAGCTACTAAAAATGCGGTACAATACAAAAAGGCCTTTGAGGAAACCAGTTTGTCATTGAATACTGGAAAAACCGAAGCCGGTATTGACGAATTTATTAATCGCACCAATAGTAGCGAATTAACCGCTGATTTATTGGAACGGTTGTGGAACTTTGCCAAGTACCTCTGTATTTGTACCGACGGAGCGTTATTGTCACCGGCAGGCTTATGGTGTGCCGACAACGACTGCGACAACGGAGTAGCGTCCTTGGATGGTGTGGCCCAGTTGCTATATTCGGGTATTCAAATGTCGGTTAATCCGTCGGCAATGTTGGTACTGTTGGACTACCTTATGACTTATGAATCGGATTTGAAAAAGAACGCAGCCCGTGTGTATGGCATGCGTGGCTATTTTGTACCGCGTATCACCGCCTTGGACTCGGCCAGTTTTGGTGCGGTAGATGCCGCAACGTTACACTTTGTGGCTTCGTCCGCCTTGGCTGCCGATTTGTTTTATGAATATTATTTAGTAACGGGTGATGAGAAAACTTTACGCAGTAAAATTTTCCCGTTTATGCGCAACGTTTTTGAGTTCTATTCTGATTTCTTGAAATTGGACGCTTCGGGAAAATACGTTACCATTCCCAGTTACAGCCCTAACGCTACTCCGGGCAACCTAGTTGCCGGACGCCCCTTGGTTAATTTTGCGTTGGCCTCATCATCGACGATTGATTTCTTGGCGTTACGCAGTCTGTTAGAGAATTTAATCAGCGCGGCAACGCAATTAAAAACCGCCAAAGACGACATTGCGGTTTGGCAAGATATGTTAGTCAAATTACCTGATTTAACGGTTAACGGTCAAGGTTATTTGAAGGAATATACTAATTCAGTATTTGTAGATAAGGTGGAAAATCCGGGCGTAATGCACGGTTATGGTTTGTATCCACTGAAACAGTTCTTAATTAAAGACCCGCAAATATTATATCGACCAAACGTGGTACAAGGTGCTAACCCTGAAGTTGAAATCGCGGCCAGTGCGGCAGCAGCCAATGCGATTAAAGCCCGTGTGGATTATGCTTCTTCGTACCAACCGACAGCCAATTTAGCAATGGCGGCCTGTCAGTTGACTCACGCTAACGAAGTAACGGCTGTATACAATTTATTGGTTAAAATTATTAGCAGTTCGGCAACGCCATCGGGTCTCTTCTTATCGAATGACTGGCGTGGGTCGGGCATGACGACTAACGACAAACCCAATCTTGATTTGGCAGTTTCGTTAGGAGTGGGAACCGTGGTAACTGACTGCGTGGTGCAAAGCGCTCCCACAGTTTTAAAGGTTTTGCCAGTTTTGCTGGACCCCTTAATGGTGGGTAGTGTAAAAAATTTGGCGACCGATTTTGCCGCTAAGGTATCCTTGAATTGGGATGCGGTCAAAGGTAAGCTAAATTTGAAAATTATGCCCACAAAAAATGCGACCATCAAAATTATTTTTAATGATACTTTCCGTAAACTGCGTAATAAAGACTTGAAATGGGATAAACAAATCAATGGGATTCCGGTTGTTAATTTAGTGGCTGGCAAAACCTTATCAATAGACATTGGCTAAAAAGCATATAAATAGGTTATGCGAACGATTGTTTTAACGGGTGGAGGAACGGCAGGGCACGTTTTGCCCAACATTGCTTTGTTACCTTTTTTGCGCCAAGATTTTGATCGTGTCTGTTATTTGGGTGGTGACGGAGTAGAGCGCGACTTGGCCAAGGAAAATGGAATTCCCTTTTATCGGGTAACTACGGTTAAGTTGCGTCGTAAATTAACTGTTAAAAATTTGGCCATTCCGTTTCGGTTACTGAAAGGTATTCGTGAGGCAAAAAATATTTTACGTGAATTAAAACCAGTTGTTGTTTTCTCCAAGGGTGGTTTTGTGGCGTTGCCTGTGGTTTATGCTGCTGCCAGTTTGGGTATCAAGGTGGTGGCTCACGAAAGCGATATGTCGCTCGGTTTGGCCAACCGTTTGACGGCCAAAAAATGTGACCAAGTGGCGACTACCTTCCCACTCCAAGATAAACGTTACCATAATCTGGTACAAACCGGTGCTATTATTCGGCCTAGCATTTATCATGGTGACGCCAAGCGCATTACTTTACCGTGCAATAAACAACCTAATTTGTTGATTATGGGGGGAAGTTTAGGGGCAGTAGCCATCAATACCGCCGTTAAACAAGCCTTGCCTGAACTGTGCTGTCATTATAATGTTTTACACGTTACCGGCCGTGGTAAAGCCATCACCAGTTCCACGCCTGTTAATTACCAACAGATCGAATATTTGCCGAATCCGGCCGACGCCTTGGCTTGGGCAGAGGTAGTCGTAGCACGATCAGGGTCTGGAACGGTTTCGGAATTATTGGCCTTACAAAAACCCGTGGTATATATTCCTTTACCTAAAACCGAAAGCCGTGGCGACCAAATCCAAAATGCACAATATCTGCAAAGTTTAGGTGTTGGTGTAATGTTACCGCAAGAGGAATTAAATACAGAGCGTTTATTGGCGACCATTAACCAAGTATATGCCCAGCGACAGGTGATCAAAAATAATTGTGCCCAGCAAACCTGGATTGACGGCACCGCGAAAATTCTTAATTATTTACGACAAAGTTAGCGTCTTCATTCAGCCGTTCGCTGATAATTTGGCTGATTGAAATTTCGTAAGCCGTGCGGGTTTCGGTTTGTCCGGATTCTAGACGTTTTTGATAATCACGACTTTGAATACGGCCAATAATCTCTACTTGTTCACCAATGTTTAAGTTTTTGGCAAAACGAGCGTTGCGTCCCCACGCAATGGCCGGTAAATAGTCACTTTTGTTATTGCTGCGGTTGCAGGCAATCAACAGGTCGGCAATCTCGCGATTAAACGGGGTAGTACGATAAATTGGCATTTTACAAATGTAGCCGGTTAATTCGATTTGGTTGGGATTGGTATCATCGATTTCATCGGTAACTTCATTAACAAAGACCGACAGAATTAAACGACTGCGCCCGTTGTCGAGTTTATTGTAACTGCGAAATTCGCCAATTACCGCCAAGTTACTGCCTAACTTGAGATTATGATTAGCAATTAAATCTTTGTGAATCGTTAAGGGGATAGTATCCACGATATTGGACAGTCGCCTTACCGATAGTTGCAGATTGCAATATTCACTCCCATAAAATTCGTCACCAGTGGTTGGTTCATTAACCACCAGCCCATAAAGATACACTCTGTTTTCCATTTTTGTTTTTCTCCTTTTATTTTTGCGGTGTATTTTTCCATCATAGGTGATAATTTCGCCAAACGCAACGACGAATATTGCCGAAATTGCACAAACTTTGTCGAAATTTATCTTAATTTAACATAACAATTTTAATTTGATTTACTTTACTGCCACTTTGTTGTAGTTTTTATTTATGATTGCTGTAAAAAGTTTCGGGATCAGTGGTGTTGATGGTTACGTTATTGATGTCGAAGTTGATATTGCCAAAGGGTTACCGGGGTACACATTGGTCGGGTTACCCGATAACGCGATTAAAGAAGGGAAAGAACGGGTTAAAAGTGCGATTATTAACATCAATCAAAAATTTCCTATTGGAAATGTGGTAATCAATTTAGCACCTGCCAGTACTAAGAAGGAAGGTGCTAACTACGATTTACCAATTGCGGTGGGTATTTTGGCTAACACTTTGCCTTTTACGAAAACCTTACGTGATTGGGCTTTTATCGGTGAATTATCGTTGAACGGAGAAATACGGCGGGTTAATGGGGTACTCCCGTCTTTACTGACTGCGGTTAAAGAAAAAATTAAAAACGTGATCATCCCCGAGGATAATTACGACGAAGCCTGTTTCGTTGATGGTATCAATATCTATACTGCTAAAAATTTGGCAGAAGTACTTGACCTTTTTACCAGCACCAATGAGCCTACCACGGCTTTACGACAAGTAGTACCAGTCGATTTTAAGACCATGTTGCAGGAGGCCAAATACGTTTGCGATATGAAATATGTTCGCGGGCAATTTGTGGCCAAGCGGGCCTTGGAAATCGCGGCGGCCGGCGGCCATAACATTTTGCTGATTGGACCGCCAGGCAGTGGTAAAACTATGTTAGCCAAATGCTTCCAGACTATTTTACCACCGTTGACTTTCAGTGAAAGTTTGGAAACTACCAAAATTCACAGTTGCGCAGGTCTGTTGGATGCCCAACATGGTATCGTTTTGACGCGTCCGTTTCGTAGTCCGCACCATACCGCTTCGGCGGTGGCTTTGGCCGGTGGCGGTAAGTACGCGCGACCAGGGGAGATTTCGCTAGCCCATAACGGCGTCTTGTTTTTGGACGAAATGCCTGAATATAACCGTAGTTGCTTGGAATTATTACGGCAACCCTTGGAAGATAACTGCATTACTATTTCGCGGGCGGCGGTTACCGTGGATTATCCGGCGTCTTTTGTTTTGGTGGCCAGTATGAACCCATGCCCCTGTGGTTACTATGGTAGTCGCTTAAATAAGTGTCATTGTACCCAGTCTAATATCCAAAAGTATTTGGGTAAAATTTCCGGCCCGTTGTTGGATCGGATTGATTTACACATTGAAGTCGACCAAGTGACATATGACGACTTGACGAATACACAATTAGCTGAAGACAGTGCGACCATTCGCCAACGAGTACTGGCGGCACGACAAATTCAAAACCAACGCTTTGGTAATAGTAAAATCCATTGCAACGCTAAAATGGACGCGCCAATGGTCAAAGAATATTGCCAATTAGATGCCGAATGCGAAAAAATATTAAAAGCTGCCTTCGATAATTTGCACCTGTCGGCACGGGCGTACACGCGTATTTTGAAAGTAGCGCGCACGATTGCTGATTTGGCGGGGTCGGTAAATATTTCCTCCGCTCATATTAGTGAGGCCGTTTCTTACCGCAGTCTAGACCGCTTTAATCGGGGACAATAATGACGGACGTTAAGATTATTAAGCGCGGTGACCCCGAATATCCTCGTTCGTTATTGGCCTTAAAAAATCCCCCGGAACAACTATACGCCAAGGGTAACTTGCGGTTGTTAACCCGTCCGATGGTGTCAGTGGTTGGTACCCGTGATTGTACGCGTTATGGCTTAACGGTCGCGCAAGAATTGGCGGAAGCATGCACAAAGGCGGGGATTTGTGTAGTGTCGGGCTTGGCGGAGGGGATTGACGCGGCGGCTCATCGCGGGGCAATGGGTAATACTATTGCCGTTTTGGGTAATGGTTTAGATTGTTACTACCCAATTATCAACCAAGATTTACAAAACGAGATTGCCGAGCACAGTTTGTTATTATCGGAATACCCGTTAGGTTTTCATGGTGATAAAACCACATTCCCGCAGCGTAACCGCATTGTGGCGGCCTTGGGACGGGTAGTGGTTGCCGTAGAGGCTGATAAACGTAGTGGCACCTTGATTACAGTACGGGCTGCGCAAGCCTTGGCTAAACAAATTTTTGCGGTACCGGGTAATATCAATTGTTATGCTAGTCAGGGGACAAACGACCTTATTGCCAAGGGAATTGCCAAGATGATGACGGCGCCGGCTGATGTCTTGGCCTGCTTTGGCGCAAGGAATGAGAAAACGGCGGGACAGCCAGTACAACAAGTAACTTTTGAACAGAAAAACATTTTGGACATCTTAAAGACCGACGAGGTGCATATTGACGATTTAATTGTGGCCAGTGGTATGTCGGTACCACAGTTATCTACACTCTTGACAAATATGGAAATGATTGGTTTAATAGAAAAACTACCTGGCAATTTTTATGTTGCAAAATAGTATAGAAAGGAGCGCAATGAAACTGGTAATTATCGAAGGTGTCGGCAAAAAGGATACAATTAAAAAGTATTTAGGAAGCGGCTATCAAGTCATGGCAACGGGTGGGCATTTCCGCGATTTACGAAAGAACAATTTATCGGTGGATGTTGAACACAATTACGAACCGCAATACGTAATTTCTACGGACAAAAAGGACGTCGTAAAAGCCTTGAAAGACGCCGCCAGTAAGGCCGAAGCCGTTTTACTGGCAACCGACCCTGACCGCGAAGGTGAAGCCATAGCGTATCATTTGGCCTATATTCTCGGGATGGATACCGCGGCACCGAACCGTATTGAATTTAACGAAATTACCAAACCCGCCATCCAGCAGGCGTTAACTAAACCGCGTGCCATTGATATGAATTTGGTTTACGCCCAACAAGCACGCCGGGTGTTAGACCGGTTAGTTGGTTACAAACTTTCACCAGTATTGTCAAAAAAAATTAAGTCGGGGTTATCGGCGGGGCGCGTACAAAGCGTAACTTTGAAATTGGTAGTTGAGCGTGAACGGGAAATCCAAAATTTCAAACCCGAAGAATACTGGGACTTTTTTGCGCATTTAGCAAAGGACCAAATTAATTTCCGTGCAGCCTTACATTACGGACCCGATGGTAAACGACTTAAACCCACAAATGCTACCCAAGTGCAACAGATTGTTGCAACCTTAAATTGTGCCCAATACATGGTGCAAGATATTAAAAAGACTATTACTAAACGTCACGCGCCGGCACCATTTACCACCAGTTCTATGCAACAAGATGCTGGTTCAAAATTGGGTATGTCGTTAAAACGTACGACAGCCGCCGCCCAAACCCTGTACCAAGGGGTGAATATGGGACCGCGGGGAATGACGGCGTTGGTGACCTATATTCGTACCGACAGCGTACGGGTATCGGCCGAAGCCCAAGTCGCCGCTAAAGATTACATTGTACAAAAATACGGCGCGGATTTTGTCCCAGTGACACCAAACTTCTATAAGACCAAAAAATCGGCACAGGACGCTCACGAAGCCATTCGCCCAACTCATTTGGAAATTACTCCGGACGAAGCCGACCAGTATTGCAAACCCGACGAGGCTAAATTATACCGCTTAATCTATAACCGTTTTATTGCTTCGCAGATGGCGGAAGCCACCTTTAACAGTGTCCGCGTGGACATCGTCGCTAATGATTATATATTCCGCGTTACGGGGCGTACGCCGATTTTCGACGGCTGGTTGGCGGTCAATGGCGGCACCAAAGCCAAAGATGACAGCGACAAAGAAAAAGACAAAGACGGTGATGATGACGGAGCCAACGCCGGTGTCTTACCGGAGATGAACGTAGGTGATATTTTGCATTTTGTAAAACTGGAATACTTGCAAAAATTTACGCAACCGCCAGCACGTTATACGGAAGCAACTTTGGTTAAGACGATGGAAGAAAAAGGAATTGGTCGCCCCGCAACTTACACGCCGACCGTGGCCACTTTGTTTGCCCGTTTATACATTGAAAAAGACAGTAAGGCGTTAAAGCCAACCGAATTGGGTTGCATTGTGGTGGATTGGTTGGTTAAATATTTCCCCGATATTATGAATACGGGTTTTACGGCGGATATGGAAGATAAATTGGATGATATCGCGGCTAATGGCCTGGAATGGGTCAGGGTAGTTGATGATTTCTATCAGCCGTTTATTCAGGTGGTTGACCAAGTGCGCGAGACGGGTGAAGAGAACCGTATTAAACCACAGGAAAGCGACGAAATTTGTCCCAACTGCGGACGGGTTATGTTAATTCGCGAAGGACGATATGGTAAGTTTTTGGCGTGCAGTGGCTACCCAGAATGTAAAACTACCAAGCCATTTGAGAAACCCGTTTGTAAATGCCCGAAGTGTGGTGGTGATATTTACAAGCGCCGCAGCAAGAAAGGTAAAACTTTTTATGGCTGTTCAGGCTACCCAAATTGTGATTTTATCGCCTTTGATGAGCCAACGGGTGAATTGTGTCCGAAGTGCAAAAGTCCTTTGGTGAAAATTAAAGATGTGGTAAAATGTAGTAATCGTAATTGCCAATAAGGAGGAAAAATGGATTTACGCGGAACAACAATTATTGCGGTTAAACGCGACAATGAAACGGTCATTGCGGGTGACGGGCAAGTCACCATGGGCGAATCGGTAATTATGAAAGGTAACGCCATTAAGGTGCGCCGTATGTACAACGACAAAGTCGTCGTCGGCTTTGCGGGGTCGGTGGCGGACGCGTTCACTTTGTCTAACAAATTTGAAGAAATGTTGCAAAAATACTCAGGCAACCTGATGCGTTCGGCGGTAGAATTAGCACAGACTTGGCGTACCGACCGCAGTTTAGGTAAATTGGAAGCAATGATGATTGTAGCGGACAAAGAGCGCGTTTTGTTGATCAGCGGTGACGGCAATGTTATTGAGCCCGATGGTGGAGTAATGGCCATCGGCAGTGGTGGTAATTACGCCTTGGCGGCGGCCAAGGCTTTGTTAAAGAACACCAAAATGTCGGCGAAAGAAATTGCTACCGAAGCCATGGGTATCGCCAGTGAAATTTGCATTTTCACTAACCACAATTTGACTGTGGAAGAATTGTAATACTTAATCGCTTATGACGCTTTCTTTAATTCTTTTTGGCGAATTTTGTCGCGACGGATCAAGGCGCGGGCAATTTTTTTATAGTCTTTCAAAATCGCACTTTCGAGTTGTTCAATATTCAATTTTTGTTTAACTGTATTAACGAAACAAATAAAGATTGCTTCCCAAGGGGTGGGGAATCCCATTTCCGCCAGGGCTGGGTAGCGTTCAATAAAACGATCTTGCACGTCAGGGTCTGCCAAGTAGTCGGTAATGTTTTGTTCGTTGTACGCGACCGGAATTTCAAATGGCACGCGAATGAAAACGTCTTTGAAATTATCGTTGTTCAGTAGGTAGTTATTGTACACTAAAATCATGACGTTATCCCAATCTTCACGGTTAGATAAATTCAATACAAAATCTTTTTTGTACTTTTTGCGGTAAATTGGGTGCAAGGTTTCACTGACCCGCGCCAAAGGTACACCTTGTTCAATCGCGGTGGTAAAATCGCGGTACAGTTCAGGGTGTTTTATAAATCTTTCGGTATCGATTAAGTAGGTGCAAAAGCGGTAAAGGCGACCTTTAGTCATAGACATTGTGTATTCGGGCAATTCGGTAATTTTGTTTTTGGTAAACATATTGTACGGGGCAATGCCACATTTGTCTTTATAAATATTACGGTTTAAGACAAAGCACACGCCCGTTTCAATAAAGTAGCGTTGTAAGTACTTTTCCAAGTTACTTTGCTGCAATAATGCCTTCTTTTCGGCAGCGCGTTGTTTCTTGGCTTCGGCATTAGCGACCGTAATGCGAATTACGGTTTCGGCTTCGTTGGCCAAAGGTGACATCACTGGTGTCGGCTGTGTTACGGGTTGGGTTACCGTTTCGGCAACCGGCGTCGGTGCGGGTTCTGGCTCGGAAGCCGACGTAAAGGTTGTGTCGTTCCAATTGTTATCAAAAGATGAGTGCAATTCTCGTTGCCGGAACAATTCGCCTTGGGTTGCTGTTTGGACTGCGGTTTCGTCATAGGTCGGTGCGGGTTCCGTCACGGGTAAAACCGTAGCGGGGGTAGCGTCAATGGCTTTCTCGCGTTCGGCTTTGATAATGTCGTCCAGTTGCATAGCAATTTCTGGTTCGGTTGCACAACCGTCGTACAAGGCTTCCAAATCTTCTTCTTCGCTGTTTTGATTATTCATTAGTATCAAATTCTCCTTTTTTGTTATTACCGTGGTCACGCTACCGTTAGACGGTTTATGACCATTGGTTTGTAAGTTTATTTCGGCCTTGCCTTTATCGAAAAAAACTTGATAAATGATGTAGGCAATGGTGGGTAGAGCAAAGACAATACCGACAAAGAAAAATATTGGCTGTTTGGTAGGAATGCCAACAATTGACAACACAATGCCAATTACGCACAGGACAACCGCTATCCAGACCATATTTTTTTTAATAAAGTCTAACATATTTTCCCCCAATTATCGATTAACCGCCCACAATGCCGTTAACCATAATCATATGTATAGTATAATAATTGTTGGTTTTTGTAAAATGTAATCTAATCTTGTCGTATGGTGTGGATTGGATTAAAAAAGGAAACACTTGCCGAAGTACAATAAAGGCAGTAATATATACCTATGGACATTTTTCCGAAACAAACAGTGGAACAACTTGACCGTTTTGTTATTGGTCAAACCGAAGCAAAGCGCGCAGTAGCAATCGCTTTACGTAATCGTTATCGTCGTTCAAAATTACCAAAAGCGGTTGCCGACGAGATTACGCCGAAAAACATTATTATGAAAGGCCCGACGGGGGTAGGTAAAACCGAAATAGCACGCCGCTTGGCCAAATTGGTTGGCGCACCGTTTATTAAGGTTGAAGCCACTAAATATACGGAAGTCGGTTATGTCGGTCGTGATGTGGAAAGTATGATTCGCGATTTAGTGGAAGTTGCGATTCGCATGGCGAAAGATAAAAAATTTGCCGAAGTACGTAAAAAAGCAGAAACTACCGTAGAACGTAAAATTGTGAACGCTGTGGTCGCCGAAAAGAAAAAGAAAGTTAGTGACATGGCAGAAAGCATGCTGTACGAACAATCTTTGGCGGAATACCGTGATGGTAAGTTGGAAAACTTTATTATTGAACTGGAAGTCGTACGTGAAATGAAACCCGTGATTGACATTCCGATGGGAATGGGGGTAGGCATTGAAATTGGTTCTATTTTTGATAAAGTGGCACCTGGAATGTTCCCTAAACAGAATAAGAAAAAACAGATGACCGTAGCAGCTGCTCGTGAAATGTTATTGGAAGAAGAAAGTGATAAGTTAATTGATAAGGACGCTATCAACGCCGAAGGTATCGCTATGGCCGAACAAAATGGCATCATCTTTATTGACGAAATTGATAAGATTGGGGCGACGGGTGGTGGCAACGGACCTGAAGTCAGCCGTGAAGGTGTACAACGTGACATTTTGCCAATTGTCGAAGGTTGTACAGTACAAACCAAGTACGGTATGGTCAAAACCGATTACATTTTGTTTATTGCGGCGGGGGCTTTTCACGTCAGCAAAATCAGCGACTTGATTCCTGAATTGCAGGGGCGTTTCCCGATTCGTGTGGAATTAACTTCTTTGAATAAAGATGATTTTTATAAAATCTTGACCCAACCAGATAACGCCATTACCAAGCAGTACCAAGAATTGTTAGCGGTCGATAATGTTGATTTGCAATTTGACAGAGATGCATTAATGTTGGTTGCGGAACTGGCTGAACGCGAAAACGACACCAGTGAAAATTTAGGGGCTCGTCGTTTGCATTCAATAATGGAACAAGTCTTGGAAGATATTTCGTTCACTGCGGGAACTAAGAAAACTAAAGAAACGATAGTGGTAGACCAAGCCTATGTTGAAAAGAAAATGAAACAAACTATCAAAAAAACTGATTTACGCAAATTTGTCTTATAAGTTTTTTAACATCGCTAAATGCAGTTTTTGAATGTCGCTTACCAAAGTTGCCGGTGTAGTGTTGATTTTCTGCACGACAGTAGGGCTGCTGTGTGTTTTTTGTACCAAAATAATTTGGTTATCACGGTGGGTTATGCAAAAATAATGCGGTTGACAATTACGACAACGTAGACTGTGAACTTCGGTATAGGCCTGATCGGGGGCAAAAGTATTATCTACGCGTAATGGCACGCGGTAAGCCGCCAGCAGCGCAGCGACATTCTCATGAATTATGCCCGCTCCGTTATGGGTTAAAATGTCAAGGCTATCAAAATCAAGGCAAGTAATAGTTTGCGTGTCATAAACTAAACGTGGATCAGCAGTTTGAATACCATTGGTGTCGGTGTAGTTTTTATATATTTTTGCGTGCAATAATACCGCCATGATGGCACCCGTGTAGTCACTGCCGCCACGTGTAAACAGCGCTGTATGGCCGTCACGTTGTCCGTAGAAGCCACCAATGACAAAGGGTAAGTGACGCTTCAATTTATGTTGTCTAATCTGTCGTCGAGTTGCGTCGAGATTGATGGTGGCGTCATGGTTAATGACTAAAATATCTTGGGCGTCAACAAAGCGGTAACCCAAATATAACGCGAATAATTGTGCCGACAAATATTCACCACGCGAAACAACAAAATTGTAATCGTCCAGATGGTTCCTAATCGCGTTTTGTGTGTGGTACAAAATGGCTTGGTAATGCTGGTATTGTTCCGGTGTTAACAGTTGGCTAGCAATATCATCAAAGCGTCGGATAATGCGGTCTAGGCCAGTATCGCCACGGGCAACCTTAATTAAGTCGTCGGTCACTTTACTGTCGTAAATGCCGTATTTACCGGGTGCCGAAACCACGATAACTTTATGTTGTGGCGAACTTTCGACGATGGCACGACACAGGCGCATGTTTGACGCCGTGGCCAAAGACGACCCGCCAAATTTGACTATTTCCACAATTATATCATATTCATAATTATGGAATATGTTTTTAAGGTCAACCAAAGCAGTACTGACCCACGGGTCACCGCCTTAACCAAAATCTGGGAAAGTAAGGGCTATTCGGTGTTAGATTGGCACGACGCGACCGAACAGAAAACCATTTTCTTTCTTGAACCGCGGTGTCAATTTGATGTGTCACTTTTCCAAAGTGCCGTGGTAGGCAGTATGGTGTTCGGCTACCAACCGACCTTAACGGGGGTTAATTATTACAGTTTGAATGATGACGAGCAGTTTGTACGTACCAACAATTATTTAACTGCATTAGCCTTACGTCAAATTGTTGAACAAAATTATCATGGTAAGCAGAAAAAAATGTTGCTGTGCGGTTGGGGAAAATTAGCGGGCGAAATTGCTAAAGTTTTTCAGGATTGGGAACTTTCCGTTTTGAATTTTAATTGTCATAAAGTCCCAGAGTTAAAAGATCAATATGACCAACGGGCGTACTTTGAAATGGCACCGTTTGAAAATTTCCCCATTATTGTGAACACAATACCCAAAGAATTGTTAAAACCGGTCGCTTGGCATAAACGCCGTGCGCACCAAGTCATTTACGATTTGGCTTCAGCACCGTACGGTTTTGATTGGGTCGGGGTTAATCGCGCCGATTACAATTATCAAATTTTGCCCGGCCTGCCCGGCAAGTATTATCCGCAAGAGGCCGCCGCTGCCGTTGCTGACAGCATTGAGCGTTATTTACACACCTTGGTTAAACCCAGTATTGTTTTGTGTATTACGGGTAGTGCGTGTAGTTATTTGAAACTGTTACCAATCTTAAAAGAAATGGCACAAGAATTTGAAATAATTCCAGTTTTGTCACCAAACGCCAACCAGCCTAATCGGTTTACCAATATTGAAGAATTCAAGCAACAGATTCGCACCATCACGGGACACAATATTATTACTAACATTGCGGGGGCCGAAACTTTATCCAGTAACCACCGTTTGCGCGCCAGTGTTATTTTCCCCGCCACGGGGAACACGTTAGGCAAATTGGCGCACGGTATCATTGACACTTGCGTTTTAATGGCCGTCAAAGCCTTGTTACGCAACAACAAACCATGTATTATCGGTTTGTCAACTAATGACGCATTAAGTGGTAGTGCCGAAAATATCGGGCGTTTGCTTAATCGCAAACACATTTATTTCGTTCCGTTTGGCCAAGACGATGTGGTCGCCAAGCCCTATTCGTGCGTCTGTGATTTTACGCAAATAAACGCCACGATTCGCGCGGCGTTAAAAGGTGAACAATTGCAACCAATCTTATTACGTGACTAACGATAGCAAGTGTTAAGACTGTTCTGTAATACCGCCAGTGGTTTTACCCCTGCGATGGTGGTCAGCACCTGACCGTCTTTGAAACAGAGTAAGGTTGGCAGTGACGCGACGTGGTAGCGGTGCACCAAAGCGAGATTGGTGTCAGCGTTAACCCTGACAAAACGTAAAGTCGCATTTTGACGGGCTAATTTGGTAATGGTGGGTTCGGCCATACGACAATTAAGACAACCACGTCCATAAAATTCGACCACAACATTGCCATGTGCTGTGGCTTTGTCAAAATCAAGAGTATTAATATCTTCCATACTTCATTTTATTTTACCAACAACAAACTCGCGACAAGATAAACTGTAAAATAAGAGTTGTTTAATTTCTACGATCACGATTTTTACTTTGCGCTTTGGGTAATTCTAAATTTGTTTGTTTATCGGCAAAGTATAATTTTAAAATCTTATTTTGTAAGGATTCATCATACTTAATGTTTAAGTCTTCAGAAATTCCTTTAGTCATTTCAATTATAAATTCCTTTTCGTCAAACTTTTCAAGGCTTGTTAAAAAAACTCTTGCTAGTGTTGGTGCTATTATGTCTGTTGTAATTAAAATTATAGAATACGTTAATAGATAAAAAACAAAATATAAAATTGTTTGAGTAATCCAGTTTAACAGATTTTGTATATAAATATTACCAGAAACTGATATTAATAAAATTAAAGAGATTATAGCCGGAGTAATATTCCATAGATATTCTATGGCATAGTTTCTTCTTAAATATCTATTAATATAAAGGTTAAATCGATTTTTAATTCCTGTTATTGGTTTTGTTGTCGCAGTTAGATTTTTTTCAATAACAAGACACCAAGTTACCAATAGTGCCAATAAAATGGCACAAATAGTCCATTCAATGGTAAGTATATTTTGTGCTTGTGCTATCGTTATCTCGACGGAAGGTTTTATTGATAACCCTAATCCAAATAATAAATAAAACACAACTATTCCTTTAAAAATTTTGACTTTAGGCAAAAATTTTGATTTATTCTTTAAGTCTATTAGTAATACAATAATTGTAAAAGTTATAGAAACGAGTAATACGATTAATAGTGTTAATAGAAACATCATATTTTTTGATAAAATATTGTGTTTATATAAGGCATAGAAAATTTCAAAGACAATATAGAAAACTACAAAAAAAGTTATCAAAAATATACCAATATATTGAATTGTCTTTTTGAAATTCCTTAGACTCTTTCCCAAAATGTTACTCCTTTATATTCAATTTTTAGATATCCTGTTGCTTCGCAAAGTAGTCGTTCCCTACGTTGTAAACAATTTACTTGATAACATCCGTATGAGACTTTTTTGTCTAGCGAGTGGTGTTTCCGCCGTGGCTCGAACACGGGACCCTCGCCTTAGAAGGGCGATGCTCTATCCAACTGAGCTACGGAAACGTTGTTACAGTATAGCCAACAAAACCGCGGTTTGTAAAGTCTTAAACCGGACGTTAAAAACTATTTAGGCAAACATCGTGAGTGTGCTATGTTATATAAGGAGTTACCAATGATTACTGATTCTTTTGATAACCAAACGCGTCCGCTGATTACGGCACAAGATTATTATGGCGAGCCAAAGCATTTAGTCGATGTTTGTTTGGTTACTTTTTCGCGGGTGATTGGTGAAAGCATTTTGGCTAACTTTCATTGCGAGAAAATCGCTGAGTTTACTTTCCCCAATGGTGAATACCCAATTTACCGGTTCAATTATCAAGGCAGGAATATCGCGTTTTATGTGTCGATGATTGGTTCGGCATTGGCGGCGGAAATGGTAGTAGAGACTAACTGCTTGGTCGGTGCGACTAAGTTTGTGATGTTCGGTTCAGCGGGCAGTCTAGACGCCCAACAAACCACCAACAAGTTTGTCATACCGACCGCTGCTTATCGCGATGAAGGAATGTCGTACCATTACGCTGCGCCACAAGATTACATCACCATTAAAAACAGTGCATCAGTCAAAGCCATTTTGGAAGAGTTACAGGTGCCGTCGGTAATGGGTAAGGTGTGGACCACGGACGCTATTTTACGCGAAACCGTGGGACAAGCCAAACAACGCCGTACCGAAGGCTGTATCGCTGTGGAAATGGAACTGGCGGGCGTACAAGCCGTTTGCGACTATCATGGGTTCTCCCTATATAATTTTTTGGTAACGGGCGATGTGTTGGGTGACAACAGTTATACCATCGGCACACTTGCGGACGCTAACCACAATCTTGATAAATTACAACTGGCGTTAGCCATTGCTTATCGTGTGTAAAATAACTTTTGCTTATGGCCGGATTTAAGTATAATTGATTATGGAATTGATTAAAGTCGGTGCTAAAACTTATTACCTAAAAAACGCCACAAATATTGGTATTTATCTAGTGGACGACAAAAATATTTATTTAATTGATAGCGGTAACGACAAAGATGCCGGTAAAAAGGTCTTAAAAATTGTTGCCGAACAAGGTTGGCAGGTTAAGGGCATTATAAACACTCATGCACACGCTGACCATATTGGCGGTAATCAAATTATTCAAGAGCGTACGGGCTGTGCAATTTATGGCAACGGGGTGGAAGCCTGTTTTACCGAGCAACCAATATTAGAGCCGACGATGTTATACGGTGGGTGTCCGTTTGCTGATTTACGTAATAAGTTCCTGTTGGCCAAAGCATCGCGAGCAACAATGGTACCAAGCGATTTACCGGACGGTTTATCGCTGATGCCATTGGCTGGACATTCACTAGCAATGGTGGGCGTTAGAACCAGTGACAATGTGGTCTTTTTGGGGGATGCTTTGTTAAGTCAGGAAACCATTGACAAGTACCATCTTTTTTACCTGTATGACGTTAAAGCGTTTTTAGCAACTTTGGATACATTGAGCGAACTGGTGGCAACCTTATTTATTCCGTCACATTGTGCGGCCGTTGCCGATATAAAAAGTTTAATTAAGTTGAATCGTGACCAAGTTAATAAAATCTGCGCTTTTCTTGAGCAATGTTGTGCGTTACCGCTGACTTTTGAAACCATCTTAAAAGCTGTGTTCGATAATTTCCATTTGACCATGAACGCTAATCAATACGTGCTGGTGGGTAGTACGGTGCGTTCTTATTTATCTTACTTATGTGATATTGGTAAAATAAAGTACGAATTTTGTGATAACCAAATGTTGTGGTCACGTTTGTAACGTGACCTAATTTTTGCTATTGCTTTGGTAAGATTGGCTATGTTATAATAATCTTTGAATGGTAAGGAGAAATAGTAATGAATTATACTGATTGGGAAATGGGGTTTGAGTCATCGCGTAATGGGGCACGACTTGGCCAATGGTCAAAAGACGTTGATCAATTAAATGTGGAACAAAAACAGTCAGATAGTTGGGAACTCGGCTTTGAATCATCGCGTAACCGAATCACTCATAAAAAATTGAGCCACTGTATCGTTAATAACCGACCACAGATCGTTTTACAAGACAGCGACCTGATTATCTGGGACCGGTAAACAAATTTTTGTGTGGTAAAAAAGTTGGTGAAATTGGTTGACACCAACTTTTTTCTTGCATATAATAATGTTGAACAGTTGAAAGACTATTCAAATAAGTGTAAGGGGATGCATTATGACAAACGCTGGGCAAACGTTGGATCCAATTCAAAGTATGCGCCGAATGTTACCGGATGATGACACAGTGTACAACTTGGCAGAATTTTTCAAAATGTTTGGTGATCCCACGCGGGCAAAAATCTTACAATGCTTGCATATCCGTGCATTATACGTGGGGGAATTGGCTGACGTTTTGGAAATGAGCATTTCGGCTGTGTCACACCAATTACGGGTTTTGCGTTCGGCAAAATTGGTAAAAGGGGTGAAAGAAGGTAAAGAGGTTAAGTATTCCTTGGACGATGACCATGTTAACCAAATTTTGGATTGTGGTTTAACCCACGTCAAAGAACGATAAAATTTTTTGACCAATACTTAAACATTTACTCAATTATACAATTATGCGAATAAGGAGCAAAAAACAAAATGACCAAAGTCTTTAAGTTAAAGGATTTAGATTGTCCAAACTGTGCCGCCAAAATGGAACAAGCCATTGGTAAATTGCCGGCAGTAAACAGTGCCAGTGTCAGTTTTATGGGACAGAAAATGGTAATTGACGTCAATGATGAGCAATTTGATGTAGTAATGCAGAAAGTCGTAAAGGTCTGTCGTAAGATTGAACCGGATTGCCAAATTTTGCTGTGAGTGTTAAATGAAAAAGTTAACTAAACAAATGATACGCATTGTCGTAGCCTTGGTGTTGTTTGTGGCGGTTTTCGCCATTGATAAAGTGATTAACTTGGGCGCGGTGTGGCCGTCGCCGTATGGTTGGTTATTCCCGTTCGGTTTGTATTTGGTTATCTATTTATTGATTGGTTATGATGTATTGTGGAAGGCAATCCGCAATCTTGTTCGCGGACAATTATTGGATGAAAACTTCTTGATGATGGTGGCAACAATGGGCGCGTTTGCGTTGGCCATCTATCGTGGTGTCAATGGACAAATCATTGAAGGTTTTGATGAGGCCTGCGCTGTACTATTGTTCTACCAAGTAGGTGAATGGTTCCAAAAGTATGCTACGAGGCGTTCGCGACGTTCAATTGCTCAACTGATGGCAATTCGTCCGGATTATGCCAATCGAGTCAATGGTGATAACATCGAACAGGTTGACCCAACGGTAGTCAAGGTGGATGATATTATTTTAATCAATCCTGGGGAAAAAGTTCCTTTGGACGGAGTGGTGATTAAGGGTGCGTCCAGCATTGATACCAAGGCTCTGACTGGGGAAGCATTGCCGCGCGCGGTGGCAGTTAATGACATCGTTATTAGTGGTTGTGTCAATTTGACTTCACAGATCACGGTGAAAGTGACAAAAATTTTTTACGATTCGACCGTGGCTAAGATTTTAGATTTGGTAGAAAATGCAGCAATGAAAAAAGCTAAATCGGAAAATTTTATTACCAAATTTGCGCGTTATTATACGCCGACCGTCGTCGTTTTAGCACTTATCTTGGCGGTGGTGCCTGGCGTGGTTACGGGGGATTGGGCTACATGGGTTTACCGCGCGTTAAGTTTCTTGGTGGTGTCCTGCCCGTGTGCGTTAGTAATTTCTATCCCGATGTCGTTTTTTGTAGCATTAGGGACGGCCTCACGACACGGTATCTTAATTAAAGGGTCAAATTATTTGGAGCAATTATACAAAGCCAATGTTTTTGTCTTTGATAAAACCGGTACGCTGACCAAGGGGAATTTTGCAATAACGAGGGTAGAACCGGTCAGCCGGCGAACCGAAATTTTGCGTCTGGCAGCAATTGCCGAAAGGGATTCACGGCACCCCATTGCTATGGCTATTGTTAGTGCCTATGGACAAAGAATACCAGCAGGCTATACGTTAACGAACGTGGCAGGAGCAGGTGTTATCGCGCGTAACGCTGACACTATTATTTATTGTGGTAATGAAAAATTATTGCAGCAGTACCACATCGCTTTTACGCCCTTGAACGTGGTGGGTACAGTCAGTTATGTCGCCCAAAATGGCACTTACGTTGGTGCCATCGTTATTCAAGATGAAATTAAACCCGAAACGATTGGCGTGTTAAATGACTTACGGCAGCAAGCGATCAGTACCGTGATGATGACCGGTGATAATGAAAATGTAGCGTCAAGTTTTGCCGAACAGGTTGGTTTGTCGTCGTACAGGGCGTCATTGTTGCCACAGGACAAAGTAGACGCAGTAGAGGAGTTGTTGGCTGCAAAAGGTAAAAACGATGTGCTGTGCTTCGTTGGTGATGGTATCAATGATGCACCGGTGCTGATGCGGGCTGATGTAGGGGTGGCCATGGGGGTGGTGGGCAGTGACGCCGCCATAGAAGCCGCCGATGTGGTTTTAATGCATGACGATTTGCGGGGACTACTTACTGCCAAAAAAGTTGCGCACAAAACGATGATGATTGTTAAGGAAAATATCGTTTTTTCGATCGGGGTGAAATTGCTGATTTTGGTACTGGCGGCTTTGGGTATTGCCAACATGTGGTTGGCGGTATTCGGCGATGTTGGCGTGGCGATTTTGGCGATTCTTAATGCCTTACGGGTTAATCTAGGGTATTACAAAAGGCGTAAGGAAGGGTTGCTAAATGTGCGGCTGGCGAATATACTTAATACTAATGAAAAAACGTAACAGTAGTATCGTTACTATCAGCCGTGAGTTCGGTAGTGGGGGTCGAGAACTAGGTAAACGTCTGGCCGACGCGTTAGGCTACGCTTATTATGATAACGAATTGTTAGCCCAAATTGTTGAACGCTGTAAATTGGATGCCGATTATGTCGCCAAAGTTTCAGAACGCGGATTAGGCAATTTCACTTTGCACCGCGGGAATACTTTTGCCATGAATAAAACGGCAATTGCGGTGTTGGTCACACAACAAAAAATTATTAAAGAATTGGCAGAAAAGGGAAATTGCGTTTTCGTTGGACGTGGAGCCGAGATTATCTTGCGAAATTATCAACCGTTTAAGTTATTTATATCGGCGGATACTGCTTATAAAATTAAACGTTGCCGTACGTCCGATGCCGCTAATCACAATTTATCAGATAAAGAATTGCTAAAGAAATTCAAACAAATTGACCGTAATCGTCGGAAATTACACGATTTGTTATCTAATACGGCATGGGGTGATTGTCGAACGTACACTTTGTGCGTGAATACTACTGATGTTGAGATTGCGGAGATTGTCCCCGCGTTGGCCGCCTATATCAAAGCGTGGCAGGAGCAAACAAAATGAGAGTGCAGTTAAGTGACCATTTCAATTACCGAAAATTATTCCGCTTTGTGTTACCACCCATCTTAATGATGGTCTTTACGTCAATTTATGGTGTGGTCGACGGCTTTTTTATTTCTAACTATACCGGTAAAACACCGTTTGCCGCCTTAAATTTAATTATGCCATTTTTAATGGTATTGGGGTCGGTCGGCTTTATGTTGGGGACGGGAGGCACAGCCATCATTGCTAAATTATTGGGCGAAGGTAAACGCGATGACGCCAACAAGTATTTTTCATTATTTATTTATGTGACTTTTGCTTGTGGTGTATGCTTCGCGGTGATTGGTGAATTGATTGTGCCCTATGTGGCCCGATGGTTGGGGGCGACACCCGCAATGTTGCCTTATTGTGTGACATATAGTCGTATAGTTTTAAGTACCATACCATTCTTTATGTTGCAGAATGTTTTTCAATCTTTTTTTGCTACAGCCGAAAAGCCAATGTTGGGATTTATTGTTACCGTTATCGCCGGATGCGTTAACATCTTGCTTGATGCTATATTCGTGGCGGTGTTTAATCTTGGGGTGGAAGGCGCGGCGATGGCTACCTGTATCAGTCAAGCAGTAGGTGCAATTGTTCCAGTATGTTATTTCGCCAGTAAAAATTCTAGTCTGTTGCGGTTGGGAAAGCCACGGTTTAGTATGCGAGTTATTTTTAACGCTTGTTCTAACGGCGTTTCAGAATTTATTGGCAATATTTCGGCATCAGTTGTCGGCATTGTTTTCAATTTCCAGTTGATGCGTTTGGTCGGCGAAAACGGAGTTTCGGTGTATGGGGTAATGATGTACGTAAACTTCATCTATGTGGCAATGTTCATTGGGTACGCTATTGGTACGGCACCTTTAATCGGTTATAATCATGGGGCGGGGAATACTGCTGAGTTAAAAAACATTTTCAAAAAAAGTATGTTATTGATGGGGATCTTTGGGGTTTGTATGACCGCTTTGGCGTTGGCTTTGGCGGATCCGATTGCTAGGCTGTTTGTTGGGTATGATGCCGAATTGATGATGATGACCAAAAATGTTTTCTGGTTGTATTCTTTTTCCTTTATCTTTTCGGGATATTCGATTTTTATGTCTTCTATGTTTACCGCGTTTGGCAACGGCATTGTGTCGGCGATTATCTCGTTTATGCGAACTATTGTCTTCCAATTGGCCACTGTTTTAGTATTGCCGATCTTCTTTGGCGTAACGGGCGTTTGGCTATCAATGTTGGTGGCTGAAATTTTGGCAATGCTGGTGTCGGGTATTTTCTGTTTAGCGAAACGTAAAACTTATCATTACCTGTAACCATTGACTTAATATAAAAAGCGCGCCGGAACGGCGCACTTTTATTTCGTCACAAAACCAATTATTTACTGGTTAACCGGTCGGGGTTAAATGGTGTTAAGTGTGAGGTCCCGGTATCGCCAATGTGTTCGGTCTTAATTGGTTCTTGATTGGGTTTGGGGTCTGGTTTTATGTCCGGAATAACAACGGTGGAATTATCGCCTTTATTACGGTTTAATTCGGCAACGTATCCCAAACCAACACCAAATTTGAATTTCATTTTCTTGGTCGAATAAATTACACCGACCATACCGCCAATCTCGACGTTGTTGCGTTGTAAGTTAAATAAGGTCGAGGCTCCAAAGTCTAACGAAAAGTCTTTGTTTAATGGAATGGTGTAATCAAGACCCAAACCAAAGGGCGTGCTGATACCATCTTGGTCAAAATTTAGACCCGCTTTTACCGGTGCGGCTAAACGGTGTCCGCTTTGGAAGATGTAACCGGGTTCAATTTTACCCAATGCTTGGAAAGCGTGATTACCATCATAACCAAATTTTCCATCCGCTTCAAGGCCGTAAGTTAGGTCAAAATTGTTCGACCAAGTAGTGCGCATGTCGGCACCAACCGCAATGGTTGTGTTAGTGTTGTAGACATCAGTGCGGGCTTCCAGCGTATTAAACTTGGTATCCTTGCCCATTTTGGTGGAACTGATAATTTCGTCGGCTTTCAGATCCATGACATTATAGCCCAGTTTTTCCATTTTATTTAACAAAGCATTCATTGAATATTGTTGCGCAAATTCTTTAATCAAGCCACGGCGCATTTCAAAGGTACCGAACATGGTAGCGGGTAACAGGTCAGCAGTTTGGTCGATAACTTTTAATAGGGCATCGTAGTTGGCGCGAGTTTGACTGGATTGACTTACCATCGCTTGAATCTTGTTCAAATTTTTGGTAATTTGTGTCGATGATGTGGTTTTTCCGCCTTGCGCATAGTTGACGTATTGCGTGATATCATTACGTGATAAATTTAAAATCACGTTGGTTTCTTTGCGAATATCGCGGTCGCCTTTGGTATTGAAACGCAAGAATTCGTTAACGTGATCGTTTTCGTCTAAATAATGAAATTCGGCGGCATCGGCACGGAAACGACTTGAGGTCAAAGTTTTCAACATCAATTCTGTGTAGTGTTGAATCGAACCGTTAATTACCGCGGCGTTTTCGGTACGGTTTTGGGCGATTTTGTTAACTTCGTCAACTGTTAAGTTAGAATTGGTGATTGATTTTTTTTCGGCCGTGGTAAAAGCCGCCGACAATTTTAAGGTTTCGGCGTTCATTTCGGCTAGTAATTTAACTAAATCATTGCGGACATCGGCCTCTAATTTTTCGTATTTGGCCATTTTGAACAAGTCAGAGTAGTAGACATTATGTAAGGCTTTGTCATTGGTCGAATACTTAACTTTCGCTTCCTTATAAATTGGGGTTGGTGCTTTGCTACTTTTGGCAGCCGTAGGGGTTTTGGCAAAAGCACTGAAATTAAGTAAGGTTGCCGCCAAAATCGCCGGTGGTACCAACTTGGATAATTTATCCCCAAGCTTATTGATTCCCGATTTCAAAAAGTTTGTTTTTAATTTGTTATTTTCCATACTGCTAGCATACAAAAAACACACGATAAAGTCAATATAATCACTAAAGAATTTTGAAAAAAATGTTTGACAAGTGTAGAGGGCTATGTTATGTTATAGGAACTATTGTGATTTTGACTGGGCGGATTGAAACAAAGCCCGGCAAAAAAATAAATTAAGGAAGGTAAAATAATGGCAGGTGTGAATCTTAAAAAGACGGGACTTTTTAAGGACACTTACGGCAAGACCGAACGTATGACGTTCCGTCGAGTACCGGAGTTGTTAAATGTTCCCTATCTTTTGGACATTCAAAAGGAAAGTTTCAAAAAATTCTTGGATACTGGCATCAGAGAAGTTTTAGACGAATTTAACCCTATTACCGATTATTCAGGTAAATGCGAAGTCTACTTCTTGGATCACTATATCGGTGAAGACGTGAAATACGACGAAGCGGAATGCTTGCGCCGTGGTCAAATGTACGTTAAACCTCTGCGTGTTAAGGTACGAGTAGTTTTCAAAGAAGACGCCGAAGGTAAAAAAACGAACGAAGTTATTGAACAAGATGTGTTCTTGGGTGATGTTCCGCAAATGACCGACAGCGGTTACTTTATTGTCAACGGTGTAGCACGGGTTATTGTTAACCAGATTATTAAAAGCCCCAGTGTTTACTTCACTAAATCAAAAGACCATAAGACAGGAAAAGAAATTATCGAATGTACGATGAGTCCAACGCACGGCGCCTATATTGAAATGACCAAAGATATCAATAATGTGATTTTTGTCAGCCCCAATAAAGCCAATAAGGTTAATTTGATTACTTTTATGCGCGCGTTAGATTTAGGTTCTGACCAAGAAATTTTGGAAAAATTTGGTCATCATCCCTTGATTAAGGCAACTTTAGAAAAAGCCAATGAAGGTGGTCGCGAAGTTTCTAAAGAGAAGGCTCTGTTGGAATTATCGCGTAAAATGCGTCCATCTGAATTGCCGAACGCCGAGGCAATGGAATCTGGCTTGAACAATATGTTCTTTACCTTCCCTAACTATGATTTGGCGGTAGTTGGGCGCTATAAATTTAACAAAAAACTTTGCATCAGTAGTCGTATCTTAAAACACATTGCAGCCGAGGATATTAAAATTGATGGTAAGGTAGTGGTTAAGCGTGATACCGAAATTGACAAAGCAACCGCCGACAAGATTCAAAACGCTGGAATTAATGTGGTGACAATTAAGAACGAAGCGGGTGACGCAGTTCAGGTAATTGGTAATAACCGCGTTAACGTTAATGTGTATTTGGATTGTACGGAATTTGATACCGGTATTAAAGAGTTGGTACATTATCCAACCTTGCTAAAAGTTTTGGAAGGTAAAACCACCAAAGCAGAGAAGATTAAGGCTGTTAAAGAAAACGCTAAAGAATTGGTAATGCGTCATTTGCACAAAGACGACATTGTCGCTACCGTATCTTACTTATTGAATATGCACGACGGTGTCGGTATGGAAGATAATATTGACCACTTGGGTAACCGTCGCTTGAATACCGTAGGTGATTTGATGGCACGTCATTTCAAGGATGGTATGTTGAAACTGCGTAACAGTATGCGTGAAACCATGCAGACTATGGAAATTAACAGTAAATCCATTAACCCCTTGAACATTATTAACGCAAAGGCAATTACGCGAGCTTTGCGTGACTTCTGTGCGGTTTCGCAATTGTCGCATGTCATGGACACCAATAATCCGTTAACCGAAATTACGCAAAAACGCAAGATTACGGCAGTTGGACCGGGTGGGATTGTTAAGGAGCGGGCCACTAGTGAAGTCCGTGACTTGCATTATACACACAACAGTCGTTTGTGCGCAGTTGAAACCCCCGAAGGTCAATCCATTGGGTTGGTTAACAGTTTAGCAATGTATGCCCGCATTAACGAGTATGGCTTTATCACTGCGCCGTTACGTCGCGTGGACAAGGCAACAGGAAAGGTAACCGACATTGTCGATTACTTGACCGCGGACGAGGAAGACGCGTTCTATATCGCCCAAGCCACTGAACCGTTGACCGAAGATGGTCGGTTGCAACGTGATTATATCACTTGTCGTCATCGTGACTTAATTATGGATGTGGCACGCGAAAATGTTGACTATGTCGATGCCAGCCCTCGTCAATTTGTCTCCTTGGCTACGGCGTTAATTCCGTTCCTGGGTAATGACGATACCGGGCGTGCCTTGTTGGGTTCCAATATGCAACGACAAGCGGTTTCTCTAATTCGCACCGAAGCACCATTGGTCGCTACTGGCTTGGAATACCGTGCGGCGTTAGACAGTAACGTGATGTTGGCCGCCAAGAACGATGGTACCGTAGTTTCGGTAACGGCGGATACGATTGTTATTGAACGTGACGATAATCACGAGAAAGATTTCTATAAATTAACCAAGTTTACCCGTTTCAACGAAGAAGCTTGCATTAACCAAAAGCCGATTGTACGCAAGGGTGACAAAGTCAAGAAGGGCGAAATTATTACTGACGGTTACGCGACTTGCAACGGCGAGTTGGCAATTGGTAAAAACATGTGTGTCGCCTACATGAACTGGGAAGGGTACAACTTTGAGGATGCGATTTTGATTTCGGAACGCGTTGTTAAGGAAGATAAGTTCACCTCGATTGCGTTGCACTTAAAAGAATGTAAAGTCCGTACTACTAAATTGGGTGACGAAGAAATTACCCGTGATATTCCGAATTTAAGTGAAGAAGCCTTGGCGAATCTGGATGAACGCGGTATTGTTCGTGTTGGTTCGTTCGTACGTACTGGAGATATTTTGGTCGGTAAAGTTACGCCCAAAGGCGAGTCAGAACTGACACCGGAAGAACGCTTACTGCGTGCTATCTTTGGTGAAAAATCACGCGAAGTCCGTGATACTTCTATGCGTGTAGAAAATGGTAAAGACGGGGTAGTTGTCAATGTCGAATACTTCAGTCGTAAGAACAAAGACGAAATGGACGTTGGTGTTAACGAAGTAATTAAAGTTACGATTGCACAAAAACGTAATATCAAGGTCGGCGATAAGATGACGGGACGTCACGGTAACAAGGGGATTGTTTCTAAAGTCTTGCCCGTTGAAGATATGCCATATATGGCGGACGGCACGCCAATTGACATTGTATTGAATCCGTTAGGTGTTCCTTCGCGTTTGAACATTGGTCAGTTGTTGGAAGTTTCGTTAGGCTTGGTGGCCAAAACTTTGGGTTGGAAGGTGGCAACACCGGTCTTTAATGGAGCGACCGAACAAGACATTCAGCGTCTGTTACGCGAAAATGGTTTACCAGAAGACGGTAAAATGCAACTTTATGATGGACGTACTGGAGAACCATTCCAAAACCGTACAACTGTTGGTTACATGTACATGCTGAAACTGCATCACATGGTCGATACCAAGATTCATGCTCGCTCAACTGGTGCGTACAGTTTGGTAACGCAACAACCATTAGGTGGTAAAGCCCAATTCGGTGGTCAACGTATGGGTGAAATGGAGGTTTGGGCGTTAGAGGCCTACGGTGCTTCGCATATTTTGCAGGAAATGCTAACGGTTAAATCCGACGATGTTCAAGGCCGCACCAAAACATTTATTTCAATTGTTAATGGTACAAAATTACCCGAACCCGGTATTCCCGAAGCCAGCAAGGTGATGATTCGTGAATTGCAAGGTATCGGTTTTGATGTGGGTATTTACACGGCCGACAAGAAAGAAGTTGAACTGGAAAAGATTGACGCAGCGATTGATGATACAGAAATGTTAGCGGCAGCCAGTGAAGCCGAAAAACAAGACGAAGTTGAAACTGAAATTAAATTTGACGAAGAACAAATCGCCGAACCGGCAGAAGACGATTTGGAAATGTTTGATATCGACAAACTGTTTGATGAGGAATAAGGAGAAAAATTATGTTTGAATTAAATAATTTTGAAAGTTTGAAAATCAGTATTGCCAGTCCTGACAAAATTCGTGAATGGAGCCACGGCGAAGTAACCAAGCCCGAAACCATCAATTATCGTACGCAAAAGCCAGAAAAAGATGGTTTGTTTTGTGAACGTATTTTTGGCCCGAAAAAAGACTGGCAATGTTCGTGCGGCAAATACAAATTGATTCGTTATAAAGGAACAGTTTGTGACAAGTGTGGTGTTGAAGTAACCCGTTCCAGTGTTCGCCGTGAACGCATGGGGCATATTGAATTGGCGGCGCCTGTTGTTCATATCTGGTATTTCAAAGGCGTACCGTCCAAAATTGGTACTTTGTTAGGCATGACTATCAAGAATTTGGAACACGTAATTTACTTTGTCTCCTTTGTGGTTATGGATCCGGGCAAGACTGAATTGAGTTATGGCCAAATTTTGTCTGACCGTGAATTACACGAAGCCTTGGAAAAATACGGTACTAACGCTTTTAAGTATGGTATCGGTGCCGAGGCCATTAAAACCATGTTGGCGGCTTTGGATTTGGACAAAGAAATCGCGGAATGCAACCAAATTATAAAAACCGGCAAGGGTGCTAAACGCGAAAAAGCCATTAAGCGTTTGGACTTGTTACAATCTTTCAAAACCAGTGGCAACAAACCAGAATGGATGGTCTTAGATGTTTTACCGGTAACGCCGCCTGAACTGCGACCAATGGTACAAATTGATGGTGGCCGTTTTGCGACTACTGACGTTAACGATTTGTACCGCCGGGTTATCAATCGCAATAACCGTTTGAAAAAGTTGATTGCCTTGGGTGCTCCGGAAGTTATTATTCGTAACGAAAAACGCATGTTGCAAGAAGCCGTTGACGCGTTGATCGACAACGGCCGTCGTGGCAAACCCGTACAGGGGGCCAAGGGACGTCCGCTGAAATCTTTGGCGGAAGGTCTGCGTGGTAAGCAAGGTCGTTTCCGTAATAACCTGTTAGGTAAACGTGTTGACTACTCGGGACGTACCGTTATTGTTGTCGGCCCCGAATTAAAACATTATCAAGTTGGTTTACCAAAAGAAATGGCCTTGGAATTGTTCAAGCCGTTCGTTATGAAAAAACTGGTTGATATGGGGCTGGCGCATCACAGTCGTAGTGCGAAACGCTTGATTGAACGCGAGAAACCACAAGTTTGGGATATCTTGGAAGAAGTTGTTCGCGATCATCCGGTGTTATTGAATCGACAACCCACTTTGCACAAATTGTCAATTCAGGCCTTTGAACCTGTATTGGTTGATGGACGTGCGATTCGTTTACACCCGTTGGTATGTACTGCGTTCAACGCCGACTTTGATGGTGACCAAATGACGGTGCACGTACCGCTGTCGGTAGAAGCCCAAGCCGAAGCCCGTGTTTTGATGTTGGCGTCGAATAACATTTTGAAACCTAGTGATGCGAAGTCAGTCGTAACCCCGACGCAAGATATTATTTTAGGTTGCTACTACATGACTCAATTGATTGAAGGTGCCAAGGGCGAAGGCAAAATCTTTAAGGATGAAAACGAAGCTATTTACGCTTACAATGTTGGCGAGTTGGATTTACACGCGAAAATCACTGTGCGTCGCTCTAATTTTGAAATTGAAGGCAACATGGACGAAAAGGAAGAATTCGGTCGTGTAGAAACCACGGTTGGGCGTATCTTATTCAATCAATGTTTCCCGCAAGATATTGGCATTGTTGACCGTAGCAAACCCGAAAATAAATTTGCTTATGAAATCAACAAGGAAGTGGTAAAAAAAGACATTAACAACATTATTGTTAAAATCTTCAAAACCCACGGCGCTACAATTACCAGTGAATCGATTGATAAAATTAAAAATGTCGGTTTCAAATTTTCGACCCTAGGCTCAATTTCGCTGTCGGTCTTTGACGCGATAATTCCTGCCGACCGCGAACAAATTATTAAAGAAACCGAAGCCAAGGTTAAGAAAATTGAACAAGCCTACGCCGAAGGTGAATTGAGTTTGGACGAAAAATTGGATCGCAACATTGCCTTGTGGAAAGAAACTACGAAAAAAATTCAGGACGACGTTATCAGTGTACTTGGTCAACAAAACCCTATCCGGATGATGGCCACCTCTGGCGCACGTGGCTCAAACGGCCAAATTATGCAGTTGTCGGGTATGCGTGGTATTATTGCGAACGTTTCGGGGCGTAAGGAAGATGTGCCGACCAAAGGCTGCTACCGTTTAGGTCTGTCGCCGTTGGAATACTTCCTGTCCTCGCGTGGTGGTCGTAAAGGTTTGGCGGATACAGCGTTAAAGACTTCGGATGCTGGTTACCTGACCCGTCGTTTGGTGGATGTGGCACAAGATGTTATTGTTACTGAAGAAGACTGCTTTGCGTCGTTGGGTGAAAAACCGAAAGGCGTGGTAATGACCGAATTGCAACTTGACGGTTACGTTAAACACTTGGCCAGTCGTATTAAAGGTCGTTTTGCGGTACGCGATATTGTTGACCCGAAAAACCCGAAAAATGTATTAGTTAAAGCCGACACGATGATTTCGGACGAAATGGCGGAATACATTGAAGCCATTGGTATTAAAGAAGTAGAGATTCGTAGCGTCTTGACCTGTAAATGTAAACATGGTGTTTGTGCCAAGTGTTATGGTCGCGACATGAGCGGGCACGATATCGTCAGCATCGGCGAACCGGTAGGTATTATTGCTGCGCAATCCATTGGTGAACCGGGTACCCAGTTAACCATGCGTACCAAGCACAGTGGTGGTATTGCGGTATCAAACATTACTGAAGGTTTACCGCGTGTCGAAGAAATTTTGGAAGCCCGTGTCCCTAAAGGTGTGGCTTTAGTCAGTGACGTTGGCGGTACCGTTATTGCGGTTAACCAAGTTGAAAAACGCGTCGAAGTAGTAATTAAGACGAACGAAGGTAAAGAAGTTCCGTATTTGATTCCGGCCAGCATGAAAGTTATTGTCAAAAAGGACAGCGTAGTGGAACCCGGCTCGGCTTTGACCGAAGGTGTCTTCAACCCGCACGACATTTTGCGTAACAAAGGTATCAAAGCCGTGCAAGATTACTTGTTAACCGAAATCATTAAAGTTTACAAAACGCAAGATATTTCAATTAACAACAAGCATTTGGAAATAATTATTAGACAGATGTTGAAAAAAGTTAAGATTGAAGATCCGGGTGATACTGATTTCCCGATTGGGGCCGTAGTTGACGCGATTGAATTTGAACACAAAAACTTACTGGCCATCAACGATGGTAAAAAGCCGGCTCATGCCACTCGCGTCTTGTTGTCGATTACCAAGGCGGCGTTGCGTACCGACAGTTTCTTGTCGGCGGCTTCCTTCCAAGAAACCAGTTCGGTATTGGTTGACGCGGCGGTTAAGGGCAAGGTTGACCACCTGCAAGGCTTGAAAGAAAACGTTATCTTTGGTAAATTGATTCCAGCGGGTACCGGTTTGAAAGTTTACCAAAATGTAGGGTACAAAAATGTTAAGTAATTGGGCTTTACAACTGTTGGCGGACACGGATGTGGGGCGTCCGCAATGGATAACTGATAGTTTCCCGATTATTCAAGGGGTGATTATCGCATTGATTAGTATAATCAGCATCGTCATGGTGATTGCTATTTTGGTTTCCCCGCCGGAAAGTGGTAACAGCACTAATTCTATCACCGGAATCAGCGAAAGTTATTACGCCAAAAACCGTTCCCACAACAATCAAGGTCGCATTCGCAATTTGATTATTATCTGTGGGGTAACAATTGCGGTTTTGACGATTGTGTTCTTTATTCTGTTTGGTATCTTCAATATGTCGGGTGCGAATTAAACAAAACAAAAAGGTCGGGTTACCGACCTTTTTGTTTTCTAAAATTTAATGTTGCTTTTGGGTGGTTTTTGTGTTATAATAATTTTGATGGAACAAACAAACAAACAAACAAACAAACAAACAAACAAACAAACAAACAAACAAACAAACAAACAAACAAACAAACAAACAAACAAACAAACAAACAAACAAACAAACAGTAAGGTAACCATTTTTGGCTGTTTGTTAGTAACGATTATTTTAATTGGCGTGGCGGTGATTACCGCGTGCGCCGTCAACATTAAACCGGCCAAGGCCGCGGACGACCCGACCGCCGCACCGATCATTTTGGACGGGGCAACACCCGAATATACGGGTACCGCACAAAAAATTGTGACCGATTTACCCGACGGCATGCGGTACTATATTACTACTGAACAAATCGACCCGACCACAATTGACGCGGGCAAAATTGTGCCAAAAGGTTACACGGCATTGGATTTTATCGAAGGTACCGGCACCCAATTTATTGACACGCTGTATTTTCCAAATGAAAATACTGGGATTAGAACCAAAGTAAATTTGTGCGCAGTTGATAGTTATAGTTTCGTTTATGGTGGTGCGTCTGAGGGCCGCGGGGTCGAGATGTTCTTCTCTCCTTACGAAAATGGTAATTTATTTATCTATGGTGTAAATTCCTACAGGATACCTTTTGCGGATTCTTTCTGGGTACCAACAATTATTGAACAACATCGTAATCAATTGACATGCGATGTTTCTGGTCAAATTTATAGTTACACCTTTAATGAACAAAATTTTGTTAGTCCAAATTCTTTATATTTGTTTTATATTAATCGCGATCGTGATGCCCAGTGGAACCACACCGGCCCGCAAATGTATTATTGTTTAATTTACGATAATGACGTTTTGGTAAGAGATTTGGTGCCCGCACGTAATGCAACGAATACCTTGGGCATGTACGACCTTGTCAACGATAAATTTTATACCAACCAAGGCGAGGGTGACGACTTTGTCGCGGGCGATGAAGTCAACACCGCCATTAAAGGTTGGGAATGGTTAGACAGTGTGGACGATGAGCAAAACAATGTAACCTTGCAGGCCAACACCAAATATTACGTGTATTATTACACCCCAAATACCGATACCACGACGGTGACGCCGTTGGCGGTGAAAGAGTTTTACGTAAATTGCACCAACCACGTTTACGGCGAGTGGCGAACCACCACGCCGGCGACGTGTACCACGGAAGGTGTCCGCGAACACACCTGTACGGGTTGTGGTCATACCGAAA